>NZ_CP193934.1:369285-703571 GCF_050859505.1 Rasiella sp. SM2506 | reverse complement strand
ACTTACTTCTTTTAATGGGATGTTCTGTGGGTTGCTCAATAGTACAAAGTCTGTTGCTGGGTTAGGATACATCGTCAAACTAGCGCTATCGAAATTATTTTCACCAACACCTAATGGCGCTACTACTTCCAGTTCGAATACATATGAAGCCATGTTACCGAAGTCATCTTCTACACTCAAAGTAATATCGTAGACACCTACGGTAAGAACTGTGCCAACCACTGGGTCTTGAGTTAGGACAATGGCTGCATTGCGTACGCTACAGTTGTCTGTTACCATTACGTTCGTGGTAAAATCTTCCAGGATATATTCTCCGTTTCCATCGGCCATACGTACTTGGTCTTCCGGAAGGCTTCCCTGGTCAAATTGTGGCCCTAGCTCATCTACTACTGTTACGATTGCAGTGCAACTAACAAGGTTTCCGTTTACATCACTGGCAAATACCGTTACAGTAACTGGTATTCCTAAGTCGTCACAACTAAAATCGTCTATGTCCAATCCAGTGGCACTAATACCACAGGCGTCATCTACACTGGCAATTACATCGCTGGCTACAATACTTACCATCCCGTTTGCACCTAGTGGCACTGTGATGTCCTGGCAAACTAAGATAGGTGGCGTATTGTCTACAACCGTTACAATAGCTTCACAGCTGGCACTGTTCCCGTGCGCTTCTGTTACTGTTAGGGTGACACTGTTATCGCCAATTTCGGCACAGGTAAAGGTATCTGGTGTTGCGGAGTAGGTAAATAGTCCTCCACAAGCATCTGTACTACCTCCATCCAATAAGGACGGATCAATTATTACAACACCGGTTGCATCTAATGTTACCGTGATATCCTGACAGACCACTGTTGGTGGTGTTAGGTCTTCCACGGTTACGATGGCAGTACAAGTGGCTGTATTTCCTGCGGTATCTGTTACGGTCAACACCACATTGTTGGTTCCAATATCTGCACAGCTAAAGGTGTTTATGTCTATACTTAAGGTATCCATAGCACAATTATCGGTACTTCCTCCGTCCACATCGGTTGGGAGAATAGTTGCATTTCCTGCAGCGTCCAGTTGTATGGTAATATCCATACATACTGCTGTTGGAGCTTCGTCGTCTACTACGGTGATGGTAAAGCTACAGCTAGTGGTGTTTCCGTTTACATCGGTTGCTGTATATTCTATAACGTTAGAACCTACTGGGAACACGCTACCACTTGGCAATCCTGCTGTTTGTACTAGAGAAGCAATACCACAAGTATCTATTGGGATAGGATCTGCAAAACTTACCGTAGCCCCACAAATGCCTATATCTGTTCCAACGGTGAAGTCTGCTGGACAGTTCATCAAGGGATCTATAGTGTCTTGCACCGTTACTATGGCCACACAAGAACTTGAGTTTCCGTTTACGTCGGTTACGGTTAGGGTTACATTGTTTGGTCCTACGTTAGAACAATCGAAGGTGTCTATATCTACTGAAAGCGAAGCGATTCCGCAGACATCGTTAGAACCTCCGTCTACATCGCTGGCTACAATATTTGCATCGCCGTTCGCATCTAGTTGCACGGTGATATCCATACACACTGCTATTGGGTCTATGTTGTCTTCAACAGTTACTACAGCTGTACAATAGCTTGAGTTTCCGTTTACATCGGTTACGGTTAGGATAACATTGTTAGGACCTACATCGGCACAGGTGAAATCGGTTGTATCTATGGATGTACTCACGGTTCCGCAGGTATCGAAAGAACCTCCGTCTACATCGGCAGCTAGAATACTGGCATCGCCATTGGCATCCAGCTGAATAGTTATATCCTGACAAACCGCTATAGGTGCAACATTGTCTTCAACAGTTACTACTGTGGTACAAGAACTTGAGTTTCCGTTTACATCGGTCACGGTTAAAATAACGTTGTTTGGTCCTACGTTCGAACAATCAAAAGAGTTCACGTCTATGCTTAATGTATCAATTCCGCAGGCATCGGTAGAACCATCATTTATATCGGAGGCTGAAATACTAGCGTTTCCATCAATGTCAAGTTGTACCGTGATGTTTTGACAAAGGGCTGTTGGAGTAATGGTATCTTCAACAGTTACCAAGGCCGTACAAGAACTGCTGTTTCCGTTTACATCTGTTATGGTGAGGGTTACGTTGTTCGACCCCACGTTAGAACAATCAAAGGTGTCTATATCTACTGAAAGCGAAGCGATTTCGCAGGTATCTGTACTTCCACCATCTACATCGGCTGCAACGATGCTTGCATTTCCAGCAGCATCTAATTGAAGGGTGATATCCTGGCAAACAGCCACTGGCGGTAAACTATCTTCAACAGTTACTACTGCTGTACAGGTTGAAGAGTTTCCGTTTACGTCGGTTACGGTTAGGGTTACATTGTTTGGTCCTACGTTAGAACAATCGAAGGAGTCTATATCTACTGAAAGCGAAGCGATTCCGCAGACATCGTTAGAACCTCCGTCTATATCGGCCGCTACAATGCTAGTATTTCCATTAGCGTCTAATTGTATTGTAATATTCTCGCAAACAGCCACTGGTGGTACATTATCTTCAACCGTTACTATGGTAGTACAGGTTGAACTATTTCCATTAGTATCAACAACTACTAATTGAATATTATTTGCACCAATATTTGAACAATTGAAATCTACACGGTTCTGTGGGATTGAATACCGAATCCTTCCATTAAAGATACGGGGTCTAAAATTACTAGCAAAGGGGTATGATTTACCAATCCCTTCGAAAAATTCTAAGTTTGTGTCCGATGCAAAAAGGGCTCCTTCATTGGTTCCAACAGTGTAACCAACGCCTCCCGTACGATTTGTAGTTACATAGAAGGCAACAGTATTTCCTGCGGGGACATGGATTGCTAAATCTAAATTAAGCGGAGTGGGAAGACCTATATTTGATACTCCTGGAATAGTAGCTACTTGCGTCCAGTCTGCAGCATTATTTTCTGATCCAAGATAGCTTCCTGTTTTATAATACACTTCAAAATCTCCAGAGCCACCATTAATTTGTACATCAAAGGAATTAATGATGATATTATTTACAGCCCTTACATCGAACATATTGCCTTGTGAAGCACTTCCACCTGCTAGGGTTGTTTGTAAAAATGTTGGAGCGGATGGGATGGTAGTTATATCTATTCCACAGTTATCTGTTGAACCTCCGTCAATAGCTTCAGCTAAGATACTGGCATCGCCATTGCCATCTAATTGAATTGTAAAGGGTGTCGCGCAACTGGCTATGGGTGCTTCAGTATCTTCAACGATAACATCAAAACTGCAAGTGGCTGTGTTACCAGCAAGATCTGTTGCTGTAAACGTATTGGTTGTGGTTCCTACCGGAAAGGCATTGCCACTTTCTAAGCCTGCTGTTTGTGTTATGGTGACGCGTTCATAACTAATAATTACGACCCCGTTGCCAGAGTTACCATCTACGTCTCCAGTAACACTGGTCTGGTTACTTCCTGCATTAAAGGAGCCACCGCCACCTCCAACGCCTTGACGGTTCGTACTTGAACCACCGCCACCAGAATAACCGCCACCACCAGCTCCTGCAGCATTACCAGAACCAAATCCGCCACCGCCAAAATTTTGACCATTTACGCCACCACCGGCTCCGCCATTTACAAAGGCTTTACCTCCGTTGCCAGTAAATTCTCCATCTGCACCATTGGTCAATAAGCCACCGCCAGCTCCAACACAGACGCCACAGGCGCTCCCTCCATTGCCATTGTCACCGCCTGGACGACCACTTCCTGAAGCCCCGCCAGCAATACCAACCTGACCGTGTCTTGCTGAACCGCCAAACGTATTACCTGAACCGCCACCACCTCCGGCGATCAATAGGGGAGTGTCGTCGGACAAGGTTACAAAAGAACCTCCCCCTCCATTATTACCTGAATTATTATGTTGCCCTACCAGTATCTTGAGCATGTCCCCTGGGGTAACATTAAAATCGCCCGTTAGGATAGCCCCTTTTCCCGCCGTAAGACCCGAAGAAGTGTTATTTCCTCCTTCTGCACCCCGTACCTCAATGCTAATATTAGTGACAAAGGCCGGGATTACAAAATTTTCTATGCTGCCCGTAAAATTGAAGGTTTCGATTGCCGTATTCGCATTGCAGTTATCCATTACTGTTGGTATTGGATAGGTAACTATAGCGCCACAATCACCGGGTTTATTACTTACTGTAATAGCTGCTGGACAAGAAATTACCGGGTCTACATTGTCTTCGACGGTTACGGTTTGCGAGCACGTCGCGGTATTTCCACTAGTATCAGTAGCTGTATATGTTACTATTGTTGTACCTAGAGGAAACGTAGCAGGCGCATTATCTGTAAAAGTAACTCCAGTGCAATCATCGGTCACAGTAGGAGAACCAAGATTGACTCCTGTGGCAATACATGAATTTGCATCTGCAGCTATCATTACATCTGCTGGACAGGTGATTATGGGATCTGTCGTGTCTATAAAACTTCTTGTATATGAAATTGTTACGGAACCGTTACCACTATTCACACCGGGATTAAAGACTTGATTTATTCCATAGTTCCTAGAAGTTCCTGGAAACCCTGGCAATCCGGGAATTTGTCCACCACTTCCTCCGCCGAAACCTCCGCCTCCGCCTCCAGAATCTCCAGCACCACCGCCACCACCATAACCTCCATCAATTGTAGAACCAAAAGGGTTAAGAGCACCTGAAGAGCCTCCGTCTGCGCCTATGATTGCAGCGTGTCCACCAGCATCTACCTGAGAGAAATTAGAACCACCATTAGCATTATTGGTTGCGCCACCTCCAGATGAATTTGGTACTGAACCAGCTAAACCTCCTACAGCAATGTTATTCATTGTTAAAACCATCGAATCTCCAGCATCAGAAAGCGAACCAGCTCCACCACCAGCTCCAGCGGCTAGAAGAAGATTATCATTTATAAAATTAACATATCCAAAATCACCAAAACCTATATATGTTGCTCCACCACCACCGCCGCCTAAAAATTTCATTTCAGCAGGTCCAGGATGATCTTCTCCTCTTCCGCCCACAATAATTTGCAGTTTTACACCAGGCGGTAGGGGAAAGTCACAAATAACGCGGGCTCCTTTTCCTCCTTGTCTCACAGTGCCATTTTGAGTTTCAAAATTACCTCCGCTAGCACCAACAGCTGTTAAAGTAACTGAATTTACGCCATCCGGAACGGTCCAGCTTTGTAAGGATCCTGTATATGAAAAATTTACGGTTTCAGAAGTGACGCATTGTGCATTACTATTCTTTGAGAAACTAAATACGAATATCAGACTAAATAAAAAAGTAATGTTTTTCATAATGAACTTATTATGGGTTAGGAACCGTCATCTTTTTAAATAATTGTATGTGATTGTTCTTGTTGCTTTATTTGCTAAAACTAGAATAAAATATATTTCTAAGAAATACGTAGACCTACGTAGCTGTCTAAATATCAGGGTTTTTCAGGAGATAAAGAAAGAGGGCATTCTGCGAAGTGGGTAGTTTGAGCTTCTTTATAATATTGCTACGATGCTTTTCTATGGTTCTGGTAGAGCAATTCCTTATTCGGGAAATTTCAACAGAGGTAAGGCCCTTTTTAATGAGCTTTAGAATCTCCAATTCGGTATCGCTTATAGTCGTGGGCATGTTTTGCATTATAGAGAATATTTTAGGTTTCCAGAATAGGCTCAAAAGTACAGGTGCTTACACTGCTATAAAATAAGTAGACCTACGTAGCTGGTGAAATTGAAACCGAAACCGAAATCGAAATTGAGATTGAAGAAAAAAGAGCTCAAGAACAAGAGCTCATGTGCAAGATGTCTCCAGTTCTGAAGTGTTTTTTATATGCTAAAGCGCAAATTGAAATACCAATAATTTTTACTCAGTATGATTACAAAAGCAAATTTGCAATAGCTTTTGCATCCTCATCAAAGCCACCAACATTAGCAGAGCTAAGTGTACGTAACCAGGGAAACCCTAACCAGAAAAATCCTGGAATTTTAGTGACACAAGTCTTTGGTAAGTGTGTTGCTCCCAAATCTGCAAGAATTGATGGAATTTTAATCCAACTAAAATCTGCAGTCCATCCGGTAGTCCAGATAACTGTTTGAATATCACACTCTTTTAGATGCAATATTGTAGGGGGTTCATACGCTAATAATTGTGTATTGGGCACCCATTCTAATTCCTGTGTGGGAGGCAAATAATAGTTGTGTTTATTTTCATTTTGAATCCATGCTTCAATTTTTTCTAGTAGCAAATCATACTTTTGTTGTGCAACCGCAATATTTTCCTGGAGATTATTTTTAAAAAATAGATCATCACCATTAGTGTTAATATATGTTAACCCACCAGTTAAATTCACCCCTAATTTATAGAGTGAATAGTAAGAAATTGGATGGTCATTGCCCGTGAAAGCATTTTTGTTATATCTCATTTCTTCAGTAGGTAATGACGTTGTGGGCATCGTGAGCATACGTATTCGATCCATCCAAAAAAACGCGTCCTCACCTCTATAACTCCTAATTGTCCCACCCACGGCAGAGGTTGCCAAATAAACATTCTTACCCGATACAGCTAGCTCTTCGGCAATCTGAATCCCGGATTGACCGCTGCCAACTACCAAAACCGAACCTTTTGTCTGATCTGGATTTTTATAACTCTTAACATCTAATTGTAAAATAGTGGAAGGAAGATTCTTAGAGAAATTGGGGATTTTTATGTTTTGATAAAACCCACACGCAGCAATCACATTACGTGCCCTATAGGATGACTCCACGTTCCCGTTTTCTTTAAACTGAACTAGAAATGTTCCATCTGCGTTTTTAACAACAGCTGTAACGTCACAATATTCTTTAATAGGAAAACTATGTTGTTGAATGGTATGTTCCCACATGGCAATATTTTCACTCAAGGGTATACTGTTTCTATCATCTGGTTGCCCATCGTTTTGACCCGATATGCGTGAATACTTTAAGGGTGTATTTAACTTAAATGAATCCCAGCGATGGTTTTTCCACTGATAAAGAGTTACGTGTTTTTCTAAAACCACGTGCGTTCTATTTTCCTGCTGTAGCGTATAGCTCATACATAGACCCGCGTGTCCAGCACCGATAATAACCGTATCGATCTTAGAAGATGTCATTGAAAATAGCTATGTTTAAAAATATACCCATTAGTATAAAAATGCGCTCCACTATTCACGGTACTTTACTTTTTAAAAAGTTCAGGATGTTTTTGCACCCAAAGTAACAGCCCATTTTGGGTAGGAGGGATCTCTAATTTTTTAATAATGTTACTGCGGTGTTTTTCAACGGTTCGTTTGGAGATAAACAGCTCATCGGCAATTTGGGAGGAGGAAAAGTTTTTAGCCAGATACCGTAGAATCTTAGCTTCGGCTACCGTCAAGTCCGTAAGCTTTTCAGAGTCGGTTGAAAAATGAATCCCGGATTCAATTTTTTTGCTCACAAAAGTTTTACCAGATACTACTGCCTTAATACAATCCTCAATTTCCTGTAGCGCATCCTCCTTTAAAATATACCCACTTATGGTGTTACCTACCTCTTGAAAGATGGCTTCTTGCTTGAACAGGGTGAGAATAATGATTTTCACCTGCAAACCTTTTTGCTGGCATTGGGCAGCAATCTCAAGGCCATTTAATTTGGGCATGTCAAAATCCAGAATCGCAATGTCTGGGTTGTGTTTTACAATCTCGTTATAGGCATCATTCCCATCCAGTGCGGTGCCTAAAACTGTATATCGTTTACTTTCAAGAAACGCTTTGGTTCCTGTTAAAAGAATAGGGTGGTCGTCTGCAATTACTATCGTTGGATTCATTTTTTAGGGACTTTAATAATGCTAGTGGTTCCTTTGCCGGGTTGTGAGTCTATGGTGAATGACGCGTCTATAAACTGCGCTCTTTCATGGAGTGTTTTCATTCCAAGGCCATCAAAATCAGTAGTGTTTTTGGGAATGGTAAATCCTTTGCCATTGTCTTTTAACTGAAACACTAAAAATTTACCAGTGTTGGTAACCGAAAGATTACAGGCGGTAGCATCGGCATGTTTTTCAACATTGGTCAAACATTCTTGCAACATCCTGAAGACGTAGATTTCTTTTTCCTTCGGAATATTTCCATCTTCAGTATCGATGTCTTCAGAATAAAACACATTCGAGTTTTTCTGAAAGGTTTCCACCATATTTTTAAGGGATTTCATCAATCTTAATTTTTCAAACTGAAAGGGATGCAAATTATGCGACATTTCGCGTACTTCCTTAATAGTTTCTCGTACCAGATTTATTTCATCTTCGGCTTCATCTTCCTTTCCTATGTACGCATTCTTAATCATCAGGAGTTTTTGTCCTATGCTATCGTGAAGCTCACCAGCTATTCGGGCACGTTCGTTTTCCTGCGTTTTTAAAATGTCTTTTGTAAAGTTTTCTTGAAGCTTCTGCCTTCTTCTAGCCGAATTTCTAGCACGAGCCAAAACAATAGCGCCAAAAATTCCAAGAAGTGCAACAATTCCAATAATATACCATTGTGAACGAACTTTTTCTTTTTCGTTTAAGAGCGCAATATCGCTTTTCTGGGCTTGAATTTTAAGATCTCTTTTTTCGGTTTCGTATATGGTTTGATAGTACGATAATACCCTTACTTTTTGAGCACTTTCAATGGAGTCTTTAATATTTGAATACCGAATGTAGTGATCAAAAGCTTGGTCCTTATTTCCTATAGTTGTGTATACTTTTGCCAGAAATTTTTCAGCTGTTTGTATTTCTTCATATTGATTTCCTTGGCGTTTAAGCTCCAGGTATTCGGTGCCGTACGCTATCGCATTCGTATACTCTTTTTTGGCGAATGCTACATTTTTTATGGCATCCAGATAAAATTCCTTGTAAGGCCCGGTAGTGTTTTTTTCTCTATCTACGTACAATTCATCCAGGTAAAATTGCGCTTTTTGCAGGCTGTCATTTTCGGCATAGGCGGCAATGATTCCTGTAAGCATAATGGGTTCGTAATAGCCTTTGTAATCAGATTTTCTTGAGGCGTCCAGCGAGAGCTTTAAAGATGCGATCCTGTCGGCTTCACGATTCATTTTATGATAATCTGCTGCGGCATTGTAATAGACAGCAGGGAGTGTATTGTAAAAGCCACCGGCGATTTCGGACGCAATTACTTCGTTTCTTTCGGCTTCGGCTTCTTCGTAAAATCCGTTTTTACTGTATAAAATAGACAAGGAGTTTTTAGCTTCAACAATGCTGGTAGAATCTTGCTTTGTTGCAAAGAATTTTATAGCATCTTGTAGCGCTAAAGAGGCATTGCCAAAGTCACCCATGTCTGTATACACCTGGCCCTTCCCCATTTTTGAAAGTCCAATAAAGCGATTGTTCTGTGCTTTTTCTGCATAGATAAACGTACTGTCATAGTGTTGAAGAGACTTTTCATATTCACCTAAATAAAAGTAAGTGTTTCCTCCTTCATAGAAATATTTACATAATACGTTTGGATCATCTACGTTGCCACTATTCTCAAGTGCTTTTAGAAAGACTTGTTTAGCCTTTAAAGGAGTTCCTTCTATAGCATTTAAATAATATATTTGATTGGCCACCTGCCAAGTCGCAATATTGAATGAGTCTAACTTTATAGCATATGCAATGGTTGCTCTTACAATGGAATCATTCTCAAAATTGGTGTCGTAAGCGATGTAATTAGACAGGCTGTCCATCCATTTTAATCGTTCCGTATTTTCGGTCTGGCGGATTTTAGATTTTAGTTCCTCAATAAGTTGGTCTGTATCTTCTTCCTGAGAAAAGGCGATGGGGAAAGAAATGTAAATAATGAACAGTAGTAGTTTTTTCATAAATAGGTAAAATAACATGAGATCGTTTACCCATCAGCATATATATTTTCTTCAAAACGAATTCATTGTAAATCTATTGAAATTTTAACAAATAGGAAATACGTATCTATACGTATATATCTTACGAGCATCCCGAAAGATTTTACCACCCTATTTTAATCGAAATAGTATTCAAAATGAAATTGTAAATACACATTGATAAGTGAAGTAAACAGACTGTCTATTTTTCCTTCAAAATTCATTAAATTCGCAACCTTAAAACACTACAGTAACTATTAATTATTTCTGGATACTTTATAATAGACGGAGATTAAAAAGATACCCGCCGAAGTTTATAGTGAGCGGAGTCGAAATACAGAACAAGTATGGCAACTAAATTTAAAGAATACAAAGGCTTAGACCTTCCTAAACTAGGCGAGGACGTACTCGATTTTTGGAAACGTGAAAACATTTTCGAGGAGAGTATTGCCATACGTAAAGATGCCAAACCTTTTGTGTTTTTTGAAGGCCCACCTAGTGCCAATGGCCTTCCGGGAATCCACCACGTAATGGCGCGTGCCATTAAAGATATTTTTTGTCGTTACAAAACCCAAAAAGGTTTTAAAGTAGACCGTAAAGCAGGTTGGGATACACACGGCTTGCCAATTGAGCTGGGTGTTGAAAAAGAATTAGGAATTACGAAAGAAGATATCGGGAAGAAAATCTCCGTGGAAGCCTACAACGACGCCTGCCGAAAAGCAGTAATGCGCTATACCGATGTATGGAATAAAGTAACCGAAGAATATGGCTACTGGGTAGATATGGAAGATCCGTATGTTACTTACAAACCAAAATACATGGAAACGGTTTGGTGGTTGCTCAAGCAAATTTATAACAAGGATTTGCTGTATAAAGGGTATACTATTCAGCCTTATTCTCCAAAAGCGGGAACAGGATTGAGCTCGCACGAGCTAAACCAGCCAGGCACCTACCAGGATGTGACAGATACAACGGTGGTGGCACAATTTAAAGCCGTCCCGGATACGTTGCCAGATTTCTTGGCCGAAGTATCTAATACAATTTACTTTCTGGCGTGGACCACGACGCCTTGGACGCTTCCAAGTAATACGGCTTTGACCGTGGGAGCTAAGATTGAGTATGTATTGGTAAGTACCTACAACGAGTATACGTTTCAACCTATAAATGTGGTATTGGCGAAGAACTTGGTTGGCAAACAATTTGGTGGAAAATATACCGAAACCGAAAACGATGAGGTTATAAAAGCATATAAGCAAGGGGATAGTAAAATACCCTTTAAAATTATTACCGAATGTAAAGGAGCAGATTTACTTGAAATTAGATACGAGCAGTTGCTAGACTACGCACAGCCGAATGACAATCCAGAAAACGCTTTTAGAATCATCGCAGGAGATTTTGTGACTACCGAAGACGGTACAGGCATTGTACATACCGCCCCTACTTTTGGTGCAGACGATGCGCTGGCAGCCAAACAAGCCGTGCCAGAAGTGCCGCCTTTGTTGGTGAAAGATGAAAACGGAAACCTAGTGCCGTTGGTAGATTTGCAAGGAAAATTCCGTGCAGAGTTGGGCGATTTGGGTGGAAAATATGTAAAGAACGAATATTATGAGGACGGCGAAGCTCCTGAAAAAAGCGTAGATGTAGAAATTGCCATCAAACTGAAGACCGAAAACAAAGCATTTCACGTGGAGAAATACGTTCACAGTTACCCAAACTGCTGGCGAACCGATAAACCTATTTTATACTATCCGCTAGATTCGTGGTTCATTAAAGTGACCGAGTTTAGAGATAGAATGCACGAATTAAACGAGACCATTAACTGGAAACCAAAAGCAACCGGCGAAGGCCGTTTTGGAAACTGGCTCGCCAATGCGAACGACTGGAACCTAAGCCGTTCTCGCTATTGGGGAATCCCACTACCCTTGTGGCGTTCTGAAGATGGAACCGAAGAAATCGTAATTGGTTCTATTGAAGAATTAAAAGCCGAAATGGCAAAAGCCGTGGAAGCAGGTTTTATGCCGAAGGATATCTATGAAGATTTCAAAGTAGGCGATTTTTCCGAAGAAAACTACGACACGGTAGATCTTCATAAAAATATTGTAGACGATATTGTTTTGGTTTCAGCGAGTGGAAGACCTATGAAGCGGGAAGCCGATTTAATAGACGTTTGGTTTGATAGTGGCTCTATGCCCTATGCACAATGGCATTATCCGTTTGAAAATAAAGAGAAAGTTGAAAACACCTGGCGCAAAGCCGATTTTATAGCTGAAGGGGTAGATCAAACTCGTGGCTGGTTTTACACGCTACACGCTATTGCAACCATGATTTTTGACGATGTTGCCTATAAAAATGTAGTATCTAACGGACTTGTTTTGGACAAAAACGGACAGAAAATGTCTAAGCGTCTTGGGAATGCAGCAGACCCGTTTGAAGTACTAGCAACGTATGGTCCCGATGCTACACGTTGGTATATGATTAGCAATGCCAATCCCTGGGACAACCTAAAGTTTGATCTTGATGGAATAGGAGAGATACGTAATAAGTTTTTCGGAACACTTTACAATACGTATGGATTCTTCAGTTTGTATGCCAATCTGGATGATTTTAAATACGAAGAAGCCGAGATCCCTTCAGAAAAAAGACCAGAAATAGACCGCTGGATCCTTTCAGAATTAAATACCTTAATAAAAGAAGTGGACGAAGCCTTTTCAGACTATGAACCTACAAAGGCCGCTCGTTTTATTTCAAAATTTGTACAGGAAAACCTGAGCAACTGGTTTGTTCGCTTAAGCAGAAGACGATTTTGGAAGGGCGACTATGCCGAAGATAAAATTTCAGCATACCAAACCTTGTACACCTGTTTGGTAACCGTAGCCCAGTTGGGAGCACCTATTGCACCGTTTTTTATGGATAGGTTGTACAAAGATTTAACAAGTGGGGTGGTGAAGGATGCACCACAATCTGTTCATTTAAGTGATTTTCCAAAGGCAGCTATTTCTTTGATAGATAAAACACTGGAACGAAAAATGCAACGTGCTCAAACAATATCGTCTTTGGTATTGTCGTTACGTCAACGAGAGAAGATCAAGGTGCGCCAGCCTTTGCAAAAGATTATGGTGCCCGTCTTGGACGAAGCTACCAAAAAAGAGATTGAAGCTGTAGCCGATTTAATTAAGAGTGAAGTAAATGTAAAAGAAGTGGAGCTAATTGATGAAGCTTCAGGTATTTTGGTAAAACAAATCAAGCCCGATTTCAAAATACTGGGACCACGTTTCGGAAAAGATATGAAAGCGGTAGCGGCTGTCATTCAGCAATTTGGACAAGAGGAGATTGCTATACTGGAAAAAGAGGGCGAATTAACTGTTTTAGTTTCTGAAAAAAATACTACATTGACCCTTGATGATGTGGTTATAAGCTCTCAGGATATTGAAGGTTGGCTTGTTGCTAATGCAGATGGCATAACTGTTGCACTGGATGTAACCATTAGCCCAGCACTTAAAAATGAAGGGATTGCCCGTGAGTTGGTGAACAGAATTCAGAATTTAAGAAAAGATTCGGGTTTTGAAGTGACAGATAAAATAAGTGTAACTTTACAGGAAGACATAACACTTATACCAGCAGTACAAGAAAATATTGAATATATAAAACAGGAAACTCTAACCAAAGAGTTACAATTTGTTCCACAACTAGATACAGGTGTAGAAATTACCTTTGACGACATTGTAACTCGACTAGAAATTAAAAAGAACTGATTATGGCAGAAGAAACGAAAAACAGATATAGCGACGCTCAACTGGGAGAGTTTAGAGTGCTAATAAATGATAAAATAAAGAAAGCAAAAGAGCAATTAGAATTAATTGAAAGTGCCTATCGAAACGATTCCGATAATGGCACAGACGATACTTCACCAACGTTTAAAGCGTTTGATGAAGGTAGCGAGGTAATGAGCAAGGAAACAGCTTCACAATTGGCTATTAGGCAAGAGAAGTTTATTCGGGATCTTAAAAATGCTTTAATTCGTATTGAAAATAAAACGTACGGAGTATGCCGTGTAACAGGAAAACTAATTAATCCAGAACGATTAAAGTTGGTGCCGCACGCTACGTTAAGTATTGAGGCGAAGAATATGCAATAAATGAGCCAGCATTTTTACAGAAAAATGCGTAGGTGAATTTATCCCGCTGCATAGCGGGGTCTAAAAGCCATATTATAATTTATACTTATAAAACATAAAAGTCATGAAACTTTCAATCGTATTGTTTGGTTTATGGCTTTTTTGCGTTCAACACGTTTGGGGGCAGAAAGAGCTCTCCAGAACGTATTTTGCGGAAGGGATTGAAAATATTAGTATAGATGCCAATGGGGTGCACTCTTTAAACGTTGTCGCTGCCAAAGTTGAAGAAATTTCAGTAAGCGTGCATTTGGAAGGAGAAACTTCGGAAGAAATAGTAATTAAAGAACAGCTAGAGAACAATCAATTGGCATTAGGCTTTAGTTCCTGGCCGCTTGCAAAAACATATAACGATAAGCTTTCGGCACACAAAATTATAAGTGTTGCGGTAACGCTTTCTATTCCGGAGCATCTATTTGTCTCCATCACCTCCAACACAACAGCAGTTTTTGCCGAAGGAACTTTTAAGTCTTTATCCGTAGATATTGAAGATGAGATCTGTGTATTGCAAGATTTTAACGGAGATGCAACCCTTAAAACCAACCGGGGAACCATTCTGGTTTTAGTGCAAAACAAAAGCACTTCTGCCAAAGCAACAACCACCTACGGAACGCTGGAAAATACTTTGAGCAAGTACGGAATTTTTACTATTTATGCCGAAAGTGTTCACGGAAACATTAGCCTGCAACAAACCCAATAATATTCTTTATTTTTGCACCTTCAATACATAAAGAATGTCCTTAAAAAAAGCCATAGCCATTATTATTCTGGTGTTACTGATAGACCAGATTTCAAAAATTTATATCAAGACTACTTTTATTCTAGGCGATGGTTTTGACGTGCTTTCGTGGTTTAAAATTCATTTTGTAGAGAATGAAGGCATGGCTTGGGGAGCTAAAATCCCAGGAGAATACGGGAAATTGTTTTTAACGCTTTTTCGTTTAATTGCTATTGTAGGGATTGGCTATTGGTTATGGGATTCGGTACGTAAAAATGCGTCGCGGGTGCTTATTTTCTCTATAGCGTTGATATTTGCAGGAGCGATGGGAAATATTATAGATTCGGTTTTTTACGGTCTTATTTTTAATGATAGCGCTAGCCAAGTCGCTTCGTTTATGCCTCCAGAGGGAGGCTACGGAACTATTTTTCACGGAAAAGTAGTAGACATGCTTTATTTTCCCTTATGGGAAGGAGTTTTGCCGGCGTGGATACCTTTTTGGGGCGGAACCTATTTCACGTTTTTTGATCCAGTGTTTAACATAGCAGACTCTGCTATAAGTATTGGCTTAATCCTGCTTATTATTTTTAACAAGAAGGCATTTCCGAAGAAAGAGAAAACAGAAACTTCTGCTTAAAATATAATCGTAAATGTGGTGCCACGTTCCAATGTGCTCTCTGCAGAAATAGTACCCCCCAATGCCGTAACTTTATTCTTTAATTGAAAAAGATTTACGTTTTGTGATTGGCAGCCTGCAGATTTGTAGCTCTTTAAATCGAACACTTTCTGCATATCTTCTTGAGTAGAAAAGCCAATACCATTATCCCGAATGAGTAAAGTGGTATTGCCATCATTATCCAAACTGAAAATATTTATACTAGGAGTTCTATCTGGATGTTTATGCTCAATGGCACGAAGAAATAGAGTTTCTAAAATACTTTCAAGATACGTTCTAATGTAATGTACGGTAGGGGCTTCAGAAAAATCTGTATATACTTGTACTTTGTGTTTACTTAATGTGGCTTCAATACGTTGTTGTACCAAAACAGTAACATCCTCAAAATCAATATTTTTTTTAGCAAGTTTTGCTGTATCCTTTATAGAAACTATTTCACTTAGATTGTTTACAGTTTTACAAAGTTCGTTTGTAATTTCTTTGAGGACATTATATAATTCTTTGGCTTCATTAGTGTCTTTTGTGTCACCTAAAAGTTCCAGAGACATACTAATATTACTGGCATGTGATTTGAGGTTGTGAGACGCTAAATTGGCATAACTAAATAGCCTGGAATTTTGCGTCGTAATTGTCTTCATAGATTCCTGCAGCTTTAGCTCTCTATATTTTGCTTGCGTGATGTCCTGAAAAACCCCTTGTACTCCAACAATATTTTCGTCCACGTCGTACATAGGTTTTCCAATGGCGCTAGCCCAAAATACGTCGCCAGTAGCAGTGAGCATTTTTACTTGCGTTTTAAAAGGTTGTCCTTTTGCACAAGCTTTAAAGGTAGCAATGGTGCGCTCTCTTTCTTCTGGAGCGTGAAAATTTAATATATCTGTGAGTGAAGGTGAAAAATTGAGGTCAGCAATTTCTAAAATGCGCTTTCCTTGAGGATCTATAAAACTTGTCTTAGTAATAAAATCTACCCAATAACCTCCTGCTCCGGTTAATAGGGCTATTTCCTTATAATAAAAATCGTCGAAAGGGTTATTTTTATTTGGAGTAGGGGAGTTTTCCTGTAATAAAATTTTCTTTCTCTTTTGAGCTAAAAAATTCATTTCATCATTTAATTTGGTAGGGCAATATATGAAATATTTTTCAATTGTAGGGTTTTTCCTATAAACTAACCTACTCGTATGGAGCCAAATAGCTAAAAGGTGCGTACGGAATATTGCGTAAAACCCAGTAAATTATAGCAACAGCAAAGTATCCATACACAAACCATGGCTTGTAAAATAATTGAACTCTGTGCTCTTTTTGGAAGATATAATTGTAAATCTTGGCGCCAATTCCGTAAAAAACTAAAGGCAAGGACAAGACCATAAACGGATTAAGCCTAAAAGCACTGTAAAATCTAAAATGTAACAAGTGGTGGATAGCCCGTTGGGAGCCACACCCTGCACAATGGTAGCTAGTAAGTGATTTAAAAGGACACCTTAAAAAAAAAGCGTGCTGTGTAGGATTATAATTAAAATACAAGAGTAGTAGCAGTAGGAACAAAAGACTACCGCCCATAACCATGAGTATGCGTTTAAAAGTAGGTTGCACCTTGTAAAGCAAATATAGCAATCATAACTATAATGTATAAAATAACAAGCGCGCCAATGCTTACTGCACTATAAATACTCCATTTTTTGGCATCGTCTGCCGCTTTCTGGGCTTCGGCATAAAAGCCCTGATACCATAATTGTTCCACCTTAGAGGCTTTAATAATGGCAACAACACCTAATGGCATGCAACATAAAATAGTGCTTAAGATAGCCCAAACCATATGGTTGTCTGGAGGGGGTTGTTGTGTTGGATTCATAGCACAAATATAGTATAACTAAAAAAAATACCCTTCTTTATAAACAAGGGTATTTTTAATGAGTAATGAGTATTACTTAAAATCCGCCAGCAGCAACTCCTGCCACGATAAGAATAATGTATAATACCCAGAAAATAGCCGAAACTGCAATACCCCAGATAGCGTATTTTTTAGCGTCGTCTGCACTTTTCTGTGCTCCAGCATGATCTCCCTGAAGCCAAAGTGTTTTTACTTTAGTAGATTTAATAATTGAGACAATGCCAAGTGGCCAGCAAAAAATAATACAGATGATGGCCCACACCAGGTTATTGTCTGGTGGGTTGCCCGCAGGCATGTTTTGATTTTCCATGGTAGTTAACTTTTAAAGATTTGACTACCAATATACAATGGAAAATTTAAAACTTGTAAATTTTTTCTGGAGTAATGCAGTAATCAAGTGGAAAATCTATGTTTTCATTGAGGAGGTATTCTTCAGCTTTAAAGAAAGACACTCCTATTTTTAAACATTCGGGTTTGCATTGCGCTAGAAACCTATCATAAAAACCCTTCCCATACCCTACTCTATTTCCCTGCGTATCGAAAGCTAGCAGAGGCACAAAAACTACATCAAATTGTTGTGGTGGAATGGCAATACCTTCAACAGGTTCTGGGATGCCATATGCTGAAATTTTAATAAGCGTATTTTCCTGTAATAAAATATGTTGCATCTCAAACGTATCAAAATTAGCTTTGGGGACACAGATACTTTTGTCTTTGCCTTGTAGGATGTGCAATAGAAATTCGGTATTGATTTCTTTTTTTTCTGAAATAGATAAGAAAACATGATAATAGGTATTCTCCCAAATAGGAAGTTTGAGTGCCTGATTGGCAATTGCAATGCTTAGATTATCAATGTCTTCTGCCGATAGGGATTGGCGTAGGTCTAAATATTTTTTTCGAAATTCAGCTTTCTGCATGAAATTTTAATTTTTTACATAAATCCCGAAATCACTTATTGATACGTAAGGTTTCGGACTCATTCTAAAAGCGTACTGTTTATTTGAGCATCAAATTAGGGAATCTTTACACGGTATCGAAGGGCTCTCCACTAATTTTCTTCATCTTCAGAATCTGTGTTGTCTGTAGTAGAAATATGAAAAATAGCATCACCCTGGTGTATAATGGGCGTGTGATTTACATTTATGATGTAACCCGAATTGGGTGCTTTTACAATAAAACGCATTTCGCCATAGGGGTCTGTAATAGTTGCTAAAAATTCGTCTTTTTCAACATATTTGTTACAAGCTATTTTAACGTGTAACAAACCACTTCTCTGGGCGCGTATCCATCGGCTTTTTTCTATAATTACTGTTTTCTGAGTAATTTCGGTAGGAGTTATTAATGGATTAAGCATAGTAAGATGCGCCAGTATGCGCACCACACCGTCTACACCATGTTTTACAATATGTTTGTTACTGTCCAGACTTTTTCCACCTTCAAATAGCAAGCTTGGGATATCCATTTTTGCGCACGTAAAACGATAGGATTTACTCAAATTACTGGATAAAACCGTGAAAGGAGCATTAAATATTTCGGCAAGTTTTAAAAGTTTTGGGTTATCTGGTGCCACACGAATTTGTGCCGCATTAAAACGTTGCGCTCCACCTGTGTGAAAGTCTAAACAATAGTCTGCAAGAGGTAAAATTTCCTTTGTAAAATGATACGCAACTCTACTTGCTAAAGACCCTGTTTTGGTTCCTGGGAACACTCTATTAAGGTCGCGACCATCCGGAAAGGTTCTTTCGGCATTTAAAAATCCGAAAATATTGAGAATAGGAATACAGATAATGGTTCCCCTCGTGGGTCGGTTTATTTTTTTGGCAATAACCTGTCGTACCACTTCAACACCATTAATCTCGTCACCGTGAATTCCTGCTGTTAGTAAAACCGTAGGACCTGGCTTTTCCGATCTTGAAATTATAACGGGAATTTCAACCTTAGTAGATGTATACAGTTTGGCAAAACTAAAATTAATGGTCTTGGTTTCTCCCAAAGCCACCTTTTTGCCTAAAATGATAAGATCTGTTGACGGTTTTCTAGTCATTGTTATCTATATGCTACGTTCTATGTATTTAATGATCTCTTTAGCGATATCTTTTCCTGTGGCTTTTTCAATACCCTCTAATCCTGGTGAAGAGTTTACCTCTAGAATTAATGGGCCACGTGCCGATTGTAGCATATCTACTCCGGCAATTCCAAGACCCATTGCTTTGGCGGCTTTAATAGCAGCTGTTTCTTCTTCGTCTGTGAGTTCTATAATTTCGGCGGTGCCACCACGGTGTAAATTGCTTCTAAACTCACCTTCTTTTCCTTGGCGTTTCATAGCACCAACTACACGCCCATCTATCACAATTGCTCTTATATCTGCACCTCCTGCTTCTTTAATAAATTCTTGTACAATTACCCGTGCCTGTAAATTATTAAATGCCTCGATAACGCTCTCGGCTGCTTTTTTTGTTTCAGCCAGAATAACGCCAATTCCTTGAGTTCCTTCCAGTAATTTTATAATAACTGGAGCCCCGCCTACTTGATCTACAATACCCGCTACATTTTTTGAATAGTTGGTAAAAATAGTTTTAGGAAGACCCATGCCAGCTCGAGATAGAATTTGTAAGCTACGTAATTTGTCCCGTGAACGCACCAATGCCATTGACTCTGTTGTGGTAAAGCAGCGCATCATTTCAAATTGTCGTACTACTGCGGTACCATAAAATGTAACTGAAGCGCCAATCCTTGGAATTACAGCATCTACATTTTCAATTTTTTTACCTTTATAATAAACGCAAGGGTTTTTCTTCTCAATAACGATATCACATTTGGTATGGTTAATAATTTCAACTGTGTGCTTTCGTTTCTCGGCAGCTTCTACAATACGTTGCGTAGAATATAAGTTGGGTGCAGCAGATAATATTTTAATGTTCATGTTTCAATTTTAATTTATGCGAAAGGTTTGTTTTATTAATATCTACCACAAAGCGTTTGGTTAAAAATTTACGCCCCAATAAAACAGGGTATTTCATTTCCTCACGGTCACTCAAGGTTAAGAAAATAGGAATTATTTTTCCGAAGAGTTCAATTTCGGTTAAAATACGATAGCGTGTTTGTGAAACACCATTGCTGCTTTTAACCACGCGTACGTCATATTTGTCAAAAATAAATTCTTTTTCGTGATAAGCAGCATGTTCCGGATCTAAAAACACACACTTAAGGTAGCCATCTTCTACCTTCATGTTTTTACAATGAATACTAGAGGTGTAGGCACCTGTGTCTATCTTTACATCAATATCGTGTAAATGTAAGAGTGGGAAATCTGCTTTATCGGTTCTTCCTATGTTTCGTTTCAAAAAGTTGAATTTATTTTGGCTGAAAGGTACTAAAACCACGTACAACACGTGAAATTTGACCGAAATTTATACAAGATTTAACGCTTAGTCCGTTCCAAATATCCAATAATACTTTTAGAAATATTTTTACCTGTAGTGGTTTCAATGCCCTCTAGGCCTGGGGTACTATTTACCTCTAACACTAATGGCCCGCGAGCCGATTGTAAAATATCTACTCCACAAACACTTAAGTTTAAGATTTTGGCTGCTTTAAGCGCTACCTTTTCTTCTTCATAACTAAGCTGAAGTACTTCTGAAGTTCCGCCACGATGTAAATTAGATCTAAAATCTCCTGCCTTGCACTGTCGCCGCATAGCAGCTATTACTACCCCGTCTACTACAATGGCACGTATGTCGGCGCCTTTAGATTCGGCAATATATTCTTGCAAGATAAAATTTACATTACTGGCTTGTAACGTTTCAACGGTAGCGAGTGCATTTTGGTTGCTTTCGGAAAGAATCACTCCCTGCCCGTGCGTTCCTTCCAATATTTTGATGATAACGGGTTTGTCTTTGAATTTCTGAAGCACTACTTCTGCATCATAATACCCTCCTAAAACCGTATTTGGCACTGGAATTTGTGCTTTAACTAATAGCTGAAAGCACGTCCATTTATCACGAGAATTAAAAATGCCTTCCGAAGAAACGGTAGAAGCCACACCCGCAGCTTCAAAATGCCGAACCAACGAAGTGCCTTGAAAAGTGTTACTCGCACCAATGCGTGGAATCACAGCGTTTAGGTCGTCAATAACTTCGTCATGATAATAGAGCACTGCCTTTCCATCTTCTACCGCAAGGTTAAAATATAATGGATTCAAAACTTCCATGGTGTGGTTTCTGGCTTCGCCAGCCTTTATAAGGCTTTGTGTAGAGTACAGGGATTCGCCCCGTGATAAAATAGCAATGTTCATTTAAATACCTTGTTTAGCGCAAGGTAAAAAAAATGAACATCGCTTAATTTAAAATATTTAAAAATTAACCGTAACCTTCCCTCTTATAAAAAACGGCGTTCCTGGTGTAAAGTGAATTTCCTCCACAGCTTCTGGCTCGTTAAACAACCTGCTCTCCGTTGCAAATTGTGTTTCGTTCCATTCTGTGTCGAAGAGATTTTCAACGATTACACTGAAGACGAAGTTTTTATAGGTATAATTTGCGGTTAGATCGGTCACAAAATACCCTTCTGCCACAATACTGTTGTCTTCATTGGCGGGGCGATCTTTGATGTAGCGATAGTTTAATCCGCCAGAAAATGCACCTATATTTTCAAAAGACACACCTCCGGTTGAGGTAACATCTGGAGCCAAGGGTATAAAATCTTCGCCATCAGCTTCTTCTGTACTGCGACCATAGGTATAGTTAATGTCCCCAAAAAGATACAACCAGTTAAAAGCTTCGTAGCGCGCTCCAAAATCTATTCCCGTTCTTCGGGTTTTTCCACTTGGTTCCACAATTCCTGCATCGCCTACATACACAAATTCCTGTTCCAAAAACAAAGCCCAGACGGCGCTGTTTAAAACCAGTTTATCTGTCACTTTATAAATAGCTCCCAGATCTGCTCCGTAGGCAGCTGGTAAAATGTCTTCGCCGTTATTGGCTACTACAACTCTAGCGTCATTGGAGTGAAAACCGATTCCTGTTTTGGCAAACAATTGAAATTGCTGGTTGGGATTATAGGTAGCTTTAAATTTTGGGCTGGCAAAGACCTTGCTTTCGCTTTTGTTGTCGTAGGTTTCGGTCAATTTATTTTCGTAATCGAATTTAAAGTAATCCAACCGGATTTCTGGCGATAAAGTAAAATCTCCAGTGGTATATTTTGTTTTTATAAAACCGAACGTATTTATCTGGTCTACATTTCCAAAGGCAAGGCGTTCCAGTAATTGGTCTCTATTTTTTGTCCGGGAAAGTTGTATGTCGTTCACATCGTCATACCGAACACCGGCTCCTGCGGTGTATTCAAAATCATTTTCAAAGAACGATGTATCTTCTGAATAGGCCGTTTGAAAACCAAGAATAGTTCGATCTTCAAACTGGCGTATTTGATCACCGTTTACCGGATCTTCCAAGAAAAAGGTAAAGTTGGAAAATAATTCAAAATCATAGTGTGAAACATAAGCACTGCTTTCCAATTTTGAATGGTCATTCAGTTTATTTACATGGTTTACTAAGAAATTTGTTCGGCTGGTAGTACCGCCCTCAGTGTCGTCTACGGCACCAAAACGACCTATAAGCCCTGCGTCTACCGCCCGCTGCGGTATTTGCCCCGAAGCGTCCCATTTACTGGTAAAATGTGAGGCTAAAAGTGATATTTTTTGATCTCCTGCAAGTTCAAAAGTATATTTTCCCATAATATTAAACCGGTTAAAATTCTGTGGAGATTCATACGGGCCGTCAAATGTATTTAATGAACTTGCTACATACGCATTAGATGTCTCGGTTTCCAATAACTTAAAAACACCAACGGTTCTAAATGCATTGAAATCACCAATTTCTTGCGAAATAAAGCTGTTTTTCACGTTATCTTTTGTCTTAAATGCTACGTAACCAGCAGTTGTAAAATCGCCTCGTTCGGCATAATAAGGTCCTTTGCCGAATTCAATTTTATCTAAGGTTTCAGGAATTAAAAAATGCAAATCGCTGTAGCCTTGTCCGTGGGCGTGGGATACCATGTTTACAGGGAGTCCATCTACCGTTAAGTTAATATCGGTCCCGTGGTCTATATCGAACCCACGCAGAAAAATTTGTTCTGCTTTCCCACCACCAGCGTGTTGGCCAATGATAAGTCCAGGAACCTTCCGCAGTATTTCTTGGGAGTTTTTCACGGGATTATTTTCAAGGTCTATGTTTACGATGCTATTAAGGACATCTACTTTTGGACTAATAACTATTTGCTCCAGAGACACTGCATTTTGAGTAAGTATAATGGTAATTTGAGTATTTGAATCTGCAGTTTTTACCGTATATGTGTACGGCGAAAAACCCAGATACGAGAAATAAAGTTTGTCGTTAGTAGTTGTTTTATCAATGGTAAATTCGCCATTGGCGTTGGTGTGTGAGTGTGTACTGCTATTTTTGTTAAAGATGGCAACGTCTTCAATTGGTTGGTTATTTTGGTTTGTTACTACACCACTTAAGGTCTGTGCTTTTACAAATGCACAACAGAGGAGTACAACCCATAAGAGTTTACTTTTCATATAATTGATTTAGGATTGAGTAGTCATTTCGAAATTTCAACATGCAAAGCATAGGTTGACAGGAGGTATCACATAGCCTGCTAAAAAAGGATGCTTAATACACCTATTCTAACAGATACGATCTTTCACTGTGTTTTGAAATAACAATAAATTTTTTAAAAATTGGAATTATGAAAAGTCGTCTTCGGGAGGGGGAAGTACGAAGGAAAGTGAAACCGAATAGGGTCCAAAAGTGTAGTTGAAGTTTTTTTCTGAAATAATTTGTAAGCTGCTATTTTCAAAAGCATACTGTTGTAATATGTGTTTATCCAGCTTAAGTTCTTTTACGGATTGCTCGTCCCCTTGTGTGTTGTCTTGAAATAAATTATTGAAAAACGCAAGCGCCTTATGTTCATGGCCGTGGGAGACGTCTAGCGTATGTGCAAGATCGTGTGAGTGATTGCTATTGGTACTTAAGATCGTGTGTTCCAGCTTATGAAAGCCATCTGCCAACGGTTGTTGCAAGGGAGCCAAGCAATACAAAGTAGCCACGAAGAGAATCGCAGTAGTTTGGAGTAGTTTAAGAATACGTAATGGTTGGCTCAAGGTTAGTACGTTTGGATAAAGTACGGAATAAATAAGGGTACTGGTTTTATGAGCTGTTGGGTTTAACCCAATCTTAACAGAATTTGAATGATGAAAATTTCTGCTAAAAAATAAATACCAAGTATCTTTACGGGTATGGCAGAAGCTTCGGTACCCTTACAAATTTCAACCCTTCCCAACGCGCCTGGTGTTTATCAATATTACGATAAAGACGGGAAGTTGCTTTATGTGGGGAAGGCGAAAGACTTAAAGAAAAGGGTAAATTCTTATTTTACAAAACAGCACGACAATGCCCGAACACGCTTGTTGGTACGTCGTATACAAGATATTAAACATATTGTGGTAGCGACCGAAACCGATGCGCTGTTGCTGGAAAATAATCTTATAAAAAAATACCAGCCCAAGTATAATGTGATGCTCAAGGACGACAAAAGTTATCCGTGGATTTGTATTAAAAATGAACGTTTTCCAAGGGTATTCCCTACGCGGCGATTCATTAAAGATGGCTCCGAATATTTTGGACCGTACACCAGTATGAAAACGGTGCACACCTTATTGGATTTAATTAAAGGATTGTACCCGTTACGAACCTGTAATTACGATTTAGCCGAAGAAAAAATTCGCGCAGATAAATATAAAGTGTGTTTAGAATACCATCTTGGCAATTGCGCAGGACCTTGTGAAGGTTTACATTCTGAAAAAAGCTATAACGAAAATATTGATGCCATTCGAAACATTATAAAAGGGAATTTTAAGGAATCGCTCGGTAATTTTAAAAATCAGATGAAGAATTTTGCTGAGGATTTACAATTTGAAGATGCACAGCGGGTTAAGGAGAAGATTGACGTGCTGGAAAACTATCAGGTAAAAAGCACTGTGGTAAACCCGAAGATTAACAATGTAGATGTGTTTAGCATCGTTAGTGACGAAGGGTATGCGTACGTAAATTACTTACAACTATCTTTTGGGAGTATCATTAGGAGTAACACCTTAGAGATTAAAAAGAAGCTGGAAGAAACCGACAAGCAACTGCTAGAGTTGGCTGTTGTGGAATTACGACAACGTTTCAACTCTCAGTGTAAAGAATTATATGTACCTTTTAAAATAGAAGTAGAACAAGGTGTAAAGTTGCACATTCCACAAGTGGGTGATAAGAAGAAAATCTTAGATATGTCTATTCGTAATGCGAAGTATTACAGGATGGAGCGTTTTAAACAGGCAAAAATAGTAGACCCAGACCGTCATGAAAAACGCATCATGGCGCAGATGAAAAAAGATTTACGATTATCTGAAGAACCACGTCATATTGAGTGTTTTGACAACAGTAACATTCAAGGAACAAATCCAGTCGCAGCCTGTGTGGTCTTCAAAAACGGAAAACCAAGTAAAAAAGACTATCGTAAGTTTAACATAAAAACAGTGGAAGGTCCGGACGATTTCGCGTCGATGGAGGAAGTTGTGTATAGACGGTATAAAAGATTGAAAGAAGAAGAGCAACCCTTGCCGCAACTCATCATCATAGATGGAGGAAAGGGACAGTTGTCAAGCTCGTTAAAAGCGCTGGACAAGTTAGAGCTTCGTGGAAAAATTGCTATTGTAGGAATTGCCAAACGCTTGGAAGAATTGTTTTATCCAGACGATCCTATTCCGTTATATTTAGATAAAAAATCTGAAACTTTAAAAATTATTCAACAATTAAGGAACGAGGCGCACCGTTTTGGAATTACCTTTCACCGTGATAAACGCAGTAAGGAAGCTCTAGAGTCTGGTTTAGAATCTATTTCGGGAATTGGCGAAAAAACTATTGTAGAATTATTGAAGAAATTTAAAAGCACCAAGCGCATAGAAAAAGCAAGCTTCGAAGATTTGGCAAATGTGGTAGGTGCAAGCAGGGCTAAAAAAATTGTGACGTATTTTCAGAAATAGCTGAGGAGACGAGACGTTGAGTGAATTTCTAAGAAAAAAGTTAGAAAAATTAATAACATAATTATCAAGATTACTAGCGTATATCTGAATAAGATTTTTTACCTAAACACCTAAACACCTAAACACCTAAACACCTAAACACCTAATTGAAATACACACTCTATATACTAATCCTCCTACTGGCTTGTTCTGCATTTGCACAAGATGTGGTAAAAGACGATCCAAAAGTGGGTCTTGTTTTAAGCGGAGGTGGCGCAAAAGGTTTGGCGCATATTGGCGTGCTTAAAAAGATTGAAGAAGCCGGTATTCGTATAGATTATATTGGTGGCACCAGTATGGGAGCAATTATTGGAGGATTATATGCTGCTGGATATTCTGCCAATCAGTTAGATTCTATTTTCAACGCGGTAGATTTTGACAGGTTGATACAGGATAATATTCCGCGGAGTGCAAAAACTTTTTATGAAAAAAATGAAACCGATACCTATGCAATAACCCTTCCTTTTGAGGGATTTCAGATTAGGTTGCCCTCTGGAATTTCAAAAGGCCAAAATGTGTACAATCTTTTCAGTAAACTTACAGATCACGTAAGTGATGTAGAAGACTTTAGCAAGCTGCCTATTCCATTTTTATGTGTAGCTACCAACATCGAAAACGGCAAGGCCATTGTGCTGGAACGTGGGTATTTGCCAAGGGCAATTTCAGCTAGTGGTGCGTTACCGTCGTTATTCAGTCCTGTATATATAGACGATATGTTGTTGGTAGATGGCGGTGTTATAAACAATTATCCTGTAGATGAAATTAGAAAAAAAGGGATAGACATAATTATTGGTGTAGATGTGCAGGATAGCTTGCGAGATCGCACAAACTTACTCTCTGGATTAGAAGTATTAACACAGATTAATAATTTCCGAACCATAAGTGATATGAAGGTGAAGCGCGGAAAAACCGATATTTACTTAAATCCAAATATTAAAGATTTTACCGTCGTGGCATTTAATGAAGGCAAAAAAATTATTGAGGCCGGCTATGAAGAAGCAAGCACTAGAATGACCGAACTGGAGGCTCTGGCAGCGCGACAAAAGCCTCGCGAGAAATTAAAAGTTGAATTCAGAAAAGAAACCTCACTTTATATTACCGACGTTGCTATAGAAGGTAATGAAAACTACAGCAGGTCCTACATTTTAGGTAAGTTAAAGCTGAAGACTCCTGCGCAAATTTCATATAAAAAACTGAACTTAGGGATTAATAACCTTTCTGCTACGGGTAATTTTTCGGATATTAATTACCGGCTTATTGAAGGCGAAGAAGGAAAATACAAATTGCAATTTCAGTTAAGAGAAAGTGATGTAAAAACACTATTGCGTTTTGGTGCTCATTATGACGATTTGTTTAAGACAGGTGCCTTGCTAAATGTTACGCGCAAAAGATTATTCACCAATAATGACATAGCTTCGCTGGATTTTGTTGTGGGCGATAATATTAGGTATAATTTTAACTATTATATAGACAAAGGTTATTATTGGAGTATTGGTGTAAATTCTAGTTTCGATTTTTTTGATAAAAGTGTACCGGTTTCTTTTGTTTATTCTGAAAACACCTTAGCGGAGGATGAAATACAAACACAACTTAACGAAATTGAATTGGAATACAGCGATCTTACCAATCAAATTTACGTAGAAACCCTTTTTAGACGGAGCTTTTTATTGGGAGCAGGCGTGGAGCATAAAAAATTAAGGTACCTCTCCAAAACCATTGGTTTGGATCAAGACAACAATCCACGAACCTTTTTTGAAAATACAAATTATTTTAGCACGTACGGGTATTTGGCATACGATACGTATGATAACTCATTTTTCCCTAAAGAAGGGGTATTCTTTTCGGGTGACTTCCATTTGTATCTTTTTGGAGAAGGTCTGAATGAAAATTTTGAAAGCTTTAGTATTGCAAAAGCCAAGGCAGGGTATGCAAAATCTTTTAATAAACTTACAGCCCAGATTACTACCGAAGGGGGCTTTAAAATTGGAAATAATGACACCCGTTCTTTGGACTTTTTTGTGGGAGGTTTCGGTTTTAAAGAAATAAATAATATTGTACCATTATATGGATATGAAGCTTTGACGCTCCGAGGAAATACGTATTTAAAGAGTTCACTTATTTTTGATTATGAAATTTTCCGAAAAAACCATATTAATATTGGTGCTAATATCGCCAATATAGGAGACAATCTCTTCGAAAATGGGGGCTGGATTGATGGTGTAGATAACAGCGGTATTTTTTTAGGATATGGATTAGAAACCTTTTTAGGGCCTATACAGCTAAAATATGCCTATTCTCCAGAGCGCGATGCTAGTGTATGGTATGTGAGTGCCGGGTTTAAGTTTTAGGGATTTGTTATTACCTACTGCGCTAAAATTTTCCGATATTTGTATCAAACACAAGTAGCTATGCCTTTATACCACAAACTAGGAAAAATACCACCCAAGCGCCATACGCAATTTAGAAAAGAAGATGGCAGCTTATATTCTGAGCAATTGTTTGGAACCATTGGCTTTGATGGTATGTATAGTAATTCGTACCATGAACAGCGCCCAACACAGGTAAAAGAAATAAAAAAACAATACAGCGTAGCGCCTAAGATTGCAAAGAAAAATAACATGCAATCCTATCGCTTTCGTGGGTTTCAAGTAGCTCCAGAAAAGGATTATTTGGAAAGTCGGAAAGCGGTCTTAACCAATAGCGATTGTACCATTATTCTGGCTGCACCGCAAGAAAGCCAAGACCATTATTTCTATAAAAATACCGATGCAGATGAACTTATCTTCATCCACAAAGGCAGTGGAAAACTAAGAACCCATTTAGGAAATCTGGATTTTAAATATGGTGATTATCTTGTGATTCCGAGAGGGATGATTTATAAAATGCAATTTGATGATGCCGATAATAGATTGTTTATTGTAGAGTCCAGAAGACCCATATACACTCCAAAACGCTATAGAAACTGGTTCGGACAATTGCTGGAACATTCTCCATTTTGCGAACGTGATATTCGCAAGCCGTACGAATTGGAAACCAATGACGAAAGTGGTGAGTTTTTGATGAAAGTTAAAAAAGGCGATGAAATTTTTGATATGGTTTATGCCAGTCATCCATTCGATGTAGTTGGGTATGATGGATATAATTATCCGTATGCCTTCTCCATACATGATTTTGAGCCTATTACAGGTAGAATCCACCAGCCGCCACCGGTACATCAAACTTTTGAGACCGATGCTTTTGTAGTGTGTAGTTTTGTACCACGACTGTACGATTATCATCCAAAAAGTATTCCCGCACCTTACAACCATAGCAATATAGATAGTGATGAAGTGTTGTATTATGTAGATGGAGATTTTATGAGCCGAAACGATGTAGACGCAGGGCATATTTCGCTGCACCCAGCAGGAATTCCACACGGGCCACACCCAGGAAGTGTGGAAAGAAGTATTGGTAAAGTTAGAACAGACGAACTCGCAGTTATGGTAGATACTTTCAAACCTTTAATGGTGACAGAAGAAGCACTAAAGATTGCAGATGAAACCTATTACCAATCCTGGTTGGACGGAAAACACTAGAAAATGATACACTTTGCAAACAGAAAAGCTATCACACCACACGGAAGAGCTATGTGGTAACTTTAACTACTTAAGCAACATGTCTGGTTGAGCGGTTCTACTGAGCGTAGTCGAAGTGCAGTCGAAATCTCAATCGAAGGACTTTTTAATTTTTCGACATAAATTAGAAAACATCATGCCAAAAGAAATAAAAAACTTAAAAGACCTACAGAACACCGAATACGGACTCAAAAAACTGTTTGCCGATGCTGAGGATTTTCTTCCGCTACTTGGAACAGATTATGTTGAATTATATGTGGGGAATGCAAAACAAGCCGCCCATTTTTACAAAACAGCATTTGGGTTCCAGTCGCACGCCTATGCAGGATTGGAAACTGGTTTAAAAGACCGGGTTTCGTATGTGTTGAAGCAGGATAAAATTAAACTGGTACTTACATCACCTCTAAACAAAGGAGGAGATATAAATCGCCATATCGATGAGCACGGGGATGCCGCAAAAGTAATTGCACTTTGGGTAGACGATGCCACGAAAGCGTTCGAAGAAACTACAAAAAGAGGCGCAAAACCTTATTTTGAACCTAGAAAAGAAGAAGATGAGCATGGACATGTGATCAAATCTGGAATTTATACCTACGGAGAAACGGTACATGTTTTTATTGAAAGAAAAAATTACAACGGAATCTTCCTTCCTGGCTTCGAAAAATGGGAGTCGCATTACAATCCAGAGCCGGTAGGACTTAAGTTTATCGACCATATTGTTGGGAATGTAGGCTGGAACGAAATGAACAAATGGTGTAAGTTTTATGCCGAAGTAATGGGCTTTGCTCAAATTATTTCGTTTGCAGACGATGATATTGCAACCGAATTTACCGCCTTGATGAGTAAAGTAATGAGTAACGGTAACGGTCGGATAAAATTCCCAATCAATGAACCTGCCAAAGCCGAAAAGAAATCACAAATTGAAGAATACCTGGATTTTTATAATGGAGCAGGGGTGCAACATTTAGCGCTAGCAACAGATGATATTGTTGCAACGGTTTCAGCAATGCGTGATAGAGGGGTAGAATTTTTACACGTACCAGACACTTATTATGATGATATTACCGAACGTGTTGGCGAAATAGACGAGGATATAAGCCTCCTTAAAGAACACGGGATTTTAATAGACCGGGATGAAGAAGGCTACTTATTGCAACTTTTCACCAACAATGTATTGGATAGACCCACCATGTTCATTGAAATTATACAACGAAAAGGAGCGCAAAGCTTCGGGGTTGGAAACTTTAAAGCATTGTTTGAAGCCATTGAGCGTCAACAAGCACGCAGAGGAACACTTTAATATAAAGTAACAAAAAGCAAACTCCATCGTTTGTATTGATGGGGTTTTCTTTTTTGGAACAATACTTGTAATTTGACTTTTATATTAAAACTCGAAGCCCTCAAAACCCTACTATGAAAAATATCTTCACATTCTTTTTGCTATTTATAAGTATGCTAGCCTTTTCTCAAGAGAAAGCCTATGGAGATGGAGAATGGTTTAAATTCAGGATTCATTATGGGTTTGTGACGGCAGGGTACGCAACGCTTCAGGTAGACAATGCTGTTCTTGACGGGAAAGAAGTTTACCATATAAAAGGAGAAGGGGTTACTACAGGAATGAGTAAGTTTTTCTTTAAAGTGGAAGATTATTACGATTCTTATGTAGATAAGCAGAAAGACATTCCGTATAAATTTATTAGAAAAATAGACGAAGGGGGACACACGAAAGACATAGAAGTAGATTTTAACCACAAATCCGGTAAAGCGCTTGTACACAATAAAAAACACCAAACTAAGGAATTAGTAGATTTTCCTAAAGATGCGCAGGATATGGTATCTGCATTCTATTACCTGCGAAATAATTTGGACACCCAAAATATTCAAGTAGGTGAAACAATAAATATGAACATGTTTTTTGACGATGAATCGTATAAGTTTAAATTGAAATTCTTAGGAAGAGAAGAACTCAATACCGAATTTGGCAAAGTACCCACTTTAAAATTTAGACCCTACGTGCAGGCAGGTCGCGTCTTTAAAGAGAAAGAAAGCTTAACCGTTTGGGTAACAGACGATGGTAATAAAATGCCAGTACTTATTAAAGCAGATTTAGCCGTGGGTTCTTTAAAAGCTAGCTTAGTTCAGTTTAAAGGTTTGAGGCATTCTTTCAGAATTGTTGTAGATTAGCACTGTGAAAAATAAAGCCGAAGAACGACTACAATTACTAAAGCAGCTGGAAGAAAAATACCAGTTGCTAGATCAGGATTTAAACACTCATTTAGAAGGTCTTTTGCATAGTAAACCCATTAATTATTGGGATTATATACAAACCGATGCGCTCTTAAGTCTTCAGCGACAAGAAACTACTTTTCCCGATGAGATGGTCTTTATTATGTACCATCAAGTAAACGAATTACTTTTCAAAATGATGCTTTGGGAAATTCAGCAAATTTCCTATAAAGAAGGATTAACAGCTCAGTTTTTTTCTGAAAGATTAGGTCGTATTAGTCGCTATTTCGATATGTTGACGTCTTCATTCGAAATTATGACACAAGGAATGGAAGTGGAGCAGTATCTTAAATTCAGAAATACACTAGCTCCCGCCAGTGGTTTTCAAAGTGCACAATACAGAAAAATTGAATTTGCGTGTACAGATTTATTAAATTTAATTGATGCGCGTTTCAGAAAAACAATAGACCGTAATACCCCTTTTGCCCATGCTTTCGAGCACTTATACTGGCAGGCTGCGGGCAAAGATTATCATACTGGCAAAAAAAGTTACACCCTAAGTCAGTTTGAAGTGAAATATAGAAAGGAATTTATACGTTCCATGAAGGAGTACAACACTATAAACATCTATGCGAGATTTATGGCGTTGCCCGAGGAAGCTCGAACAAATAAAGATTTGATTGCCGCTATGCGCCATTTGGATAGAACCATAAATATTACATGGGTGATGGCACATTACAATACAGCTTCCAAGTACTTAAATCATGGAAAAGAACCCGAAGCCGCTACCGGTGGTAGTGAATGGGCAAAATACATGCATCCAAAGTATCAAAAAAGAATTTTTTTCCCTTCAGTCTGGTCTCAGGAAGAACTGGATACTTGGGGGGAAAATGTGTAAAGAATCATTCAGTAATTAAGTACTTTTGCTGAAACTTGATTTCTTACTAAGATTGATATAAAATAAATAGAATTACAAGTCTTTCCGTCAAAATTATTGTTTTTATAAAGGAGAGATAAAAAAAATGATAGATTGAGCAAAACGATTGCAGCCTTTAGAAACCTTATTAGCCTACTCCTTATCTTACTCGTTTTCCTAGCCTGCGAAGAAAACGATGCAGAAATTGTAGAAATCACCCCCGAACCACTGCCCGTGCTGGTCGAAGAATTTGGGTATACTTTAAACGATTTTAACGTCATACGAGATACCATTCGCCCTGGAGATACCTTTGGAGATATTTTGGATGCTTACGGTGTATCCAACCAGGATATTCTTGAAGTAGCAACAAAATTCAGAGATAGTTTTGATGTTCGTAGGATTGTAGTTGGTAAACCGTATGTGTTATTGAATTCTAAAGATTCTTTAAATAAAACTGAAATTTTCATATACCAAAACAACACCGTAGATTTTGCGGTGGTGGACTTTAGAGACACTTTAAATGTGTATACAGCCGTAAAACCTGTGACATTTATAGAAAGAGAAGTTTCTGGAATTATTACAAGATCCCTGCCTCATACGTTGAAAGAGCAAAATTTAAATTATGGCCTTGGCAGCAGAATGGCAAGCATTTTTGCCTGGACTGTAAATTTTTACGGCCTGCAGAAAGGAGACAACTTTAAATTAATTTATACCGAAAAATATATAAACGATACCATTCCAGCTGGTATTGACGAAATAAAAGCGGCGTATTTTGAACATCGCGGGAAGCCAATTTATGCCTTTCAGTATGAAAAAGATAGCATAACAGGTGAAACAGATTATTATGACGAAAATGCCGATAATTTAAGACGGGCATTTTTGAAATCTCCTATCGAATTTGATTACCGAATTTCCTCTCCCTATAATTTGAAACGCCGGATTAAATATTACGGTTACAAGCTGAGACCTCATAAGGGTACCGATTTTGCTGCAGGAATAGGTACACCCATCATTGCCACGGCAGATGGAACGGTGACTGAATCTGAAAGAAGAGGAGGTAACGGGAACTATGTAAAACTAAAACACAACGGCACCTACGAGACACAATACCTCCACATGAAAAATAGAAATGTGCGTCCGGGACAATATGTACGTCAAGGTGATGTAATTGGCTGGGTTGGTATGACAGGAAACACCGGAGGCCCTCATGTGTGTTACCGTTTTTGGAAAAATGGCAAACAAGTAGATCCATTTAAAGAAGACCTCCCTTTTTCTACTCCATTAGAAGAACAATATCACCAAGGCTATTTTAACTACATTCCTTCAATAAAAGAACGGTTAGATTGCATTATTTATTAAGTTTTAACGGTTGTTTTGTTGATAACGTGTTGCTAATTAAAACACACCGCCTCAATTGTTTACCTCTTTTCATTGTACTTTTGAACAAGAATTAATTAGTTAGCGTTTTCTTAACATTCCTATTTTTTTTATATAAATATTGAATGTATTTTTGCGCCAAATCTAAACAGTTAAACAATTATGAAAAAACTTTTACTTTTAACATTGTTATTAGCCGGATTTACGGCTTTTTCACAAGGAACAGTTACAGGAACTGTAATTGACGAAGATTTGGGAGGAAGTCTTCCCAATGCAAACATTATTGAAGTTGGAACAACCAATGGTGCAATTGCAGATTTTGATGGAAACTTTACAATGCCAGTTTCTTCAAACTCTGGAACTATTGAAATAAGTTACATTGGCTTTGTACGTAGAACCGTAAAGTACACACTTACGAATGGTACTGCAGATTTAGGTAACCTTAATCTTTTGGCAGATGCAAACACGCTTAACGAAGTAGTGGTTGTTGGTACAGGAGTAATCGATTTAGCTGAAGATCGTAGAACACCAGTAGCAGTTTCAACAATTACACAAAAAGATATTGAATTAAAAGTTGCTGGTAATGCTGAATTTACCGAAGCTTGGAAGAACACTCCTTCGGTTTATGTAGCTAATCAAGCAGGTGGATTTGGAGATAGTCAAGTATTCCTACGTGGTTTTGACGATACGAACACAGCTTTCTTATTAAACGGACAGCCAATTAATGGTCAGGAAGACGGACGTATGTACTGGTCTAACTGGTCTGGTATGAGTGATGTAGCTAACGCAGTACAAGTACAGCGTGGTTTAGGATCTTCTAAACTGGCTATTTCTTCTGTAGGGGGTACCGTAAACATTATCTCAAAAACTACAGATGCTAAAGAAGGTGGTTTTGTACGTTTTTTAGGTGGTAACGATAGCTACTTTAAAGGCACTGTTGGATACAACTCTGGATTAAGTGAGAAAGGATGGGCATTTTCTGTATTGCTGGATCACTGGCAAGCACATAGAAAGTATGCCATTGGAACTGCAGGACAGGGACAAAGCTATTTATTCTCTGTAGGATATAAGCCAAGCGAAAAACACGCTTTTAATTTCCTATTAACAGGTGCTCCACAATGGCACGATCAAAATTTCTCTAACAGTTTAGATACGTATGCTGCATTTGGAGAAAAATATAACGGTAACACTGGTTTTTTAGATGGTGAGCGTTATACTGAAAGAAGAAACTATTACCACAAGCCAGTGGCTAACTTAAACTGGGATTTTGAAATTAGTGAAACAGCAGACCTTTCTACCGTAGCATATGCCTCTTGGGGACGTGGTGGTGGAACCGGAATGTTAGGTAATGGAAGTAGAGTGAGACTGGACAATGGAGAGATAGACTTTGACGCCATCGTTCAAAATAACGTTAACGATAGCGATAATGGGATTGGTAGCTTCGGAAATTCTAGAATAAGAAGATCTTCAGTAAACAACCATAACTGGTACGGATTACTTTCTAACCTGAATTTAAAATCTGGTGAAAACTTAAGTTTCAACTTAGGTATTGATGGCCGTTTATACAAAGGAGATCACTGGAGACAAGTAAATGACTTGTTAGGTCTTACAGGCTTCCAAGATAATTTCAACACAAACCGTCCAGACGATTATACGTTTACTGAAGAGTTTGAAGCAAATCCGTATGCTGCTTTGTTTAACTCTGCAGATGAAGACCAACGTACACAGTATGACTATTCTGAGAACATTAACTACATTGGTGGTTTTGGACAAGCAGAATATGCAACCGATAAATTTTCAGTGTTCTTCCAAGGAGCTGTTTCTACACAGTCTTTCCAAAGAACAGGTCGTTTTGTTGGAACAGGAAACGGTTTAGGCGATTCTGAGAAACTTTCAAAAATAGGATACAATGTAAAAGGGGGTGCGTCTTTCAATATTACTGAAGAGCACGCAATTTTTGCAAATGCAGGTTTCTTCTCTAAGCAGCCTTACTTAGACAATATCTTTAGAGATGTTAGAAATAGTAATGACTTAGTAGAACCAGAAATTGACAATGAAGAAATTACAGGTTTTGAAGCTGGATACCGTTATGAAAAGGACAATTTTCGTTTAAATATAGATGTTTACAGAACAGAGTGGGGTAACCGTTTCCTTTCTGTAGGAGCACAGGATAATTCAGACCCTAACAATCCAGTATTCTTTACAGATCGTTTCACAAACCTAACTCAAATTCACCAAGGATTAGAATTTGACCTTGAGTATCGTCATGATTCTGGAATTTGGAGATTAAAAGGATATGGATCTATTGGTAACTGGAAGTACGATGGTGTAACTCCTTTTACACGTCAAAACGATGATACCAATGTATTTGTTATTACCGATGGTGAGTTGGACCTTACAGGGACTAAAGTTGGTAATGCACCACAAACCTCGTTTGGAGCAGGAATAAACGTAAGATTAGCAGACGGACTTTCTGTAGACGGTAATTATAATATTTATACAGACCTGTATGGTTTTGTAGATCCTAACGATGTAATTGCCTCTGCACAAGTTGGAGATCGTTACCAGGCTGTGAGATTACCAGCGTATACATTAGGAGATGCAGGACTTACATATAACTTTACATTAGGAGGTCAGAGAATGACATTCCGTACAAACGTTTACAACGTATTTAACGAAGCTTATATCAACCAGGCTGATGCCTTTGGTATATTCTTAGGAGTTGGTAGAACTTACAATGCCAGTATTAAATACAAGTTCTAATACAATTAGAATTAATTATATAAGACCGCTCCTAAACAGGAGCGGTTTTTTTATGGAATATAAGTACCTTTACGTTATCACTAAACTAGTAAACTAGATTATTATGTACACAACCATTCAATTTATACATTCCTATTGGGCCTATTTGGTCGTTTTTGTAGTACTTATTGCCACCATTAATGCCTTGGCAGGATATATAGGTAATAAAGAGTATAGTCCTAAAGATTTTAGACTGGCGCTTTTCGCTTTAATAACTACGCACATACAATTTTTAATAGGGCTGGTATTGTATTTTGTATCTCCTTTAGGCGTACAGAACATCACCAATGTTGGCATGGCAGAAGTGATGGGAAACAGTCTATATAGATTGTATGCGGTAGAGCACCCCCTTGTAATGATTCTAACAGTAGTTTTCATTACCATAGGATATTCAAAGCATAAAAAGAAATTGGTAAGCAAACCAAAATTTAAAATGCTCGCTATATTTTATAGCATAGCGCTCATTTTATTGTTAAGCCGAATTCCCTGGGTACAGTGGTTAGGATAAAATTTTATAAGCAAAAAATAACTTTATGGAAGTACAGTTACAAAAGTTAAATTTCCTCATTGTGGAGGATTTAGTTTCGGATATTTTTTTGCTGCAACGACAGCTTAAAAAAATATGTAAGGATCCCGAAATAAGATTTGTAGAATCTAAATTGGCGCTTGCCAATGCGATAAAAAATTATATTCCAGATTTTGTATTATGTGATTTTAATCTGAATGGCTTTGATGCTTTTGACGTTATTGAAATTATTCAAGGATATAATCCTGATATTCCAGTTATCATAATTACGGGCAATTTAAAGAATCAGGAGAACGAACAAAAGTTACTGGCTGAAGGTGCTTCAGGCTTTTTTCTGAAAGATCCTTTAGAAACTCTTAACGAAAGGTTACTACCCTTATTTGTAACTTTATCTGAAGAGAAAAAAAGTGAGCTGGATGAATTTTCAAAAAAAAGAAAGGAAATGGATGCCTATCGTAAAAATGTCGATTTTTTGAGACAGCATGAAACTTTAAGCGCAGAAAATGATGCCTCAAAAGAAAGTAATCTTAAAGAAGAGGGCTTCTTTTCAAAAATTAAAAAACTCTTTAAGTAAGTCGTAGTATGCCACTGCATTCGAATAAAAAAATCATAACATCCATATATACGGGTCTTCTCATTTTACTGGGATTAATTTTGTTATTGGGCGTCATTGTAGTCATGGGGTTCTACTCTCAAAACTGGGTTACTGCCACCACAGCCATTCGAAGCGATTTATTCGAATTGAATAGTGAAATAAAAGAATCTGAACGTAATAGAGATCGCTATATACTTAGTGGGCTAAAGGAATACAGAAGGAATTACGATAAAAATCTAAAATTTATCAATGCGAAATTAGTTGAAACTAACGATAATTTCGAACACTCAAAAGAACAGTCTCAAAATATTAATAGGTTACAACTCCTGTTATCAAAAAAAGAAACAGAGAATTCTAAGGCGTTTCAAGATTTTGAACGTGACAATACTTTTGCGTATGAAACCTTATTTCTTGACGAGATACGAAAATCAAGGCGCGATAGCATAGAAGTTCTTTTTGAAACAATGCTTGCAGAGAATACCGAGTTGTATAAGAACCGTCAAAATAAATTTGATATTTTTTATTATGCGAGTATCCTATTACTCATTTCGGGAATTGCATTTATGGTGTATGGTTTACTACGTATAAAAGGGCAGCTTATCCCAGTATTCGACCATATAAACAATGCTAACGAATTACTAAATGCTCAAATTCAGCAAAAAGAAGCCGAAATTCTACTGAAAGAAAATCAGCGGGAAATAAACGAACAGCTAATCGAGCAGTTAAAGGATAAAAACCAGGAGCTTAATCAATTTGCTTATATCGCTTCCCATGATTTGCAGGAACCTTTGCGAACGGTCGATAATTTTATCGTGGTGTTTGAAGAAGAGTATGGGGATAAGCTTGATGAAGATGCACATACCTACTTCAACTTTATAAAAGGCGCTACAACACGAATGCGTAATTTAATTAATGGCTTACTTCAATATAGCAGAATTGGAAGGTCTGGTGAGTTGGAACCAGTAGATTTAAACGCTATTGTAGCAGAAATAGAGAAAGACCTTGCACAAAAAATTAGTGATACAGAGGCATCCATATTTGTAAATAAATTACCAACAGTAGAAGGGTATACCATAGAATTAAAACAACTTTTTTTCAACCTCATTGGCAATGCATTAAAATTTGTCACACCAGATAGAAAACCAGTAATAACCATAGGTTGTTACGAATCTGACAATAATTATCAAATAACCGTCACAGATAATGGGATAGGAATTCAGGAAAAATATCTTTCAAAGATATTCGATATGTTTACCAGATTGCATAGTGAAACGCTCTATGACGGACAGGGAATTGGTTTGGCATTTTGTAAAAAAATCACCGAACTTCACAATGGAATTATTCACGTAGAATCTGAAGAAGGAAAAGGAACTACCTTCTTAGTAATTTTAAAAAAAGGGAAATAAATTATGAGCAATGCATTAAAAAAAATATTATTAATAGACGATTCAGAATCTGATAACTTCATCCATTCCAGATTACTTAAGAAAGAAAATATAGCCGAAGAGATTGTTATAAAATATTCAGCTACCGATGCATTAGATTATTTATCCACTTTGGTAGAAAAAAAGTACCCGCAACCAGAGTTGATATTTCTGGATATTAACATGCCTGGTATGAATGGCTGGGAATTTTTAGAGCATTATGAAAAGCTGGAAATCGATCAAAAAGGAGGTATTGTAATTACCATGCTTACTACCTCCAGCAGTGATACAGACAGAGTTAAAGCTTCTACCAATACGCTTATTAATAGATTTGAAAACAAACCTTTAACCAAAAAAAGATTGTACGATATATTAGAGACGCATTTTCCTGATAGGTTTTCCAAGGATTAAGTCACCTGTTCTTAAGAAGCGCTACTCCTTTTCCTTAATCAAATATACATATACAGGGAAATGATCGCTATACCCCCCTGTAAATCCACCGTCACCAAAACTTCGGTACGGATAGCCTTTGTAGCGCCCTCGTGAATTTGCCAGATACGATTTATTATAGATGCCCGCCTTATAAAAACGGTAGCTGCTGTAATCGTTTTTTAGTAATTCTGTAGATACAATTATTTGATCAAACAAATTCCATGCATCCCGCCACGCCAGGGTTCCCAATCCTTTTTTAAACATTGCCTCCATGGGATTGTACAATTGCTTCAGTTGCATATTTTCTTTTGTGTCGACCGTTTTGAGATACTCTTTCAAACTCGGACTTGTAGGATCATCATTTAAATCGCCCATGGTAATCACCTTTGCATACGGATCTTCTACAAAGAGAGAATCAATAAGGTGTTTGTTAAGTTGTGCTGCTTTTATACGTTTGGGTCTGCTTCTTGCTTCGCCACCGCTTCTGGACGGCCAGTGGTTTACGATGACATGAATCTTCTCTCCATCCAACATGCCACTTACAATAAGTTGATCTCGAGTATAAATTCGTTTGGTAAGATCATTCTCGTCATATATATAAAGTGGAATCGCTTTATAATGCGTAGGAGTAAAGAGTCTTTTTTGATATAATACCGCAACATCTATCCCACGACGGTCTGGAGAATCGAACTGAATAATCCCATATTCCTTTTTCAGCAGGGGTTCTTGATTCACCAAATCTTCCAGTACTCTTCTGTTTTCAATTTCACAAACGCCTATAATAGTTGGAGTAGTCCCGGTTACTTCAGTACCAATTTCTGAAATCACCTTCGCCATATTTTTCAGCTTCGCAAGATAAATTTCTTCGGTCCAATGATCTTTTCCTTCAGGCGTTCTATCATCATCAAACGTCAAAGGGTCATCTTCAAAATCGAAGAGATTCTCCAGATTATAAAAAGCAACGGTTTGTATCTTATACTGTTTTGTTTCCTGAGCATTTCCGAAGAAAAAGCAAAGAAATAAACAGGCTATGATGTAGTGGGACGCTTTCATGGTATGCTAAAATATTAATTTTGAGTGAAGTAGCGTATATATTTTAGGCTAAATAGTACCTATTTCGTACGAAATAGGTAAATTTGTGTACACTCCCCTTACAAATTACTAGTTAGTATGTTTAGAATGAAAAACTTCTATGCTGCCCTATTCTTAGTTCTTTTTTGGGGTGTTTCGCTTCTAGCGCAAGAGGCTATTGTTATGGGAAGGGTCATAGATTCTGACGCTACAGAGCCTGTGTCCAATGTTGAAATACGGATTGTATCCAGTGTTTTTACAACCACAACAGACGCGCTGGGGCTATTTCATATTTCCAGTGTAGAACTCCCTCAAGGGGAGCAGGTGCTTTTGGTAAGTAAAGATGGGTATGTAACAAAAAAGATTCGCATTACCATCCAAAACGGCAGCAGTATTAATCTGGATCCCATTCTTTTCTCCATAGATCTCACTGAAATTGAAGCCCAAATAGGAATTATTAGCCTAAGCGATGCGGAGTTAAACCAGGACGATGGTACTTCTTTCAATATTTCAGGATTACTTCAGGCTTCCCGGGATGTATTTTTAAATGCTGCGGCTTTCGACTTTAGTGCTACCTTTTTTAGACCTAGAGGCTTAGACAATGCCAATGGAAAAGTACTGATTAATGGTGTTGAAATGAACAAACAGTTCAATGGGCGTCCGCAATGGGGCAATTGGGGTGGCTTGAACGATGCGCAGCGCGAACGGGAATTTTCTATGGGGAGTTCTGCTAGCGAATACACGTTTGGTGATATCGCTGGAACCACCAATATTGTGATGCGCGCTTCAAAATACCGTAAAGGAGGACGTGTTTCGTATGCTTTGGCGAATCGCAGTTACCGTGGCAGGATAATGGGTTCCTACAACAGTGGCTTGCTGGCTAGTGGTTGGGCATATTCGGTATTGGCGTCCAGGCGTTATGGAGAGGAAGGATATCAAAAAGGAACCGTATACGACGCAAATTCCTTTTTTGTTTCCGTTGAAAAGAAATTGAATACCAATCATAGTATAAATCTCTCCGCATTTTATACGCCAAACCGAAGAGGACGTTCCACTGCAGTTACTCAGGAAGTGCGAGATTTAAAAGGAATCCAATACAATCCAAATTGGGGTTTTCAAGATGGGAAAATTAGAAATACTAGCATCCGGGAAGTAGAAGAACCCGTTATTTTACTGAATTATTATTGGGATGTAAACGATAAGACCCATATCAATACCAACGTAGGGTATCAATTTGGCAAGATTGGCAGCACCCGTATCGATAATGGCGGGACGCGACTTGTAACCGTGAACGGACAAGAAGCGTATTTGGGAGGCGCCCGCAATCCCTTTGGAAATTATTACCAAAGACTTCCCAGTTTTTTTCTTCAGGATGAAAACCCTTCAGCGTTCGATTTTCAGCAAGCCTATCTGGCAGAGCAAGAATTTTTGAATAATGGACAATTGGATTGGGAAGCTTTGTATGAAGCAAATACGAACCAAACCAATATCGCCAACGGGGGCAATTCAATTTACGTAGTACAAGAAGATCGTGTAGACGATACTCAGATTACGGTAAACACCATTGTAAATTCTGAAATTTCAGAGAATATTAATTTAAGTGGAAACATAATCTACCGAACGCTGAAAAGTGAAAATTTTGCCAACCTGAAAGATTTATTAGGTGGTACAGGCTATTTGGATGTAGATTTTTTTGCTGAAGATGATGTAAACACCATCGTGGGAGACATTGCGCAAAGCGATTTGCGTAATCGCAACAGGATTGTAAAAGAAGGCGAACGGTACAAGTACAATTATAATCTGGATGCAACTGTATTTTCAGGATTTATCCAAGGAGCATTCAAATACCGAAAAGCAGATTTTTATGCTGCAGTAACCGCCGGGCAAACCAACTACCAACGCACAGGTTTGTACGAAAATGGAAATTATCCTGGCAACCGTTCCTTTGGTCCAGGTGAAACATTGAGTTTCACAAACTACGGTGTAAAAGGCGGTGCGACCTATAAAATTACGGGGCGTCATTTAGTTGATTTGAATGTGGCATATGGTACCAAAGCACCAACGCTTAGAAATTCTTTTAGCAATGCGAGACAGAATAATGATGTGGTGTTAGGATTGGAAACGGAACAAATTCAGAATGCAGATGTGAGTTATATTTTCCGTTCTCCAATTGTAAAGGCACGACTCACGGGTTTTTATATTAATTCAAAAAACCAGACCGATCTTGGTTTCTATTTTGCTGAAAATCTTACTGGAATAGGCCTGGAAGAAAGTGCCTTTGTACAAGAAATTGTAACAGGTATTGAAACACAGAATATGGGTGGTGAGCTAGGCATTGAAGCGCAACTAACGCCCACTTTTAAACTGAAGGGAGCCGCTTCGGTAGGACAATATATTTTTAACAACAACCCTAATCTATATCTTACAAGTGACGATTTTGAAGGCCCACTAACCTTTGGCGATGGCACCACAAAACTGAAAAATTACCACGTAGCAAGCGGGCCAGAGCGTGCCTATCAACTAGGTTTTGAATATCGCGATCCAGAATTTTGGTGGGTAGGCGTAACCACAAATTATTTTTCCAATGCCTATATAGACGTGAATAATCTGGCGAGAACTGCCAATTTTAATCAGGATTTTGACGGCTTGCCCTTCAGCAATTATAACGAAGATGAAGCTAGAAATTTACTGTTGCAACAGGAATTCGACGATTATTTTTTGGTGAATATTGTTGGAGGAAAGTCGTGGCGTATAAAAAGCTATTATGTCGGTTTTTTTGCCACGGTAAACAATGTTTTGAATCAAGAATATACCACAGGCGGATTTGAACAGGGAAGAGTTTCCAATTTTAGGGACTTAAAAGAAGACGTATCCCGTCCCAATGGAAGGCTGTTTGGGCCACGATATTTCTTTGGAAATGGCACCACCTATTACGCAAACGTCTATATCCGATTTTAAAAAGTAGAATCAATTTAATACGTTCACTTATGAAAACATTTCAATTTTACAACATCTTACTCCTAGTAGCTTTTATGGGTAGTATTTCTTCTTGTGTGGAAGATGACGAATACGAAGTGCCAGAAACAGCTAGTTTCGATCCAGCATTGCAAGGAGAGCTAGTTTCCATTACCAGTGTCATAGCAACTTTGGAATCTGCCCAGGCAACAGGTGCAAAAACAGCTACGTTTGAAGGTACAAATACGTTTCTAAGCGGATTTGTAATTTCTACCGATGAGAGTGGAAATTTCTTTGAAGAGCTTATTCTTCAGGATGAAGCTAAAAATCCAACGGCAGGAATTAAAGTGTTACTAGATGTAAATCCATTATTTACCAAATACGAAATTGGACGGAAAATTTTTATAAAATTAGATGGACTTTCGGTAGGGCTTAACAGTGGCGTAGTTACTTTGGGAGTATTGAATACAAACGAAATTGATAAAATTTCGGCACCCGTAGAAGATGAATTTATGTTACGTTCAGCTCAAAAAGACACGCTCATTCCAACGGTAAAAACCCTAAGCCAAATTACCAGCCGTGATGTGAATACATTAATTCAACTTCCAAACGCCCAATTTACCGAAAGTCAACTAACATTAACATTTGCCAACGAACCAGGTGACGAATTTGATGGCGATAGATTAGTAGAAAGTTGTAGCGAAGATGGAGGCTCTATTCTTTTTCAAACTAGCACGTTTGCAGATTTTAGAGGAATAGCTATTCCAGATGGCTCTGGAACGATAACAGCAGTTTTAAGCAGAAATTTCTTTGGAGATGAAAATGTGTTGGTCATACGGGATCCTAATGACATCGTTTTTGCGTCTCCCGAACGATGCGAGCCAAAACCATTGGACCCAATGCTTGAGCCCACTACAACTTTCGCAGCGGTTCGCGCAAGATATGAGCAAGCAGGCAACAGCTATGCAGCCTTTGGATTGGATGAAGATTTGTTGCTACTAGAAGGCTATGTAATTTCGAGTGACGAGGCAGGTAATTTCTTTGATGAAATCTTTATTCAGAATACCCCAGAAACCGAAGATTTAGGCCCCAACAATCCACGTATGGGATTGCGTGTTATTATGGACAAAAATGATATATATCAAACTTTTGAAATAGGTCGTAAAGTGTATATCATCTTAAATGGTCTGGCGGTAGATGAAGATACAGGAATCCTCACGCTAGGGATTCAAAATGTAAATAACATCGTTAAAATCCCGAATGCAGTTTTAAGTCAATATGTGGTAGGAGGTGAAAAAATTGTGCCGCTAACACCCCTAACAAAACAGGCGAATCAATTGAACGCAGACGACCTAAATACATTGATAAACCTAAACCATATGCAATTTCTCCCGTCTCAAATTGGTCTTACCTACGCAGGCGAACCTGCAGATAATTTTGATGGAGAGCGTACGTTACAAAGCTGTAACGATACAGGAAATATTCGATTGTTCACCAGTACGTTTGCCAATTTCAAATCGCAATTGCTAGCGGACGGATCAGGAAATATCACAGCTATTTATACTAGAAATTTCAGTAATGATGAGTCTGTACTTTCGGTGAGGGATCTTAACGATATCAATTTTTCTGAAGCCAGGTGCGATCCTCCTATAGTAGACTGTGGTCTGGCAGATGCTGTAGGAGCTACGGTATTATTTGCAGATTTTTTTGAAACTCAAACAATCAATTCACCTATTACGGGAAATGGATGGACCAATTATATGGAAGCTGGCACCGAAACCTGGGAAGCTTGGTTTGACGGTAATGAGAATATGTCTTTAGGTATTTCGGCCCGCATGGGGTCTTTCAATTCAGGTGATCCCAGTTCTATTGGTTGGTTAATCACTCCTCAAGTTAATTTTGATACGCAGACGGGCGAAACCTTACATTTTAAAACCTCGAATAGTTTTGATGATGGAAGCGAACTGAAAGTTCTGTATGCTGGTAATTGGGATGGAAATGAAAATACGATTACTTCGGCTATGTGGATTGAGTTGGGTTCTGTAACTGTAGTAAGCGACAACGATGGTTTTCCCGAATGGATTCCCTCAGGAAATGTAGATATGTCCTGTATTGTTGGAAGAGGTCATATTGCATGGAAATATATAGGAAGCGGCAACGGAGATTTTGACGGCACCTACGAGCTGGATGAAATTGAAATACGTTCTAACTAAAAGTAGCTTTCAAAACAATTCGGCAGATAACGCTAGATGAATAAAACATCCAAAACTCAGGTTGCCGAGTGCTTTTAAAAAAGAAGCGGAGCGCGTTTTTAAAAAGTGTATTGAGGTAAAAATGGAAAAGCCATCACAGATGTGATGACTTTTCGCCCCAAATTTGATCGACACCCTAAAGTATCAACCTACTTATGTATGACAAAGCTATAAAAAAAAGCCATTGCAATTTGTAGGAATATTCCGATTTTGAAAAAATACGTGTTTCTACGTAGTGGGTAACAAGTTAGTTTACTGCTTTTTATGCCTAAAACATACGCTGTAAGAACAGTAGAGGATGACTTCCGTAACTGCAACCTTAACACTTAGAGTGTTTGCCAAATACACTTCAATAGAGGGGTAAAATAGCTTTTCGAAAGATCGCTGTATAAGGCAAACCAGATACTTGAGGTTTTAAATCACCAAAACTTTCTAGCGTTCGTGTACATAGCAGGAAACATGATTGTGTAAAAATGTGCAATTATACTATAGATCACACGGCCACTGCACCAATGATGCTCAAGGAAATCTTAATCATTAAATTCGTTAGATTAGCGATCGTGTGTTAAAATTAGGAAGGTTTGTGGTAAAAGTCTACAAAAACATTTTCATTAATTTTATTTTCATACTTCATCATAGTAAAGCCTTCGTGAATACAATAAGCTCCTGTTTCGCCCATTTTGTTCATAGCGATATATGCAATCTGAAAGTCTTTGTAGGTGTCATTTTTATTTACAATTCGTTTTATAGCTTCTTCACAGGCATCTTGTGGGGACATACCGTTTCGCATGAGTTCTACTATTAAAAAACTACCTACTGTTTTCACTACTTCTTCGCCCATTCCTGTAGCTACGGCGCCACCTATTTCATTATCCAGAAATAAGCCGCTACCAATAATAGGGCTGTCACCCACACGGCCTTTCATTTTGTAGGAGAGTCCGCTTGAAGTACAAGCTCCTGCGATGTCACCTTTTTTATCCATGGTAAGCATCCCAATAGTATCGTGATTTTCAATATTAATAAGGGGTTTGTATTCTGGGCTTTTAAGCCATTCTTGCCAGGCTTTTTTAGACTCCTCTGTAAGCAAGTCTTCAGTTTCAAAACCTGATAGGGCTGCAAATTCTTCGGCACCTTCGCCTACCAAAATTACGTGAGGAGTATCCTCCATTACTTTTCGCGCCAGGGCTGCCACGTGGCTAGTGCTTGAAACCGCCATTACAGCACCGCAATCACCATTAGTTGCCATCACACAAGCGTCTAGTGTTACATTACCTTGCCTATCTGGAATACCCCCTTTTCCAACAGTAGTATTTTTAAGATTCTGCTCTTCTATCGAAACACCTTCAATAGCTGCCTCTAACGCAGGTTTTCCATTTTCTAAAGCATCGCCAGCAGTTTTATTGGCATTTGTGAATTGCCATGTACAGATGGCTATGGGGAGATTGGGCATTTTTTTGCTCATTGGTTTTTTATCTTGGGAAGGTTTCCTTGTTTTTTTATTTTCATCGGTACACGCCATTGCGGTCATTGCAAACGTAGCTCCCACGGCTCCTGCAGCTGTATTTTGTATAAATTTTCTTCTTTTCAAAATAGGTTGGGTTTTAGTGATTTTTCCACAAGCCTAGAGACCATTTACTGTTTTCAAAGCTAAGTTTTTAAGGTCTGAAAAGTTACAAATTTTAGCAACTAGTTAAGGCAACTCTATTTTAAAATTGCAAAACAGGATTGTTTAAACACCCTGCTCAATACACATATATATAACAATTGCATTACTACAGATAACACCCATTATAATCCCAATGTAAATATTAGGGTATACAATGAATGGGTTTCGGGGTTAATTGACTATTGATATTGATAAAAGCTGTGTAACAATACCAGATAAATATCAATATTTGGAGAAATAATTAGAAGAATACAAGTGGACTTTGGCGCTACATACATGAACCGATTTAACTTTTTTTAGGATATTATAGCCTTGGTTTTAATACTATCTTTACAAAAAAAAAGATACCCCATGCTCCGCTGGATCATCCCCATTATTATTTACATTGCTATAGATTTGTATGCTTTTCAGGCGGTACGTACCGTAACAAATTCTACATGGTTGTATGTTCTGTATGCATTAAGTTCACTTGTTGTATTGTCTCTTTTAGTATATGCACTAAGTTCCGGACAAGCACGTACAAACCCTAAAATGATGTATATTTTTGGGTTTTTCCTGGCGGTTTTTGTGCCGAAATTACTCGTAATCATTTTTATGTTTGGTGAAGATATAGTACGCCTTTTTATGGGTGTATTTGCTAAGATTAACGGAAAAGAAGCTGGGTTTTACCTACCCTCCCGAAGAAAGTTTATTAGCAGTATTGCCCTAGGCGTTGCTGCAATCCCTTTTGCCTCTCTACTTTACGGAATGATTCAAGGTAAATACAATTACAAAGTCCTGAAATACGCGCTGGAGTTTGACGACCTCCCCCAAGCGTTTGACGGCTACACGATAACCCAAATAAGTGATATTCATAGTGGTAGTTTTGATAATAAAGAAAAAATTTCCTACGGAATAGATCTAATTAACCAGCAAAAAAGCGATGTCATACTTTTTACTGGGGATCTGGTCAATAATATTGCCGAAGAAATGAAACCCTGGAAAGAGCTCTTTTCAAGTTTAACAGCTAACGATGGTGTATATTCGGTATTAGGAAACCATGATTATGGAGATTATGTTTCCTGGAATTCTGAAATAGAAAAAAATAAAAATCTTTCAACCTTAAAAAACCTTCAGAAAGAAATGGGCTGGCGCTTATTGTTGAATGAAAACACCACGCTGGAAAAAAATGGAGAAACCATTAAATTAATAGGTGTAGAAAACTGGGGAGCTGGCGGATTTAAAAAAGCAGGAGATTTAAAAAAAGCTTGTGAAGGGGTTGCAACAACCGATTTTAAAATTCTAATGAGTCACGACCCGTCTCACTGGCAGGAAGAGGTGAAGATGAACGATAAAAATATACATTTAACGCTAAGTGGTCACACCCACGGAATGCAATTTGGGATTGAAATTCCTGGCTGGTTCAAATGGAGCCCCGTAAAATATAGATATGAAAATTGGGCTGGAATTTATGAGGAATTCGGGCGGTATATTAATGTAAACAGAGGATTTGGCTATTTAGGGTATCCTGGAAGAGTAGGGATTTGGCCAGAAGTAACAGTAATTACCTTAAAAAAGAAGCCTAGCGATGCATAATGCTTACTATTCAGCCATAAATACTATATTTGTAGAACTAATACTGCAACGATTATGTCCAAATTTGGAGAATTAATTGAAACACAAGTACCCGTATTGCTAGACTTCTATGCAGAATGGGACGAAGCCTGCAAAGGGATGCACGCCGTACTTAGAGACGTAGCCGCTGCCCTTGGTGACAAAGCCCGCGTGATTAAAATAGACGTGGAAAAAAATAACGAGCTTGCCGAAGCGTTACGAGTAAAAGGTCTTCCAACCTTAATGATCTACAAAGGCGGCGAAATGAAATGGCGCCAATCTGGAGAACAAGATGCCAATACCTTAATTGGATTGGTAAAAGAGTACATTTAATTTTAGTTTGTACTTATACTTATTAAGTCTATAACGCTCTAAGAATCAGAGTGCTCTACAGTACAAGAATTTCATTACTATAAAAAAGAATTAAATTTCCTACAAAAAGATGTGTTTTTAACGATTAAAGTTATAAATTAAGGGTTAAACAGCTTATTTTCGCTTACGAATTTAAAATGTTTTTTTTCAGTTTAAACAAACTTTACCCTTATATCCCCATCTTATGAAATTTAAACTTTTACTAGTTGCGTGTTTAATAGTTAACGCAGCATTTTCCCAAGTAGGAATTGGAACAACGACCCCTGATGCAACTTCTGTTCTAGATATTAGCTCAGGCACTAAAGGATTTTTAGCCCCTAGAATGACCACAGCCCAAAGAACTGCTATTACAACGCCAGCCAATAGTCTTTTGGTGTATGATACGGACTTGAAGTCTTTTTATTATTACGATACACCCTCAACTACCTGGAGACAGTTATCTGGAGCAGCAGCTAAGCGTGATAATTACGTCTTAGTAAAAAGTATAACAGATTTTCCAGCACCTTCTGGAGGCAAAATTACCTTGGACGAAAATACACTATATGAAATAAATGGGTTAATAACATTAACTGCTCCTATAGAACTAAACGATGCACAACTTTTAGGGCGCGATGCTGGAGAAGATATTTTATTTAAAGCATCAGGTGCCGTATTTACAGGAACTACTGGGGGTAACGTTAAAAATCTAACTATTACAGGGGGTGGAACCGTTTTTGCAATTACCGGGGGAACTTCGTTGTTGTTTCAAAATTGTATCGTCTCTGGAATGGGAAGTGTAGGAACTATTTCTGGAGTAGGGTTGTACTTTTCTAACATTGTCCAATTTATTGGAAATACTACAGGGGTTACGTATACTAATATTGGTAATATCTTGCTTAACAATCAAGGTTGGTTAGGGAGTAATGGTGGCACCTATGAAAAATTGACAGGAACTTTTGGTTTGGTGGAAAAAGTAAGTGGCTTCTCTACAGTGCCTAGTGGTGCAATTGGTTTTGATGTTAGCGCTATAGGTCTCACTGTAGGAACTGGGATTTTAAACGGTACTGCATTTTCTGGCGCTGGGCAATATGTAAACAGATATAACACCGGCTCTTATACAGGTTTTAATTTCAATAATAATTGGACTGTAAATGCTCCTGGAATTCCAAGGGAATCAAATGATGTTGCTACAGGTAATATAAATTTAACTGCTTCGATAACAAGTCCAGTAAATACTACATTAACTGGAACAGGAACAGCCAGTAGACGCAAGTTGAACGGACCTACAACTTCTACCAATCTATTTAGATTTGAAAGAAGTGGAAATAATAAACTTATATATAAAGGAAATAAAAATAGATTTTTTCAGGTGAACGCATCGCTGTCATTTTCAACAAGTTTTCCTGCGGGAAGTCCGTTAGTTACTACCTATGCATTGTATATAGCAAAAGGAAGTGGTGCAGGTCCAGCTTCAGTTATACAGGAGACTAGGGTTTATGGAAGACTAACTACTAGTACAAGTGAAGTTATTGCAGTTCCAATTCTAGGTACTATTGAGTTAAATACAGATGATTATATTGAGATTTGGGCAGAAAGAGAAAGTGGAAATGGAAATATTGAAAGTGCTTCATTAAATGCAACTATCAATTAATTTTATATTAAAAAGATCCAAAACCTTCGGCAATACATACCGAAGGTTTTTTTCTGCTTTTAAACTATCATGAAAGACGACGATACTTCCTAGTTTTATGTTTTTTGTTACATTTTGAAGGCATTTTTCTTTTGAAGTACTTGGGTCAAAATCTGCACTCAACACATCCCACATCACAATCTTATAGCCTTTATTACGAATTTCTTTCTCTTGCTTTGACGTCATCTTACCATAGGGAGGCCTAAACAGATTGGAGCTTGGAGCTTGGATATTTTTGAAAATTTGAATTTTGGTGCTCGCTACGTTAGTGTCCCCTTGAGTGGACTTTAGGGGTGTTTTCTCAGAAAGTTGAATAGAATTAAACTGTTTTTCAGCGGCTACGATATCCTTTAAATATTCTTCCCTTTTAGTTTTCCAGCCATTGAGATGATGAAACGTGTGGTTGCCAATGCGATGCCCTTCCGCAATAATTCTCTTAAAGATTTCGGGATGCTTTTTTACATTTTCTCCAATACAGAAAAACGTGGCTTTCGCATCATATTCCTTTAAGAGATCTAATACCCAAGGCGTAACTTCGGGGATAGGGCCATCGTCAAAAGTAAGGTAAATGTTGGGTTCTTTACGAGAAAACGCCCAAACTCGCCGTGGGAATAACCACTGCACAAACTTGGGCGTTTTAACCAAATAGGGTTTCACTAGTTTATTGTTCAGGTATTACATTTGTGTTGTCTTGAACTACGGTATCTAAAGGTAGATTTATCGCATTGGTATCATTTTCTAGTAGATCTCTCTCTGTTCTTTTATCTACATCCATTCCTTCATCTGCGGAATAAAAATGACGGAACAGCTTCAAATAATCGTTAAACTTACTGGCTTCTGGCCTTGCAAATTCTTCGGAATCCATCACAATTAAAATATCTACCAGGCCACGATATTTTTCCATGTCGCTTATAATTTCATCTGCTATCCCAAACTGGCGCTGAATCTTCATGCCGCTGTAATACAACAGTTTTTCTTGATAAATGGTGGAAACTTCTTTGAATAATTTACGTGCTTTTTCTTTATTGTCAACTTCATAATACCCCAATACATAAGGTTCCAGTAAGGAGTAATACTCAAAGTCTTTTACAGGCATTTTTTCCATGGCAAGATCTAATACGTTTTCGGCCTTATCCATTTTTTTCTCATTCATTAATGTTTCAGCCAAACGTGCAAGATTACTTCGGTAGGTAATACCGTTTCGGCGTGTTTCGGTGTCGTGGTAGATGTCTGGACTACCACTGTTGCCCCAGTCAAAATTCATCACTATATCATACATCTTATCGGCATCTATTCGGCCCATATCAAACGGATTTCCTTTTGCTACGGGTGTTTTAATAGGTACTAATTTGTACGTAACTCCGTCCAGCTGGAGGTAGTCTTTCATCCAGATATAATCGTCATCACCAAAACTTCCGCCGCTGAAATAGATAGGACGTTCCCAGTTATTATTGGCAATAACATCCAGCATCATCATTCTATTTTTATAGATAACATTACCTTTTAGGGTAATATCTATATAAGGAACAATAAGATCTGCATCTTTTTGAGCAACAATCCCGTTGCGAAGTACTGCTTCTTTGTCTACAGGAATCCGGATGGTCTTACTTGGGAAGGTATTTGCCCAATGGTTGCTTTCTAGTTCCACTTTCGTTCTAGGGTCATCACTCTCCACCCAATTCATCCATTGTTTAATATCTATAGTGTCTCTGGTAGATTCTTGAAAATACAGGAAATCTCTTGTTCCGGTTCTGTATTTATCGTGGCTGAGTTGTGATGGGATAGGATCGCTCTCAAACGCTTTCTTTTTCATATCGTCTATGTACCAATCTGTCGCAAATAGACTGGTGTTAACAATACGTACATCCCTTCTATAGCCTTCAATGTTTTGGGCATACCAAAGTGCAAAGGTGTCGTTATCACCAATGGTGAAGAGAATGGCGTTTTCATCGCAAGAATCCAGGTACATTTTACCCATACTATTGGCTGTGTAACGGCCTGACCGGTCGTGGTCATCCCAGTTTTGATACGCCAAAATAACAGGCGATGCCAGCAATGTTGCTGTTAATACAATTGGAATAGCGAGTTTTGGTTTTATAGCCTCTTTTAGCATTTCATACAATGCATATACACCAAATCCAATCCACATAGCAAATACATAAAACGATCCTACGAGTGCATAATCACGTTCCCTGGGTTCAAAAGGTCTTTCGTTGAGGTATACTTTAAGTGCCAATCCGGTAAAGAGAAACAGCACCAGCAATACCCAAAAGGTTTTCATATCATTCTTAAAATGAAAGACAACACCTAAAACCCCTAGAATAAGCGGTAGTAAATAATAGGTATTACGCGCTTTGTTATATTTTACATCGCTTGGTAAGTTGTCCTGTGTGCCTAATCTTAATTCATCTATAAATGAGATCCCAGTGAGCCAATTTCCATGTAGGTCGGTTTTCTGACCTTGCACATCGTCTTGCCTACCTGCAAAATTCCACATAAAATAACGCCAATACATATAGCCAAATTGATACTCGAACGTATAGGCTAAATTATCCCATACCGAAGGCGGTTTTATGTCTAAATAATCTTTATACGTTAGTAAAAAGTCGTTATAATCGTCTTTGTCTATTTTACCTTCTTTAAACGCTTGTTTAAAATTGGCTACAATCTCCACCAATCTGGATTCACTACGGTAGCCAGACTTTATGGTAAATTCTAGCCCGTCTGTAAACTCCAGGTAATTGGCATTATGGTCTGGACTCCACATACGCGGTAGGATTACCTTGTGATTATCGTCTAAGTTTTGTCCAGCGTCTTTGTATTGGTTTACAATAATGTATTTGCCTGTTGCCTCATCTTTTTCGTATTTAGGTTTATCGTCTTTGTAAGGGTTTTCAGTGTCCAATCCTGAATACATTTCAGTAAAAAGAGGGCCGTAAAATAAGTGTGTTTCCGGATATTGTTCGCGGTTGTAATATGCCAATAATTCACGGGCGTTGTTGGGGTTGTTTTCGTTAATAACCGTTCCTGCATTGGCACGAATGGGTAACATTAACCAGCTAGAGAACCCAATAAAAATGAATAAAACACATAATAAAAGCGTATTTACCTGTCCCAGATTTTTTTTGCGGGTATACCGTAAGCCGAAATAGAACAACCCAATAAATAGCAGTCCTGCGATGATGGTGCCCGAGTTAAAAGGCATCCCTAATGAATTGACAAAGAACAATTCAAAAGCACTAAAAAGCTTCATGGTGTAGGGTAATAACAACTTAAAAATTAAAAGTAGTATAGCAACCGTAACAACGTTGGCAATTAGGAAATTTTTAAGGGTAATCGTTTTGTAATTTTTAAAATAATACAAAAAGCCCATTGCAGGAATGGCTAACAATGCCATAAAGTGAATACCGAAGGAAAGCCCAATGATAAATGCAATTAGGATGAGCCATCTGTCACCACGAGGGGTGTTCATCTCGCGTTCCCAACGTAGTGCACAATAAAATAAAATGGAAAGCACACAAGCTCCAGATGCGTATACTTCGGCCTCCACGGCGTTGTACCAAAAACTATCTGTAAACGTAAAACTTAAAGCTCCAACGGCTGCACTTCCTATAATAGCAATCCTATTATTTGTATTTAGTTCCTGATGCTTTTGAACTACCATCCTAAGCAGCATGGTAAGCGACCAAAACATAAATAGAATGGCAAAGGCACTCGCGAATACCGACATTAGATTAATGGTAAGCGCAATATTGGATGGGTCCATCGCAAAAATGGAGAAAAAGGCTCCCATAATCTGATACAAGGGTGCTCCAGGCGGGTGGCCTACTTCTAGATTACTTGCCGTAGTGATATATTCTCCTGCATCCCAAAAACTAGCAGTGGGTTCTACGGTGAGCCAATAGGTGAGTAGGGCAATGGCAAAAACAAGCCAGCCTGTTATTTTATTCCATTTGTCGAAGTTGAAACTAGACATAAATGCAGTTGATTTTTGTTAGGGCGAATTTACTAATAATATGATTACTGAAACGACTAAAAGAACGTGAACGTACCTCATACTCCTATTTTTTTGCCAAAAACAGGGGTGGAAAATAGGACTACACCCTTTTAGAAGAGAAATTAGACCCACAATCTGAAAATTTTCTATTTTTTTGCTACAAATAGTTTGTGCAATTTAAAGATTGTATTAAATTTGCATCCTCAATATGGTATTGGCCCATGGTGTAACTGGCAACACGTCTGTTTTTGGTATAGAAGAGTCTAGGTTCGAGCCCTAGTGGGCCAACAAAAATCCCGATCTTTAATTAGATTGGGATTTTTTATTTTCTAAAGTTTTCAAGTAGTTATCCCAATTGCCCACGTGACCGTGGGTGGCCAGCGCCAAAAAGTTGCCTTTGTGGTTTTCCAAATTTTTGGCGCTGGGCGTTCCCCAGTTTTCTCGATGTGTTGTATTTTCCCTCGCTTTTTTTTGAAAAGCTTAGTGTTGAGAAATTGAGTTGGCTCACCTAACCGTGAGTGCGTTGCCAAAAAGTTGCCTTTGTGGTTTTCCAAATTTTTGGCGCTGGGCGTTCCCCGGTTTTCTCGATGTGTTGTATTTCCCCTCGCCTTTTTATTAAAAAGCTTAGTGTTGAGAAATTGAGTTGGCTCACCTAACCGTGAGTGCGTTGCCAAAAAGTTGCCTTTGTGGTTTTCCAAATTTTTGGCGCTGGGCGTTCCCCGGTTTTCTCGATGTGTTGTATTTTCCCTCGCCTTTTTTTGAAAAGCTTAGTGTTGAGAAGTTGAGTTGGCTCACCTAACCGTGAGTGCGTTGCCAAAAAGTTGCCTTTGTGGTTTTCCAAATTTTTGGCGCTGGGCGTTCCCCAGTTTTCTCGATGTGTTGTATTTTCCCTCGCCTTTTTTTGAAAAGCTTAGTGTTGAGAAGGTGAGTTGGCTCACCTAACCGTGAGTGCGTTGTCAAAAAGTTGCCTTTGTGGTTTTCCAAATTTTTGGCGCTGGGCGTTCCCCGGTTTTCTCGATGTGTTGTATTTCCCCTCGCCTTTTTATTAAAAAGCTTAGTGTTGAGAAATTGAGTTGGCTCACCTAACCGTGAGTGCGTTGCCAAAAAGTTGCCTTTGTGGTTTTCCAAATTTTTGGCGCTAGGCGTTCCCCAGTTTTCTCGATGGATTATTTCCATCTTTAGGTTTCTTTTTAAATGATTAAATTGGTGAAAGCAATAAGGTTACATCTTAATTTACAATATTTGTAGTGTACATTTGTGTTGTTCACGGGCGGGACTCTCACGCCAGCTGGTAATTTTGGTTTGTCACCTTCTTTACCTGAACACACTGAACTTGATTTTAAGTGAGCTCCATTCTATGGTATTCCATACGCAGCCCTTAAAGGATTTCTGAAAAATAATTAAAATGGATATTAGATTTATTGCCCTTATTGTAAGTGTAGTATCATTTTTTATAGGGGTTTATACTATAACTAAAGAGAAAAGGAAAGTTAATGACATGGTTTTTGGAAGGTCAATTACCCTGATAATTCCTTCAATTATTTACATAATATATTATATAGTTTATCTTCTATAAAATAGTATTTTTTTTACTAATTCCGATTTGGATTGGTCATTTTCAGACTGCAGCTGAAGATTTTAAAGAAGGTGTTTTGTTCTCCTTAAAACGTATGGCAACCGTAAGCTCATTTTCGTCCCGGTTTCATCACTTACAATATCCAACGCTGCCTCTATTTTCTTTGCCCGAGACTCCATATTATACAATCCATGACTTCCAGATGTAACACTATCAATATCATATCCTTTGCCATTATCTAAAATTTCAACTAAAGCTGCCGGCGTTGCTTGAATGTTTATTTCAATTTTTGTGGCTTGTGCATGTTTAATTGCATTGTTTACAGCCTCTTGTATAATACGGTAAATATTGATAGTTTGATCTGGGCCAAGTAGCTGGTCATTTTTGCCAGTTTTATTCACTTCAACGGTAATGCCTGTGGTGTTGGATACTTTGTGCGCCAAATAGCGAATACGTTCGGTAAGGTCTTCCCAGGAAATTGTCCCACGGTTCATTACCCAAATGGTATCACGTAAATCTGTAATAGCTTCCTGACTAAATTCTGAAAGTTTCCCCAACTTTTCTTGAGTAACTTCGGTAGAAACTTTTGGCAAACCGAGACCTATATTCTGTGCTGCACTGGATAAATAGGTAAGTTGCGACCCTATATTGTCGTGCAGTTCTTTAGAGATGCGTAATCGCTGTTCTTCCAGCTTGTTGGCAATTTCAACCTTATATAATGCCTCTTTTAATTTCTGCTCCTGCTTTTGATGTTTTATCTTAAGTATTTGTTGGCGATACACCAAAAAACCAATAAGAGCCAACAGCAGAGCGCCGCCGCTAAGAGCTGTAATCCATAAGCGTTGGGAGTTTAATTGTGCCTCTTGTAGTTCCAACTGCTGTTCTTTTTCTTTGGTTCTAAACTCAGTTTCTTTTTCCTGAATTAACTCCAGATTTTTTATGCTTTGTAAACTATCTACGGCTTCGGTATATCGAAAATGCACATCATCTGCCTCGCGAGGTCTTCCCAGTTGTAAAAGTGTGGTTGATTTAAAATACAAAAATTGTCTATTTCTTAAGTCTGTAAGCTTGTGAACAGCGGTGATGCTATCGGCAATTTCTACAAACTTCATTGCTTCATTAGGGCGTGAGAGTTGGTTATAGCAATAAATTATTCCATTAATGGCTTCAATAGTTTTGTAAGGCTCTAAATTAGCCTCTATTGCCATTTGGTAGGCTTTATTGTAGGCTTCAAGTCCCTTTTCAAAATCATCCTTGCGGGTATAGATAGAGCCAATACATAATTGATTTCCCGCTGCAGCATACCTATCATTTTTAAGTTCTGCTTCTTGTAAACCAAGCTGAAAAATGTCCAAAGCCCTATCGTATTTTTCTCGTTCCATATAACAAATCCCAAGATTCCAATAGGTGTGCGCCTTAAAGCTATTTTCTATGTGTTCCTGATACGCTAAGGAAGCATTTAGATACGGAATAGCTTGTTCATAACGCTCCATGTTTAGTAAAGAAGAACCAATATTATTATTGGCTAAAGCTAACATTCGCTTGTTTTCTGGCACCAAAGTTTTGACTACTGAAAGATACTCAAGAAGCACAACAACACCTTTTGCATATTCAGATTTTGAAGAATATGCATTGCCTTTATAGTTAAGCATATCGGCCTTAATGGTAACTAATTTCGATGCTTCTGCTATGGGGATAAGCGAATCTGTAGTACGTATTACAGCATCATAATCCCCTTTTGCATATAGTTGTATAGTGACATTGTGAGCCAGTTTTAACTCGGTTTCTTTGTCTTTTATGCTACGCGCATAGGTTATTCCTTCTGCTAGATACGTTTGAAATAAAGTAGTATCTGTCGTGCGATAATGACTTACAATAGCTTTGTATGAAGTGGCTTTTGCTTCGGAATCTTTAGAAGTTTTGATTACATGGGTAAGGCTGTCTATATTTTGCCCATACATTTTTGAGCAGAGCAGAGCTATAAAACAATAAAAAACCGACTTTACCATGGATGTTGTTTTAACCAAAGTTAAAATTCTTTGTAACATTTGCAAATGAAACTTTTACACTTGGGCTCTTCAATAAAGTGTGACTACTTTATAGACCCATTTGTAATACACTTTTCTAAAGCTCCAGTTATTCTGAAGGATTTTCTAAGTCTATCACCTTCGCTAAAGTTTTTACCAGCCTATCATGGTTTTTTACAAAAGGATTTGTCTCATCCCAAACATATCCAGCCAATACCGAACAAATCTGTCGCTTGATTTCAGGATTGTCTTTAGATTTAAAGAATATCTTCTGGAGATTACCTGTATACCATTCCTTTACGTAGGTTGAAAATACTGTCACTCCGCTAGACATATAATCTTCATAGTCGGTTTGCCAATCTATGGCTTCGCCTTTGGTTTGTCTGGCGGCTAGTTTGGCTGCTAGTAAGCCGCTTTCGGTAGCAAACGTAACACCAGATGAGAATACAGGGTCTAAAAATTCGGCACTATTTCCTGTAAGCGCGTATCCTTTTCCGAAAAATTTTGTCACAGATTTTGCAACATTTTTAAGGGTAACGGGTTCAAATTCGTACGGGCAGTGTTTAAAACGTTCGTAATAATGTTTGGAGAGCTGCATCATTTGGCGCAATTTTTCTTCTTGAGTGCCTTTAAACGAATCTAGATATTCTGTCTCGCCAACATAGCCTATGCTGCACATTCCATTAGAAAAAGGAATGACCCAAAGCCACGTTTCAGTATTAATTACATCAAATGTTATTAAGGTGCTATTTGAAGTGTCCGGACGATGGATGTCTTTAACGTGTGTAAAAATAGAGGAATGTTTTGGGATGCTGGATGGTGCGTCCAGCTGAAGCAATCGTGGTAGCACTCTCCCGTGACCACTGGCGTCTATAATAAACTTAGCTTCAATTTTTGAAGTGTTCCCATAAAGATTTTTTACTTCGGTGATAGAACTCCCATCTTCAGTAAAAATAACTCCGGTAACTTCGGTTTCAAAAGAAATAGTGACCCCTTTTTTTTGTAGCTCGTCTGTCAACGTTTTATCAAAATGATCTCTGGGGACTTGCCAGGTCCAATTCCAGCCTTCGGTAAACTTTTCAGCAAAATTAAAGTTACATACTTGATCGCCTTTTAAAAAACGGGCGCCACGTTTAATTTCGTACCCTTGTTCTTTTAAACACTCCAAAAGACCCACTTCTTCAAAATGATCCATACAGCGAGGTAGTAAACTTTCGCCAATCACAAAACGCGGAAATTTATTCTTTTCTACTATCTGAATATTAAGTCCCTGTTGTTGTAAATGAGCCGCCGCAACGCAACCCGAAGGTCCGGCGCCAATTATTAGTACGTCAAGTTTTGGGGTAAGCATATTTTGTAGCAAGTATATATATTGTTACTTTGCAAATCTAGTGCAACAAAACAAATCTAGTAAAAAAGCAGACGCCAACGCATGATTACATTGAAAGGAACATTGGGGATTGAAGATTTCAAGAAAATTGTACTTCACAACGAGCCAATTTCGGTAGCAAATGAAACGCTTAAAAGAGTAGAAGATAGTTTTCAATTTTTAAAAGAATTTTCAGAAAACAAAATTATTTACGGCGTGAATACGGGCTTTGGCCCTATGGCGCAGTATAAAATAAAAGATGAACAGCGCATTCAATTACAGTATAATTTAATACGAAGTCACGCTACAGGTGCGGGAAATCCTATTGATAAAATAAGTATCAAGGCTTCTATGCTTGCTAGGTTAAATACACTTAGTTTGGGACATAGCGGGGTGCATCCTTCTGCCATTACCTTAATGACCCAATTAATTAATCGTACTATTTTACCAGTGATTTATGAACACGGAGGTGTGGGTGCCAGTGGCGATCTGGTGCAATTGGCGCATATGGCATTAGTACTTATTGGTGAAGGCGAGGTATATTACAAAAATGAAATACAACCTACTGCGGAAGTTTTTAAAGCTGAAAACCTACAGCCTATTTCAGTAGAACTGCGCGAAGGATTAGCGTTAATGAACGGTACTTCGGTAATGAGCGGGATTGGAATGGTGAATACCATACAGACCCGTAATTTGCTGGATTGGATGGTAAAAACTTCGGCGGCTATTAACGAAATTGTGCAGGCGTATGACGATCACTTGTCGCTAGAGCTCAATCATTCCAAAAAACACAAAGGACAGCGCAAGATTGCCGAAATTATGCGAGAGCATTTAAAAGATAGCAAATTAACCCGCAAACGCGAACACCATCTTTATAACGGCTTGCAAACAGGAGATGTTTTTGAAGAAAAAGTACAGGAATATTACTCATTACGTTGTGTACCACAGATTTTGGGGCCGGTGTTAGATACGTTAAATGGTGTGGAAAAAATATTGGTGGAAGAAGTAAATTCGGCCAACGACAATCCCATTATAGACTTAGAAACCAGACAAGTGTATCACGGTGGAAATTTTCATGGCGACTATGTTTCCCTGGAAATGGACAAGCTTAAAATAGTAGTCACCAAAATGACCATGCTCGCTGAAAGACAACTTAATTACCTGCTCAATTCTAAACTGAACGACCTTCTTCCGCCTTTTGTAAATTTGGGAACGCTTGGTTTAAACTTTGGCATGCAGGGAGCACAATTTACGGCAACCTCTACCACAGCCGAAAGCCAGATGCTAAGCAATCCAATGTATGTGCACAGCATTCCTAATAATAACGACAACCAGGATATTGTGAGTATGGGCGCCAATGCCGCTTTGATTACGCAAAAAGTAATTGAGAACGGCTACCAAGTGGTAGCGATAGAATTGTTAACCATTGTACAGGCCATTGAGTATTTAGAGGTGCAGGATAAAGTGTCTTCACAAACCAAGGCAGTGTATGATGCCGTACGGAATGTAGTTCCTTCTTTTACGGAGGATGCCGTTTTGTATCCACTTATTAAAAAAATAAAAGAAACGGTTTTAAAAATTTCAGTTTAAATATGAAATACGCACTCGTCACAGGAGGTTCCAGAGGCATTGGCCGTGCTATCTGTATACAATTAGCGAAAGATTTAGGATACCACGTGCTTATCAATTTTCGTGGAAATGAAACTGCCGCCAGGGAAACCCTTTCAGAAATTAAAGCTGCAGAAGGAACGGGAGAATTATTGAAATTTGACGTTTCCAATGCCGAAGAATGCACAAAAGCCTTGCAAACCTGGCAGGAAAATAATAAAGAGGCTGTGATTGAAGTAGTCGTAAATAACGCAGGCATCACCAAAGACGGTCTTTTTATGTGGATGAAAGATGAAGACTGGAACTCTGTACTGGATATTAATCTCAATGGATTTTTTAATGTTACAAAGTTGTTGTTGCAACCTATGTTGCTTAACCGTTTTGGCCGTATTATAAACATAGTGTCGCTTTCGGGCTTAAAAGGTACTGCGGGGCAAGTAAATTATGCAGCAGCAAAAGGGGCGGTCATTTCGGCAACCAAATCATTGGCACAAGAGGTTGCTAAACGAAATGTAACTGTAAATGCGGTGGCTCCTGGTTTTATTACCACAGACATGACCCAAGATTTGGACGAAAAAGAACTTAAAAAGGTAGTGCCGCTAAACCGTTTTGGTACTACCGAAGAAGTAGCCCACCTCGTTTCTTTTTTGGCATCCAGAAAAGCATCGTACATCACGGGCGAAGTGGTGAACATCAATGGCGGGATTTACAGTTAAATCCTCAAAATTCCTGTAAATTTACCAGCTAAAGAAGCACTTCGGTTTGGCAAAAAATCAAGCTACCACAACTACTGAAAATTCAACTACCTGGACGGGAAAGTCGCGCGGTACCGTAACAGGATTCAGGATATTTGTATTTTTTATCCGAAATTTTGGTGTTAGCGCTGCGTATGCTTTAATGCATGTACCCATTCCTTATTTTAGTTTAGTTGTACGTAATAATGCGAAGGCATTACATTATTATTTCAGAAAGCGCCTGGGATATAGTTGGTTTAAAAGCAGTATTGCTATTTATAAAAACTATTATGTTTTTGGACAGTCATTGGTAGATAAAATTGCCATTCCTATTGGTAAAGGAGATCAATATACCTATGAGTTTGACGGGGAAGAACACATCACAGAAATGTTGGAATTGGGCGAGGGCGGAATTTTAATCAGCGCCCACGTAGGGAATTTTGAGTTGGCACAATATTTCTTCAAAAAACGAAATTTTGACACCGCTATAAGCATCGTTATTACAGATCAAGATCACGAGGATATCAAGGAGTACTTAGGGCAATTTACCAAGCGAGATCACGTAAATTTCATCATTGTAAAGGAAGATATGGCGCATATATTTGAAATAAGTGCCGCGATTGCACAAAATAGGATTGTATGTATTTCGGGCGACCGATTTCTAAATAAAGCCAAAACCTTAGAAGCAGAATTACTAGGTAAGAAAGCAAAATTTCCCATTGGACCCTTTCAGATTGCGACACGGTTACAGGTACCGGTGTTATTTGTTTATGCTATGCGTGAACCCAAGCGTCACTACCATCTCTATGCAAGAAAAGTAAAGATTGAACGCCGTGACGCACAAGACTTATTGAATAAATTTGCAGCCCATTTGGAGCTAGTTGTTAAAAAATATCCATTACAATGGTTTAATTTTTACGATTTTTGGGGAGATATTGATTAGTGGAATTGGTAAGTAGTGAATTAGTTAGCCTGTTGTGCCCTTTAAGAGTATAGAATGCTAGGATGAAAGGTAGGGGATGAAAATTTACGATGTCTGGTTGGGTCCTTCGGCAAGCTCAGGATAAACTTAAGTCGAAACCTCCACAAAAATTAAATTATTTAGAATTAGAAATATTAGTATTGAATACTCCAGAAATAATAAAACCACCCATTACCAACCTAGAGTTTCTAAAAAAACTCATCCCACACCGGGAGCCCATGATCTTAGTTGACACTTTACAATATCACGATTCAACTAGTTTGATAAGTAGGTTATTAATTGCGGAAGAAAATTTGTTTGTTATAGCTCATCAGTTTTCTGAAGCAGGAATTTTGGAGCACATGGCACAAAGTGTGGCATTACATACAGGGTACTCAGGTTATTTAAGTAAAAAAGCTACACGCGAAGGATACATAGGGGCCATTAAAAAAGCTGAAATTTTACAACTTCCAAAAGTGGGGGAAATCATTACAACGCAAGTAACAATTAGCTACAGCGCAATGGACATGACGCTAGTGACAATTGAATCAAAAGTTAACGAGAAACTAATTGCAACAGCAGAAATGAGTACTGTTTTAAAACCAATAGCACCTTGAAAGAACCTTGCTACATTTCGGCAACTGGATTGGTAACGCCTTTAGGGTTTTCAGTTCAAGACAATTTTAATTCGCTACTGGAAAATACTTCGGCGCTTACATTGTATGAAAACAAAGCAATTTCTGAAACACCTTTTTATGCTGCGCTACTTTCAGAAGAAAAAATTAACCTAAACTTTCAGCAACTAGGAAATCCTTCAAGCTATACCAAATTAGAGAAAATGATGCTGCTTTCTATGGCACAAACCATAGCAGCTACTGAAATACCTATTTCAGAAAAAACAGCATTGGTTGTTGCTACCACTAAAGGCAATGTAGATGCTTTAGATACGGGCAACCCCTTTGAGAAAAGCCGTGCTTATTTACCAACATTGGCGAAGAAATTAGCCGATTTTTATAATGTTAAAACGGAGCCTATTATCGTTTCAAATGCCTGTGTATCTGGAATTTTAGCAGTTGCCGTAGCAAAACGAATGATTTTGAATGGTTTGTATGACAATGCCATTGTTGTTGCTGGAGATTTGGTGACTAAATTTACACTTTCTGGTTTTCAATCGTTTAATGCGTTGAGCAATGTTCCTTGTAAACCGTATTCTAAATATCGCAAGGGAATTACCTTGGGGGAAGCCGCCGCCTCTGTCTTTATTTCAAAAGAAAAACCCGCAAATAATGCTGTTGAAATTATAGGAGAGGCTTCTTGTAATGACGCAAACCATATTTCTGGCCCTTCCCGAACGGGAGAAGGTTTGTACAAAAGTATTGCAGCGGCCTTGCAAGAAGCAAAAGTGGAAGCCACTGAAATTGATTTTATTTCGGCTCACGGAACGGCTACCGTTTATAATGACGAGATGGAATCTATCGCGTTTACCCGCCAACATATGCAGCACATTCCTTTGCATAGTTTAAAAGGTGTGTTTGGTCATACGTTGGGCGCTTCGGGATTGTTGGAGACAGTAATTGGCCTGGAAATGATGAAATACAACACCATGCTTCCTTCCTTTGGGTTTGATGAATTGGGCGTTTCCAAGCCCCTGCATATCCTTCAGCAAAAAGAACATAAAAAGATTGACATTTTATTAAAAACCGCTTCCGGATTTGGGGGCTGTAACACGGCAGTTCTGTTTAAAAAAGTATCTTAGCCAAAACAACCACAACCAACCTCCCAAAAATGACCAAAAAAACCATTAAAGCTATCGATGCCTTAGAAGAAGCACAGCGTATTGCGCTTGCTCCTTTTGTGTTTCAGACCGCTGTTTCACTTCGTAAATTGGGGGTTTTCAGTTATATTTTTGACAATCGGGATGCGGACGGAGTGTCTTTTCAGGAAATTTCCGAAGCCTTAGAAATTCCTAAATATGGCTTGGGTGTATTGCTGGAAATGGCAGAAAGTGCTGCGTTGGTGCAAAAGAATAATGCCAATAATTATGAGCTTACCAAAACGGGCTACTTTCTTACGTATGACAAAACGGTAAACGTAAACCTTAATTTTGCAAACGATGTTTGTTATAAAGGTTTGTTTCACTTAACAGATGCTGTGACCAATCAAAAACCAGAAGGGCTAAAGGAATTCGGAAAATGGAATACTATTTACGAAGGCCTTTCGCAGTTGTCGCCAGAGGTACAGCAATCGTGGTTTGAGTTTGACCACCATTACAGCGACGGTATTTTTACTGAAGCACTTCAAATAGTTTTTTCAAAAAAGCCAAAGCATATTTACGATATTGGCGGGAATACAGGCAAGTTTGCACTACAATGCCTAGCAAATTCTGAAGAAATAGACATCACTATTTACGATTTACCAGGCCAACTAAATAAGGCATTAAAAAATGTAAGGGATGCGGGATTTGGCGACCGAATTCATGGAATAGAAATAGATTGGTTGGCGCCCAATCCACAGCTTGAAAAAGGAACCGATTTAATTTGGATGAGTCAGTTTTTGGACTGTTTTTCTGAAGCTGAAATCGTAAAAATCCTGAAAGCCTGTGTCGCTGCGATGGATGCAGACACGCCATTGCTTATTACCGAAACCTTTACAGATCGTCAAAAATTTGACAATGCGCAATATGTTTTAGAGGCTACATCACTTTATTTTACAGCACTTGCCAACGGTACTAGTAAAATGTATCCAGCTTCTGTTTTTATAAAACTTGTTGAAAAGGCGGGATTAAAAATTGAAGAAGATCTAAAATTGGGGGAGTACCATACCATGTTGGTTTGTAAAAAGAAATAAAAAAAGCACGTATGGTTTTAAATCATTTTACCCTAATTTTATGAGGGGCTGACTCGAAATCACAATTTAAAAATAGTAAAGTAGCTTTGAAAAACGAGTATTTCATTTCAGGTTTTTGCCATATTACTACTGAAGAAGTTTCAGTAAATGGCACTGTGATTCTGAAAAATAAAACAACAGATTTTGACGCTTTTCTTAAAAATATATATCAGCTAAAGGAGTTAAACTATCCGAAGTTTTTCAAAATGGATTCGTTGAGCAAACTCACCTTTTTAGGAGCTGAAATATTGCTAAAAAAAGAAGCTATCCCTTCAGAAACACCAAAAAACATAGCCTTGCTATTTTCCAACAAAAGCAGCAGTTTGGAAACCGATAGAAAACATCAAAAATCAATTCAATCTGAATCTGAATTTTACCCAAGCCCGGCAGTTTTTGTCTACACCTTACCCAATATTGGAATGGGGGAAGTTGCCATTCGCCACCAGTTACAAACCGAAAATGCGTTCTTTGTATTTGAGCAGTTTCAAGCCGAATTTCTTCAAAAATATACTGTAAGTTTGCTGCAAGAAAAAAAGTGCGAACACGTATTATGTGGTTGGACCGAAGTGGATGGAGAGACACGGCACGGTTTTTTCTATCTGGTATCTCAAAATGGCAAAATGCCACATACAAAACAGAACATTCAAAATTTATATACCCAACGTTGATGGAAACATTAAAGCAAGAATTAAAAGAAAGTATAATTGAAGTCTTAAACTTGGAAGAATTTACCCCAGCAGATATTAATGATACCGACGCGCTTTTTGGCGACGGCTTAGGATTAGATTCCATTGATGCCCTAGAATTAATCGTGCTTCTTGATAAAGATTATGGTATAAAATTGACCGATCCAGAAGAAAGTAAATCTATTTTTGAATCTGTAGAAGTGCTTGCAGGGTATATTGAAGCCAATAGAAAAAAATAGATACAGCTTCTTGCAAATATCTATTTTTACTTAACTTTTAATGTATGCCTCAAAAAATCGCCATCACCGGATTAGGAATTATCTCCGCCTTGGGGAATACCGTGTTGGCGAATAAAGAAGCATTGCTACAGTCTAAAAGTGGAATTGGAACGCTTCAAAAAATAGAGAGTATTCACGCTTCAACCATAAAAGTAGGCGAAGTTGCTTTTACGAATGCTGAAATGGAAGCACTGCTAAAACTTCCTTCAGATAATAATTTTACAAGAACAGCCTTGCTAGGAAGTCTCGCAGCTTTGGAAGCTCTTAATGATGCTGAGCTTAAAGATATCTCAGAATTTAAAACAGGCTTTATTTCTGCCACTACCGTAGGTGGTATGGATAAAACGGAAGTTCACTTTAAACAATTTACCACGCATCCTGAAACTCAAAAATACATCGGCAGTCATCATGCGGGAGACAGCACACAAAAAATTGCAGACCAACTAGGAATTACAGAATTTACAACTACCATTAGCACGGCCTGTTCTTCGGCAGCTAATGCAATTATGTTCGCAGCACGATTGATTAAAGCTGGGAAATTGGATAGAGTTGTAGTGGGAGGAACCGATGCGCTTTCAAAATTTACGATCAACGGTTTTAAATCTTTACTGCTTTTATCTGAAAGCGATTGCAAACCCTTTGACGCCAACAGAAATGGATTGAATTTGGGCGAAGCCGCTGCCTATCTGGTTTTAGAATCTGAAAATGCAGCAAAAGGGAAGAAGGTGCTCGCTTATCTCACTGGCTACGGAAATGCGAACGATGCGCACCACCAAACCGCTTCCTCAGAAAATGGGGAAGGCGCATTTTTAGCGATGAAAAAAGCATTGGGAGTGGCCGAAATAGAACCTTCAGAAATAGAGTATGTAAATGCTCACGGAACAGCCACTTCTAATAATGATTTGTCTGAAAGTGTCGCGCTGCAACGAATTTTTGGAGAAGAAATGCCAGATTTCAGTTCTACCAAAGCCTTTACGGGACACACCCTGGCAGCTGCAGGAGCTGTGGAGGCTATATTTTCGGTGCTTGCACTGCAGGAAAATTGTATATTTCCCAATCTCAATTTTGAACATAAGATGCCTGAAACGAGGTTAACTCCTGTTGTAAAACTTCAGAAAAAAGAGTTACAACATGTGCTTTCCAATTCCTTCGGTTTTGGAGGGAATTGCTCATCATTAGTATTCAGTAAAACGTGAAACCTATTTATATACATAGCGCCGTTTGTATCTCTGCTCAAGATTCTTTTGAAGGAGGAGCGATGGTTAAGTTAAAAGCTTCTGAAGGAAAAATAGCGGCAAAATATCCCAATTATTGTGATTTTATTTCGCCAGCAGCAGCTAGAAGAATGGCACCTGCTGTAAAAATGGGTGTGACGGCAGCAACTAACGCATTACAGGAAGCAGAGATACAACAGCCCGATGCCATCATTACAGGCAGTGGGATGGGTTGTATGCAGGATACCGAAAAATTTCTGAATGCCTTGTTAGAAAATAATGAAGAATATGTTACACCTACAGCATTTATTCAATCTACCCACAACACAGTAGGTGGACAAATTGCCCTTGGTTTACAATGTAATTCCTACAATAACACCTATGTTCACGGCTCACTTTCTTTTGAAAGCGCTTTACTGGACGCACAGCTTATGTTGCAGGAAGGGAATGCGACTACTGTTTTAGTGGGGGGTATAGATGAATTAGGAACCGAATTTGTAACCTATGTAGATTTAAAAGAAAAGCAGGATGCGCATCCCAAGAAAGTGCCTATAGCAGAAGGAGCTGCATTTTTTGTTCTTTCTCACCAGGCAAAAGATAAAGGTGTACTTCTTAAAGATATGCAAACCTATCGTTTGACTTCAGAAGATTGTATTGTAGCTAAAATGCTTCAGTTTTTAGTGAAAAATCAACTGTCAGCTTCAGATATTGATGTGCTTTTTTTAGGGAATACGGGAGATTGTTATGACGCATATTACCATGGTATCTCAAATCGATTTTCGGCAGAGATTGTGCGAATTCCGTTTAAAGAATTTGCAGGAGATTTTTATACTTGTATTGGTTTTGCACTTTGGTGGGCGTTTGATATATTAGGTAACAATAAAAAAGACGAAAAAAAACATGTGCTCATTTACAACCAGGAAAAGGGTCAAAATCATAGCTTTTTACTGCTGTCCAGAACATGAATTTTAAAACGACACTCATATTATTTATAGTACTGTTTGTAGCATTGTCGCTTTTCAGCTTGCTTGTGCAATTCCCAGTTTGGGTGTTTTATGTGCTCATTGCTCTATTTTTTCTACTACTAACTGTAGGCTCTTTTTCTATGAGCCGCAATTTTTTTCTGAAATCCTTCACAGAATTAAAATCGAATCCAAGAAACACGGTAGCCCTAACTTTTGATGATGGTCCTCATCCATTATATACGCCTCAGGTATTAGCGTTATTGAAGCAATATAATGCAACGGCAACATTTTTTTGTATTGGAAAAAATGCAGAAAAATATCCCGCGTTAGTGCAGCAAATAATTGCTGACGGTCATTTTATTGGCAACCATAGTTTTTCTCATAAACCTCACATAGGTTTTAATGGTACAAAATGTTGGATAAACGAACTTAAAAAAACGGATACTGTCTTAGAAACAATACTAGGTGAAAAACCTACTCTTTTTAGACCGCCCTATGGAGTGACTACACCGCATCTGGCAAAAGCAATTGAGTTTACTAATCATACTGTGGTAGGGTGGAACATACGTACGTACGATACTTCTCCGATACGACACAAAGACGCCATGTTGAAATATATAAAAATGCATACAGAGCCGGGTTCTGTAATTTTATTACACGATACGCACCAACGCATTCCTTATGTTTTGGAACACACTTTGATATATTTACAAGAACATGGATATAAAACAGTTTCCATAAACAATTTGATGGATGAATAATAATCGCAGTTACTTCTTTTTATTAGTTTCATTTTTGTTCCTAAACATAGTTTTTGGACAAACGGTTCTTTCTGTAAAAGAACAGCAAATTTTTAAAACAAAAGTTCAAGAAACAGCAAATAAAATCACTTCAATTATGAGTGATTTTGAGCAATCCAAACATTTGGAAATGCTTTCGAAACCTATACTTTCGGAAGGAAAATTAGTTTTTGAATCGCCCGATAAAATTTTATGGCAGTATACATCTCCTAAAGCGTATCAGGTAATTTTTAAAGACGAAATGCTGTATGTAGATAACGATGGGAAGAATGATGAAATTAAATTAAGTAGCAATAAAGTATTCCGAAGCTTTAACGAGCTAATTGTAAACAGTATAAAGGGGGACATGTTTGATGAAAGTATGTTTGATATTTCCTATTTCAAAATTTCTGAAGGGCATCTCGTAAAGTTTTTCCCCAAGGATAAAAGAATGAAACGTTTTATTTCAGCCTTTGAACTTACATTTACTCAGAATACAGGTGAAGTAACCAAAATAAAATTAGTAGAACCTAACAACGATTACACCTTAATTACGTTTAACAACCGAAAAACAAATAGTAAAATTCCTTCGGAAACGTTCACGCAATAATTAGATTTTACGTGAATCTCTGTGCTTTTCAGCGCAACGCTGCGGTGTAGTTTTTAGATATAGATTTACAGAAAACTGCAAATGAATTTACATAACTTCTATACCATTTTAGCCCGAAAATTAGGTGATGAGAACACACTTTCTGTAACGCTTCAATTAAACCCGGCTCATGAAATTTTTAAAGGCCATTTTCCTAAGCATCCTGTATTACCAGGGGTAGCCATGCTTCAAATAATTAAAGAGCTTACTCAAGATCATCACAACACTACACTTTGGATGCAAAGCGCTAACCGTGTAAAGTTTCTTGCTTTGGTGAACCCTTTTGAAAAGGACCTATTGGAGTTCCAACTCACATTTCAGCAAGAAGAGAGCACTCTAAAAGTTAAAAATAGCACTACTTTTGTCGACGGAGCAGCCGTGATGCAATGTTCACTTGTATATAAGAGGCTCAGCTAATATCAGTTTATTTTTGGAGAAAACTACAACTATAGCACAACGACTACAGCAGCTTAAATGTTGCGTGGTTATGGCTACCTACAATAACGAAATGACCCTGCCCAGGATCCTGGATGGAGTGTTAGCTTTTACAGAGAAAATTATCTTAGTAAACGACGGCTCGTCAGACTTGACACCTGAGCTTTTGGTTATGTATCCTCAGATTACTCAAATTCATTTGCCCAAAAATAAAGGGAAGGGAAATGCCTTAAAAACGGGTTTTAAAAAAGCCTTGGCATTGGGCTATGAAAGAGCAATTACGCTAGATACAGACGGCCAGCATTTTCCTGAAGATCTCCCCAATTTTGTAGAGGCTATTGAAACTTTACATGATAAAAACAGTTTCCTTATTGGCGATCGGAATATGAACGTGGCAGATGTTTTAGAAAGCAGCGCCAGAGGCAATCGCATGTCGGGATTTTGGGTGCGAAGCCTTACTGGTTTGCAGTTATCCGATACCCAATCGGGATTTCGATTGTATCCCATAAAAGCATTACAAAAAATACACTTTTTAGGCTGGACCAAAAAGTTTGAGTTTGAGACCGAAGTAATTGTACGTGCGCATTGGCGGGAAATTAACGTAGTGAACATTCCAATAAATGTACTCTATCCAGAAGATCGTGTGTCTCACTTCAGACCCTTTATGGATATTGCCCGTATTGTGGTATTGATTATTGGTTTTTTGATGATCAAGGGATTGTATATTATACCACGTGATTCTTTTAGGAAATTAAAAAAAAAAGGATTTAAAAAATTCCTAGCAGAGGATTTTTTAGGCAGTAAAGATTCACCAAAAAAGAAAGCGCTTTCCATTGCCCTGGGTGTATTTTTAGGGCTGTCGCCTTTGTGGGGTTTCCATACCGTTATTGTAATTTTTCTTGCCATTTTCTTTAAACTGAATAAAGTTATCGCCTTTGCTGTTAGCAATGTGAGTTTGCCTCCGTTTATTCCTTTTGTTTTATGGGCTAGCGTACGTACGGGTAATTTTGTGCTGGGAGAAACCTCTTCCTTCTCTATGAGCGAGTTAACAGATTTTGACGCCATTAAACACTTGGAAAGCTATCTTATTGGAAGCATAGTCCTTTCAATTTCTTGCGCGGTTGTGTTTGGAATAGTGGGGTATGTGTTATTGAAGTTATTTCAACCTAAAAAAGTTTTACTACGTGAGTAATTTTTTTCTAAGAACATACCGTCTATTTCAGCAGCAAAAACGTATGTTTTGGTTAGGGTTGGTAGTGGTTTTTGGAGTTTTGGCTTTTGCGGCCTCTACGATAGAATTTGAAGAAGACATCTCAAAATTAATTCCTGTTTCAGCTGAAAATAAACCACTCCAAAAAGTACTGGAAACAGCAAATTTTTCAGATAAAATAATCGTTCATATCCAAAAAACGGAAGCGGGCACAACCGAAGATCTCACAAACTACGCCACAGAATTAGTAGACAGTCTTACCCTGAATTTTGAAGGCTATATAAAAGACATACAAGGCAAAGTAGCTGAAGAAACTGCGCTGGAAGCTTTAGATTTTGTATACGAAAACATCCCTCTTTTTCTAACCCAAAAGGACTACCAGCATTTTGCTCTAAAGCTAAATAATGATAGCATTTCCGAAATCACAAAACAGAATTATAATACGCTGGTTTCCCCAACAGGATTACTAGCCAAAAAAACGATTGCCCGAGACCCGTTGGGGATGTCCTTGCTAGGTATTCAACAACTGAGGCAGTTGGGTATAAATGAGGATTTCGAATTGGAGAACGGTTTTTTAGTGAGTAAAGACAGAGACCATTTATTACTCTTTATTACCCCAACATTCGCCACTTCAGAAACCGATAAAAACGAAGCCTTTGTAGAGAGCTTGTACGCTTTGCAAGAAAATCTAAACTTACACTACAAAGGGACAGCAGAAGCTAGCTATTTTGGAGGTGCTTTTATTGCTGTGGCCAATGCGCAACAAATTAAAAGTGACATACAGTTTACCGTAAGTATAGCACTTGCCATTTTATTAGTGGTGTTTATTCTCTTTTACCGAAAACTTACAATCCCAATTATATTGTTTGTGCCAACGGTGTTTGGGGCGTTGGTATCCATTGCTTTTTTGGCGGTATTTCGGGGAGAGATTTCGGCCATTTCGTTGGGAATTGGCTCGGTGTTGTTGGGAGTAACGCTGGACTATTCGTTACATATTTTAACCCATATTCGTGCTGGAGACAGTGTGGAACTAGTGTTTCAAGATGTCGTAAAACCCATTGTAATGAGTAGTTTAACAACTGCTTTGGCATTTTTATGCCTGTTGTTTATAGACTCTCAAGCATTGCAGGACTTAGGGATTTTTGCTGCCGTAAGTGTTTTAGGCTCGGCATTTTTCTCTTTAATGTTTATTCCCCAAGTGTATAAGGGAGAATTGGTAAGTCGTAAAAAAGCAACGGTATTAGATCGGTTTTCAGGATATCCTTTTCATAAAAATAAAGTGCTGCTAGGTGTCGTGCTTGCGGCATTGGTGTTGAGTGTTTTTACCTATAACAAAGTAATTTTTAATAAAGATATTTCTCAATTAAATTATATTCCTGAATCATTACAGCAAGCCGAAAAAGAATTGGATATCTTGTTAAATACACAGTCCAAATCGCTCTATATCGCTGCCTACGGAAACACCCTGCAAGAGGCATTGGAGGCGAATGATGTCGCTCTATCTAAATTAGTTCAGCTTAAAAATGGTGGAGATGTTATTACGTATACTTCTATTGCGGGGTTGGTTACTTCAGAAAAAGTTCAGCAAGAAAAAATTGATAGATGGAATGAATTCTGGAATACATCCCGAACCGATAGTACGGCGCAACTCCTTCAGCAAAGTGGGACGGCAAATGGATTTACATTTACGTCATTCCAACCGTTTTATGATAAATTGAAGGAAGATTTTGAGGTAGTCCCGCTTTCAAGTTTTGAAGCTATCAACACCATAAGAATAGACGATTTTATTGCAACTAAAAATGGATTTACCACAGTAACTTCTTTAGTGAAAGTTTCCGAAGAAAATTCAGAAGCCGTAAAACTAGCTTTTGCAACTACTGAAAATGTGCTGCTTGTTGATCGTCTGGCAATGAACGAAAGCCTGCTTGGAAATCTTAAAAACGATTTCAATACGCTTATTTACTATTGTCTTGGTATTGTAGTACTCTTGTTATTGCTGTTTTATCGAAGTCTAAAGTGTACCCTCGTAACTATTGTACCCATCATCCTCACTTGGTTTATCACCTTAGGAATTATGGGCTTTTTTGGATTACAGTTTAATGTCTTTAACGTACTAATTACTACTTTCATTTTTGGATTGGGAGTGGATTATAGTATTTTTATAACCAACGGATTACTAAAAGATTCAACAGAGAAAACAGTTGCTTTGGCTACCCATAAAACAGCAATTTTACTTTCGGTCATAACCACGGTACTGGGTGTTGGGGTGCTTGTTTTTGCGAAACATCCTGCATTACACTCTATTGCAGTGGTAGCTGTGATTGGGATACTTTCGGCTATGGTAATTTCGTTTACAGTACAGCCTTTGTTATATCATTTGCTTAATTTTAGAGGTACTAAGAAGCATTCCAAATGAACCAAATAAAAACCATCCCTATCACCGTTGTAGACCGTATTAGCAAAGCAGATTTTGTGACGCACTACTATAAACCACAACGCCCCGTACTTATTAAAAACCTAACCAAAGACTGGCCGGCTTACGAGAAATGGAATCTGGACTATATTCAAAATCTGGCAGGAGATCAAATGGTGCCCTTATACAATAATGTACCCACCAAAGGCCATAAGAAATCGGTAGTGCCTGCTGCCGAAATGAAACTCTATGACTATATAGAAATCCTAAAAAAAGGGCCCACAGACCTACGGATGTTTTTCTATAATGTGCTTCAGAAAATGCCTCAACTTACCAAAGATTTTGACTATCCAGCTATTGGGTTGCCGTTCTTTAAGAAATTGCCCGTAATGTTCTTTGGCAGTAAAGGCGGAAAAGTACTGGCACATTACGATATGGATCTGGCAGACTTGATGCACTTTCACTTTCACGGAACCAAAAAGGTAACACTATTTCATCCCAAACAGTCTAAAAACCTGTACAAAGTGCCTTACACAGTTCATAATTTGGAAACCATAGATATGGACCATCCGGATTTTGAGAAATATCCGGCATTGCGTGATGTGGAAGGAATTTCTGTAACCATGAAACACGGCGATGCGCTGTATATGCCTAGTGGGTATTGGCACTATATAACGTATGAAGACGCTGGTTTTTCTATCACCCTACGTGCATTTCCAAGAAATGGAAAACGGTTGGCGAAGTTATTTAGCAACCTGCTCTTTATGCGCAATTTTGAAAACATCATGCGCCGTATACAAGGAGAGAAATGGACAGATTATAAAGAGAATAAGGTGGTACAAGATGTGAACAAGCGTTATGAGAAGTAATCTGTTTAAATTTAGTATGCGTCTTCCCTTTAGGGCTGGGATAAACAGATTTTCATCATTGGTTTTTGGAATTTTATTTTTTGGAATTTTCACGGGCTGCGGCATTAAAAAATCGCTCCAGGACCGTCCGGATATCTCAAAATATACTCAGGAAGTTTCAGAAAAAGTAATTGTAAACGATAGCACCTTTATCCAAGGCAATAATTTCTTGACCAAAAACAACTACGGATTATGGGAATTGTATGTGGAAGGAAATCCTCTAGAACGTGGATTGGCAAATGGAAATTTAACGCAATCGCTCTATTATAAGCAGGAAAAAGTTTTTCTTAATAAAGTTAATAGTTTGGTGCCGGGCGAAGGACAGCAAAAGTTCCTCGCCAAGTTTTTAAAATGGTACAACCGAAAAATGTACCAACACATTCCCGAAGAATATAAAACCGAAATCTATGGTGTTTCGCGTTACGCATCATCAGAATTTAATGAGTTGGCAACCCCGTATTTACGCTCTTTGTATTTACACGGTGCCCACGATATTGGGCATGCCTTACAGGATTTAATGCTTGTGGGTTGTACAAGTTTTGCCGTCTGGGACGATAAGAGTGAAGATGGTAATTTACTGTTGGGGCGTAATTTCGATTTTTATGCAGGTGATGAATTTGCGGAAGAAAAAATAATCGCCTTTGTAAATCCCGAAGATGGGCACAAATTTATGAGCGTAACCTGGGGCGGATTTATTGGCGTGGTTTCTGGAATGAACGATCAAGGACTAACGGTAACTATTAACGCCGGAAAATCTAAAATTCCGTTGATGGCAAAAACACCTATTTCTCTGGTGTCCCGGGAAATTTTGCAATATGCATCCAACATTGAAGAGGCAGTTGCCATAGCCAGAAAACGAGAGGTTTTTGTTTCTGAGGCCATTATGGTAGGAAGCGCCAAAGATGGAAAAGCAGTTTTAATTGAAGTTTCTCCTAATAATTTTGGTGTGTATGAGGTTGAGAACACTTCGGAATTAATTTGTGCAAATCATTTCCAAAGTGATACATTTCAAAAAGATAGAAGAAACCTAAAGACCATAGAAGAAAGCCATACTGCATACCGATTTAACCGAATGACACAGTTATTGGATCAAGAAGAGAAAGTAAATCCCACCGAAGCGGTTGCAATTCTTAGAAATAAAGAGGGCTTAAATGGCAAAGAAATTGGATATGGTAATGAAAAGGCGTTAAATCAGCTCTTGGCACATCATGGGATTGTATTTCAGCCAACCGATTTAAAAGTATGGATCTCTGCCAGTCCGTATCAGTTGGGTGCTTTTGTGTGTTACGATTTAAATGAAGTGTTTAAAAACCGAACGGATAATCCGTCCCTTGTTTCACTTTCAGAAGAAAATAAAACCATTCCAGCTTCCTCTTTTCTTAAAACCGAAGCCTACAAAAACTATGAGGCGTATCGAATGCTCGAAACTGCAATTGAAACTGAAATCGAGACTAAAATTTTCACCAAAACCAATACGGTTGCAGCGTTAATACATTTAAATCCAAAGTACTGGAAAGCACATTATCTCTTGGGGCGTTATTTGTATGAAACGAAGAAATACCGGGAAGCAGTAAAAGCGCTTACGGAAGCTTCCCAAAAAGAGATACCTTCGCTGGATGAAGTTGCATTGGTAGAAAAATACCTGCGCAAAGCAAAACGAAAGATTAAATAAAACTTTTGGTTACTCTGAATCTGTCTAAGGATACACTCGTGATCTTTAATAGGCTTAGACTGACAAAAATTTAGACATATGACCCCAAACATAGCAACAAAATCCCAGTCCGAAATAACTCTTTTTCAGCAACTAAAGTTGAAAGAGACCTTAACCTATGTTTCAGAAAATTCACCCTTCTATAAAAAAGTATTTGCCGAAAATTCTATCGAAATCGGCCAAATAACATCCCTGAAAGACTTGCAACAACTTCCTTGTACCACCAAGGACGATTTACAACAGCACAACGATAAATTTTTCTGTGTTCCGAAAACTAAAATTATAGATTATGTAACCACATCGGGAACAATGGGAGAGCCCGTTACCGTGGGTTTAACCGAACAGGATTTGGTGCGATTGGCTTATAACGAGGCTATTTCTTTAGCTGCTTCCGGTATTACGAGTGAAGACACGGTACAACTTATGACCACGTTAGATCGTAGGTTTATGGCGGGTTTGGCTTATTTTTCGGGACTTCGGGAATTAGGTGCTTCAGTAATTAGAGTGGGATCTGGCGTACCAGAATTGCAATGGGATAGTATTTTAAAATTTGAACCTACGTATATAATTTGCGTGCCTTCATTTTTATTAAAACTGGTTGCGTATGCTACAAAAAATAAGATTAATGTTTCAGAAACATCGGTTAAAGCGGCCATTTGTATTGGGGAACCTATTCGTGATTCAACTTTTAAGCTGAATGCTCTCGGAAAGAAAATTTCAGAAGCCTGGAATATAGATTTATATTCAACCTATGCTTCTACCGAAATGCAAACCGCTTTTAATGAATGTTCCGAAAAACAAGGAGGTCATCTTCATCCCGAGCTTATTATTGCCGAAATTCTGGACGAAAATAATACTCCGGTAGCCGCAGGGAAAATAGGCGAACTTGTTATAACGACATTGGGAATTGAAGCGATGCCATTGGTGCGATTTAAAACAGGAGACATGGTGCAGGCGCATACTGAGCCTTGTTCTTGTGGTAGAAATACCTTGCGATTAGGAGCTGTTGTAGGAAGAAAACAACAGATGATTAAGTACAAAGGCACCACCTTGTATCCTCCTGCGATGTACAATTTGCTACAGGATTTTAAACAGATACAAAGTTTTGTTATCGAGGTTTTTCAAAATGAAATAGGTACTGATGAAATCTTATTAAAAGTAGTTTCTGACGATCTTTCTGAAGCTTTTAAAAACACTTTAAAAGATCACTTTAGAGCAAAAATCCGCGTAAGCCCAGGTATTGAATTTACTACCCAAGAAAGAATTGAATTACTCCAATCTCCAAAGATGAGCAGGAAACCCATATTGCTGGTAGACCGACGTAACTAATTAGAGCATTTGGTGACTATAGACACTATGTTTTTAAATTTGCTTATCTGGAGTAAAAACAACAAGCAACTGAAAAGAAAGCGCGCGACGATGATTACTCTGGCATAACTAGAGGAGCATCTACATACACAGAATCTAGTTAAATAATTTTTGAAATGCGGGATGACTTAGGCCTTTCTCATGCTACATTAGGTGCGTACGGGGAAATCTCGCCCCGAGGTTTGTAGGTAAATTACCATCAGATATTTAATTAAGCTACTTATTTAGAATAGGAACACTCTCGGTTAACAAGCGCCAGGTATATCCTAATGAGCTGGTTTGATCCAAGTCGAATACGGAGTAATATCGTTTCATATTTTTTGAATTCTCAGGATCTACCGTAATAACTTCAAGACTTTCGGGATTGTTATCCTGGTGAATGGAAAAGCCATTTACCACAAGTTTCCATTGGTTGTTTCGTAAGATGTACAAATAATGTTTGGTAAAGACCGGGTCTTTCAATTTTGCCTTAACCAGCAATAGATCACGATCAAACTCAACAAAACGAAGTGTTGTAAGTGTTGCGCCATAAGCCCCTGGAATTACAATGTTTGGAGCAACAGCATCTTCAAAATTAATAGTGGTTTTGCCGTTGCGCTTGTCTACATTGTCAACAGCAGCAAAAAAGGGTTTCCTGTTAGACAAAAAATTTGCGGTTACTGCTCCCTTTGGAAGTTTTGGTTCTTCAAGTATAGGGAGGTTTTCTTTTGGGATATTTACGGGAATGGTGGTTTCATCTGTATTTGGACCAATAATATTTTTAGATTTTTTTTGGGGGGGGGCTCCGCAACCTATAATAAGGCACACAGAAAGTATCGTGGCAACTTGCATAAAAAAATTGGGTTTGTTGCCTTTTATAACGGTCATATTTCAATTAAATTTTAAAAGTGATTACAGGCATATTGGCGTGGTTTACCAAATCTTCACTTATACTGCCATTAAAGAAGTGGGAGAGTCCCTTTCTACCGTGTGTACTCATTCCTATAAGTTGCGCTTTACTATCTCTAGCAAATCCTAAGATGCCCTTTTCAACACTAGTGTCGCAGTAAATGTTGGTTGTATAATTTTCAACACCCATTCCTTTTATAAAATTACTCATGATGTCATTTATCTCTGTGTTGGTTTTGAAGTCGTTTGGCGTGTTCACAAACAATAAATGTATTTTAGCGCCTACGTCTTTGGCAAATTTTTGCGCTTGGTTAAAAGGTTTGCGACATTCTTCTGAAAAGTCTGTTGCAAAAACAAAATCTTTAATGTCGAAAATATCATATTCGTTTTTAATCACGAGCACGGGTATTTCAGAAGTACGTACCACTTTTTCGGCATTACTACCAATAAACATTTCTTTAAAGCCACTGGTACCGTGTGAGCCCATCACTATAAGATCTATATTTTTATCTTTCACGGTAAGTTGTACATCGTCATAAATTTCACCGTGACCTATAGCTTCGTATACATTAATATCGAATAAGTAGTCTCTTTTTAAAACTTCTTCAAATTTTTGATTGGCTAGTCTTATAAAATAAATTGACTCTGGTTTGGCGCTGGTACTACCGCTAATAGCTAGATGGGATGGTAAATCTAACGAATGTTCCAAATAGATTTCTGCATTGTTTTTTGTGGCGATAAGGGCGGCCACTTTTAAGGCATTATCTGCTTGAGGTGAAAAATCTGTAGGGACAAGGATGCGTTTCATAGTGGTATGGTTTTAAAGAACTCTTTTTTTTGACTTTTTCTTTTACAAATAAAGTAGATCCCGTAAAATACGCGACAGGCGATGTTGCCTACAAATTTTGAATTTTTTATTTCCGTAGCTAAGGCGCTACAAATAAAAAATTACTTCAATAGGGTATAAAAGCCATAATTCTCAGTTCCAAACAAAAGTCAAAATAGTTCTATGTTTAGCTATCAGGAAGGTACAAAAAATTAATCGGTTTCGCTTTCTTTTTTTAATTCTGAAATTTGTACTATATTTGCACCGAATTTGATACGCAACAAGTAGAGGGGACACTAAAAGTCCCCTCTTTTTATAGCCCAAATTTAATAGTGACAATGCAAAAAGAAGTAGAAAAATTACTAAACGACGCCTTAGCAGAAAAGCCAAACCTTTTTTTGATTGATCTTTCCATTGTGGGAGACAATCAAATACGCGTCACCATTGATGGTGATACAGGTGTATCTGTCCAGGACTGTATGGATGTGAGCCGTGCTATTGAGCACAATTTGGACAGGGAAGAGCAAGACTTTTCTTTGGAAGTACTTAGTGCGGGAGCTTCGGAACCCTTAACTATGATACGCCAGTATAAGAAAAATGTTGGGAGATCGCTTCAGCTTAAAACTGAAAGTGACACCCTAGAAGGCGAGCTAATAAAGGTGACAGAAGATGCTGTAACCCTAAAATGGAAAGCTAGAGAGCCCAAACCTGTAGGAAAAGGAAAAGTGACCGTTCAAAAAGAAGCGACCATTCCGTACAACGATATCGTTGAAGCAAAAGTGATGATAAAATTTAATTAATAGATGCCATGGAAAATTTAGCATTAATCGATTCATTTTCTGAATTTAAAGACGACAAGCAAATAGACAGAGTAACGCTTATGGCGATACTTGAGGAAGTATTCAGAAATGCTCTTAAGAAGAAATTTGGTAGTGATGATAATTTTGATATTATTGTAAACCCAGATAAGGGGGATTTAGAGATTTGGAGAAACCGAATTGTTGTTGCCGATGGTGAAGTAGAAGATCCAAATGAGGAAATTTCATTAACTGAAGCCCGTAAGATTGAAGATGACTTTGAAGTTGGTGAAGACGTTTCTGAAGAAGTAAAGTTAATGCAGTTGGGCCGTCGGTCTATTTTGGCATTGCGTCAAAATTTAATTTCTAAGATTCACGAACACGATAACACAATTATTTACAAGCAGTTTAAAGATCTTGAAGGAGAAATTTATACGGCTGAAGTTCACCATATTCGTCATCGTGCAGTAATTTTGTTGGATGATGATGGAAACGAAATTATCCTTCCAAAGGATAAGCAAATCCCTTCAGATTTCTTCCGTAAAGGAGATAATGTTCGTGGGATTATTGAAAGCGTCGAATTAAAAGGAAATAAACCAGCGATTATTATGTCGCGTGCCCATCCAGTATTTTTAGAAAAATTGTTTGAGCAGGAAATACCTGAAGTATTTGACGGCTTAATCACCGTTAAAAAAGTAGTGCGTATTCCAGGTGAAAAAGCAAAAGTAGCTGTAGATAGTTACGATGACCGTATAGATCCAGTAGGAGCCTGTGTAGGGATGAAAGGAAGCCGTATTCATGGCATAGTTCGTGAATTAGGGAACGAAAATATTGACGTAATTAATTATACTGAAAATATAACCCTATTTATTACACGTGCGCTAAGCCCGGCCAGAGTGACTTCGGTTAAAATTAACGAAGAAACCAAAAGAGCTGAGGTTATTTTGAAGCCGGAAGAAGTTTCAAAAGCAATTGGACGTGGAGGACACAACATCCGTTTGGCGGGACAATTAACCGGTTACGAAATTGACGTATTGAGAGAAGGTGCTGAAGAAGATGTAGAATTAAGAGAATTCTCGGATGAAATTGATAGCTGGATTATAGACGAATTCAAGAAAATAGGATTAGACACTGCAAAAAGTGTATTGGAACAAGATATTGCAGATTTGGTAAAACGTACCGATCTAGAAGAAGAAACCATTCAAGCAGTGGTGAATATATTAAAAGAAGAATTTGAGGAGTAGTTTTAAGGTAGCATACATTTTAACTACTTTTACAACACTTTAGAAAAAAGGAAGCATTTTTATGGCTGAAACAAAAACAATGAGGCTGAGCAAAGTATTGCGCGAATTCAATATCTCGCTAGATCGTGCCGTGGAATTTTTAGGTTCCAAGGGATACGAGGTGGAGGCACGTCCTACCACCAAGATATCTGGTGAAGAATATGAAACGCTGTTTGAAGAATTTCAAACAGACAAGAGCAAGAAAGTAGCCTCAAAAGAAGTCGGCGAAGAGAAACGGAAGGAGAAAGAAGAGCTGCGTGTTGAGCGCGAGCGTGAGCTTGAAGAAAAAGAGCAGAAAGCCGAAGCCAGAAAAGTAATTAAAGCCGAAGCTAATTTAGGAGGCCTAAAACAGGTTGGGAAAATTGATTTGGACGCTAAGAAAAAAGTTGTCAAAGAAGAGGTTGTTGCCGAAGCACCGAAAGAGGAAAAGCCGAAAGAAGAAGCTACAACCCCTAAAGAGGAAAAGGTAGTAGAAGCTGAAGTTACTCCAGCCGAAGAAAAGCCTAAAAAAGAAGTTCCTGAAGAAAAACCTGCTGCCAAAAAAGAAGAAAAAACCGAAAAGGTTGAAGAAGCAACTCCAGTTGCTAAAAAAGAAGAAGCTAAAGAAGAAATTAAAGAAGAAGCTAAAACAAAGGCGGAAACTCCAGCAGTAGAGGTTAAAAAAGAAGAAGCTACTTTAGGAAGCGATGTAGTGGTAACTACCTACAAAAAACTAGATGGTCCTAATTTTACAGGAAAGAAAATTGACCTTACACAGTTTAAGAAACCTGAGAAAAAGAAGAAAGAAAAAGTAGACCCCAACAAAGAGAAACGCGGGCGTCGCAGACGTATTAGTAAAGGACCTGGAACTACAGGAGGCGCAAGCCCTAGCCGAGGAGGAGTTAAAGGGAGAGGAAGAACAAATGTTCCAAAAGAAGAGCCTACCGAGGAAGAAATCCAAAAACAAGTACGCGAAACGCTTGAAAAACTTCAAGGGAAATCTTCTAAAGGAAAAGGAGCTAAATACCGTCGTGAAAAACGAGATACCCACCGTCTAAAGACTGAAGAAGATTTAGCACAACAAGAGCTAGATAGCAAATTATTGAAAGTTACAGAATTTGTTACGGTAAGCGAAGTTGCTACTATGATGGATGTTCCTGTAACCAATGTAATTTCTGCGTGTATGACACTTGGAATGATGGTGACTATGAACCAGCGTCTGGATGCCGAAACTTTAAGCATTGTAGCAGATGAATTTGGGTTTGAAGTAGAATTTGTAACGGCAGATATTGAAGAGTCTAATATAAATGATTCTGATGCGCCAGAAGATTTATTGCCACGTGCGCCAATCGTTACCGTAATGGGTCACGTAGACCACGGTAAAACTTCCCTACTGGATTATATTCGTGAAGAAAATGTAATTGCAGGAGAAAGTGGTGGAATTACCCAGCATATTGGAGCGTATGGAGTACAATTAGAAGGAGGGCAAAAAATTGCTTTCTTGGATACACCAGGTCACGAAGCCTTTACCGCGATGCGTGCAAGGGGTGCTCAAGTAACCGATCTTGCTATTATTGTAGTAGCCGCAGACGATGATATTATGCCGCAAACCAAAGAAGCTATCAGTCACGCGCAAGCAGCTGGGGTGCCTATTGTATTTGCGATTAACAAAATAGATAAGCCTACAGCAAATCCAGAGAAGATTAAAGAAGGCTTAGCACAAATGAACTTACTTGTTGAAGATTGGGGTGGTAAAATACAATCGCACGATATTTCAGCAAAAACAGGAGAAGGCGTTAAAGAATTATTAGAAAAAGTATTGCTAGAAGCCGAATTATTAGAGCTTAAAGCAAACCCAGATAGATTAGCCAAAGGTACTGTGGTAGAAGCATTCCTGGACAAAGGTCGAGGATATGTTTCAACAATATTAGTACAAGCGGGTACTCTTAATATTGGAGACTACGTATTGGCTGGTCAACACAGTGGTAAAATTAAGGCAATGCAGGATGAGCGTGGTAATAACGTGAAAGCTGCAGGCCCTTCAACGCCAGTGTCCATCTTAGGATTAGACGGTGCACCACAAGCGGGTGATAAATTTAATGTGTATATAGATGAGCGTGAAGCGAAAGATATTGCAAACAAACGTACACAGTTACAACGTGAGCAATCTGTAAGAACACAACGTCATATTACACTAGATGAAATTGGACGTCGTATTGCATTAGGTGACTTTAAAGAATTGAACATTATCCTGAAAGGTGATGTGGATGGTTCGGTAGAAGCCTTAACAGATTCGTTCCAGAAATTATCTACGGAAGAAATTCAAGTAAATATTATCCATAAAGCAGTTGGACCCATTACCGAAAGTGATGTATTGTTAGCCTCTGCTTCCGATGCGATTATTATTGGATTTAATGTGCGCCCAATGGGGAATGCACGCCAGATAGCCGATAAGGAAGAAATCGATATCCGTACCTACTCAATTATCTACGCAGCCATCAACGATTTGAAGGATGCTATGGAAGGAATGTTATCTCCGGAGATGAAAGAGGAAATTACCGGTACTGCCGAAATTAGAGAAACCTTTAAGATTTCTAAAGTAGGAACCATTGCAGGTTGTATGGTAACCAGCGGTAAGATTATACGTAACAACAGTATTAGATTAATACGTGAAGGTGTTGTAATCCATACAGGTGACTTAGATTCGCTAAAACGTTTCAAGGACGATGTAAAAGAAGTAGCAAAAGGCTACGACTGTGGGATCCAATTAAAGAACTACAACGACATACAAGTAGACGATATCATTGAAGGCTTCCAGGAAGTAGCAGTGAAGAAAAAACTGAAGTCTAAGTAAGCAGTTTTCAGTTGCAGTATGCGGTAAAAAGTATAAAGGCTTTCAGAATTAATTCTGAAAGCCTTTTTTATGCGGAATTGCTTATTATTAACACTACGATTATTTAGGAACTTTTCTTCTTTGTTGTAATATTGTGAGCATATATTTTATGAAAAATTTAATAGTAATTTTAATTTTAGCAGTTTGTTTAGTTGGGTGTAAAAATGATGATGATACCATTTCTCCCATTACTGAAGATAATTCTTTTTCCTGTTATGTAAATGGTGAACTATTCTTGCCAAAAGACAGAATAGGATTTCCTACACAGGCCCATGGAATTAATGTTGATGTATATCCTGAGACAAATGATTGGGTATTAGGTTTTACGAACCACGGCACCAATAGGAGTGTAACATTGTTTTTAAAAAATGTAACCACAACAGGTGAGTATCCAGTTTTTGCAATAGAAGGTGACTTTGGCGCTCCATTTGAGCTTACTAAGGTTCATTATTCTGACACACATCTAGATGATTTGTTTGTCTCGACAGATGATACAGGTAATATTAACGTTATGGAGCTTACCCTAAATTCTAGAATTGTTTTAACTTTTGACAATTTAATTTTAGATGGATTGGCCTTAGATGGCACTGTGAATACTGATACATTGATCTTAACAGATGGGATGCTTAATATAAATCTTGACACATTAGATTAAGAGGTAGCTAAGATTAGAAATAAACTTTAATCAATTTTCTCTGCGCTAGTGCAAGCGTCTCGCTCGTACCTTACATAACAGTAAGCACCACCAACTACCCGCTACTGTCTACCAACTCATTTTACGATACAAAAGCACTATACCCGGTAATCGCCCTACCCACAATCAAAGAGTTAATTTCCTTCGTGCCTTCATAGCTATAAATCGCCTCTGCATCTGCTACAAAGCGGGCTACGTCGTATTCCAGTAAAATACCATTACCACCCATCACTTCTCTGGCGCGACTTACCACGTCTCGGGTTCGCATACTGCAAAATACTTTCGCAAGGGAAGCGTGTTCGTCTGTTAAGATATCTTGATCCTGCATTTCGCTTAAACGGAAACACATGGTTTGCATCGCGGTAAGATTGGCCACCATTTCCACCAAATGATTTTGAATTAACTGAAATCTAGCAATAGGCCGCCCAAACTGTTCACGCTTCTTGGTATATTTTAAAGCACTTTCATACGCACCACGGGCGCAGCCTACCGCTTGCCAGGCAACCCCGGCGCGCGTCATTTTTAATACTTTGGCGGTGTCTTTAAAGCTATCGCATTTTTGGAGTCGGTCGCTTTCCGGGATGCTACATTCGGTTAAGGTTACGATGGCGTTTTGTACCGTACGTAGCGCCATCTTATTTTCCATTTTTTCGGCTTTATAGCCAGGGTTATCGGTTCGAACTATAAATCCTTTTACGGCATTGGTTACTTTTTCACGTGCCCAGATAATGGTTAAATCACTAAACGTAGCATTACCAATCCATTTTTTTTGTCCGTTAAGAATCCATTCGTCTCCTTCTTTATAGCAAGTAGTTTCCATGCCGCCAGCTACGGCAGATCCTACATTGGGTTCGGTAAGTCCAAAGGCGCCAATAGCTTCCATACGCTGCATTTTAGGAAGCCATTCTTCTTTTTGCTCATCACTGCCGCAGAGGTAAATGGAACCCATTGCAAGCCCACTATGTACCCCAAAAAATGTGGAAATTGAAACATCTACTCTGGCAAGTTCCATGGCCATAATGCCTTCCATTAAAAAAGTTTCGTCGGGACAGCCATAGCCTTTGTAGGCTATTCCGCAAATATTAAGCGCTGCCATTTTTGGAATGATGTGATGGGGGAATTCTGCTCTGTTCCAGAAATCATTGGCAATAGGTTTTACTTCCTTTTCCATAAACTGACGTACCTTCAGTTGTATTTCGCGCTGGTGAGGGGTTAATTTTAAACTCAAATCATAAAAATCACCATCAATGGGTGGTAGTTTATGTTGTCCTTTTCGGGCTTTGGTTTTCAGCATCCGCATTAAGCCAGCCATCTGGCGATCGTCTAGTTCGCCAACGGTTTTCATGACTTCGCCTAAGTCTATTTTTTCGGATAGTTTAGCGATGGCCTGCACGTCAACCGATTTTAAAACTGAAAAAGTATTTTTAATTTTTGAGAAAATGGACATAGAAATGAAATTGAAATCGAAATCGAAGCTGAAACTGAACTAGGATCCGAAAATTTATGAAACTAAAGATACTCTCAATAGGTGTGGCGATGCCTTAAATATCTGTTAATTTGAAGGCAGAGCTTCTACACGGTTTTCAGGAACAAATCCCTTTGTGCTATCTTTCGCCACTACGTGAAACCAACTACCATACTGTCCAAATACTGAAACCGTATCATTCTTTGAGAGCGTGCCTACTTCCTTTAAGGCAGAAGAGGGGCCTTGATAGATGCTAATTTTATTTTGTTTTATAATCCCTCGCGTGGTAGTGTTTAAAGAAGCTATTTCGGGAATCTCGGTTTGTTTGACGTAGGGATATGGATTTACAGGTCCCGTACCTCCTTTATAAATACCAAAATGCAAATGGGGTGCTGTCGTTTTAGCATTCCCTGTATTCCCTACAAATCCAATAGTATCGCCCAATTGTACACGCTGTCCTTCTTTTACATTAATACTATCTAAATGTGCGTAATACATGGTTTTGCCAAACAATCCATCCCGCAACCAAACTTGTTTCCCTCCTAAACCTCTATCACCGGTTGAGGAAATCCGACCATCAGAAATTGCAACGAGTGGAGTGCCTCTAGGTGCAAAAATATCAATGCCTTCGTGGGAGCGTTTGCCTCCATCCCGAGAGGCTGCCCAAAGACTTTGTACATTGTTATTTCCAGCACCACTTACAGGAAATGCGTAGGTAGGTTGCGTATAGATTTTAAGCTGAAAGGGAAATACTCGTTTCATTTCCGGCTGCACCGTTATTTTATAGAATCCGTATTTTTCAATAGTATATATAAGTTGGCTGCTATCTCTCTCGGAAGCTTTTAGAAGTTTAATAGATTTTGTGGAATCTTCACTTTTTTGAAACAATTCGATGAAAATTTGGGCAGAATCGGGTTGTTTTTGGACTGAAACAATCAATTTTTCACCTTCTCGAAGTTGTACATCATAAGAATATACGTTAAAATTTTCAGCAGAGAAAACACCACTTTCTGCATAGGGAAGGGTTACAATAATACTGTCTTGTTGTGCTTTGCTAAAGGCCTCTTTCCATTGCACTAACAGGGAGTCACCTTTTTCGAATGTCCTGTCATACACTTCTCTAGCGGTGGGTTGGGTCACAACATCGGTCACTTTCTGGACTTGTTCGCATCCTATAAATAGTAGTAACAGCACACATAAAGCAAGAAAATTCGGTTTGTTCATAAGCTGTTTTTCAGCAGAAATTGTACCAAAGCTACCAAATTATGCGGTTCAAACTATGAACAGGATTCGTTTTAAGAAGGATATAACATTCAGGTTTGTATTCCTTCCGAAGAAAATAGTGTAGGTTCCTTTACCCAAATAAAAGTATATTTACTGAAAACCAACCAAATCCATATATTTTGGAAGCTCTTCAGTTCCACCAAAATTTTAATCTGTTACGCTGTATTGCCTTTGTTTGTATCTTATGGATACCCTTGGGAACTATGGCGCAGGATAAAAAAGTTACCCATAAACTTTTTGGTAAGGATGATGGATTGGCACTTGATATAATTCGGGACATGGTTTTTGATGATGATGGCTTTTTATGGCTTTCGGGGAGTATTCTTGATACTCGGGAAATAATAGCGGGTAATAAAAAGCTTGCGTTGCAACGTTTTAATGGTAAAACATTTCACAACATTGTAGTTCCTGATGGATTAGGCATCCATGCTATTGTGAAATTTCATAAACGTGCCGATGGGACTTTTATCTTAAATACGAACGTAGGTCAATTTTTACATTTTGATCCATTTACTATGGTTTTTACAAAAATCGGATTAGAATTTGATCACATATCCTCTCTATACACTTTTGAAGAAAAAGAGTATTTTCTGGCTCAAAAAGGCAGGGAAATAACATTTTTTAACTTAGAAAAAGATCTTACAACAACGCCTTTATTTTCCTTTACAAGTTCAGAAAATAAATACGTTTTAAATACTTCAACCAAAATCATTCAGTTAAAAAATCATTGGTTAGTGACGAGTGATAACATGGCTATAAAGGTGTTTACCAGGGAAGGTGCTTTTGTCAAAAAAATAGTAACAGATAAAACGAAACAATTAAATACGAAACAAAGAATTCTTTGGATAGATGAAGTTTTTAATTTGTGTGATAAAAAAGCAGTGTTTTTTCATAACAATGCTACTCTGCATTATATAGATGAAGAAGCCCTGGATATTTTTCCGTACAACATCCCCAACAACCAATTGTTTTCATCGAATATAGATTTTGTAACCGATGCTAAAGGCAATGAATTGTTACTAAATGAATATGAAGGAATACTACAATTTAGTTCAATTTCTCAAAAAAGTGGTATCGATCCTTGGTACAGCAATGAAGAATTCGATGGAAAAATAGCGTTACATACCGTTTCTTTAAATCTGCAACAGGATCTTTGGATTGGGACTAGTACTGGGCAATTGCATCATTTTAAGTTTTCAAAAAAGAATGTCAAGCAGATACTTCCAGAGTACCAGTTTAGGGGGGTTGCCCATTTAGAAAACGACACCTATTTGCTGGGTACAGAAAATCAGGGTTGGCATCTTTTAAACACAAAAGATTTCAGCACTCAAAAAGTTGTTTTTAACAAAGAGACCTCTGGGAATTTTCCAAATAGTTCGCGAAATTTTATTAAAGATAAAAATGCCATTTGGAGTAATAGTGGATCTGGGATGGTTGAGGTGGATATGGCCAAAGGTACTTCAGCGTATTACAGCCATTACCCCATTACATCGCTTGAGCAAATAAACGATTCTATCCTACTTTGTGGCACCAATAAGTATCACCTACTTTCTTTTAATATACGGAGTAAGGTTTTTGAGGAAATCTTACAAAGCGACACTTTAAATATGCAGGACCTTGCCTATAATGCCAACAAAAACCTACTGGTGGTCGCCACATCACAAGGAATGTTAACCTATAATACAGCCACTAAAGAAAAAAAATTCTACAATGATCCCAGTCAGTTAGAGGATACCTATCTATTAATGGCAGATTATGATCCAGACCATGGTTTTTTATTGGGAAGTAGGGAAGGAACTATTGTTGCCTTTAATGAAGACGCCAAAACGTTTAAAACTATTTACAAAGATGCGTTGGGCGCAGGAGTAGCCACTATTTTGTCAAGAGGTGACGTATGGTGGGTGAATACTTTTAATGGATATGTGCGTTGGGATACTACCAATAATACCGTTACGAGATTTTCTACCAAAGACGGATTTAGCCATAATGAAGCCAATAGGTATAGTGCCTTGGATACTGGAGATGGCTTGTTTATAGGCAGCTTAGCAGGACTTAACTATTTTGATCCTGAAAAAATTGCACCTGAAGTAAGCAAATCAAAACTCCAAATACTTAAAATACGAAGCTATAACGACGATCAAGGAAAAATAGTTGATGCATTTGATAGAAGTCTTTTTTCTGATAGTCTTACCATCACACTTCCTGCAGAATTTAAGGAGTTACAAATTGAATATGCACTTACTAATAATGTAGAAAACAGACCCTATAGTTTTCAATACCGTTTGGATACTAATGACTGGATTTATGTGCAACAGGAACAGCAAATTAGATTTCCTAATCTGGCAGCAAAAAATTATAATTTACAAATAGAGGCTTTGGACTTTTCGGGGAAAAAGGTTGGAGAAGCGTTGCAGATAGCCATTATTTCTAAAAACTTTTTTTACCGTACGTGGTGGTTTTATTTATCGGTTTCTATAACCTTGGTTTTTCTTCTATTGTACCTGTTGGATAAATCCAGAGAGAAACAGCGCATGCAGGAAAAGTTTGCAGTAGCTCTTTTATGGTCTCAGGAAAAGGAACGCAACCATATTGCAAAAGAGTTGCACGATAGTGTGGGGCAACAACTTACCCTTATTAAAAAGAAAACACAACAAAAAGGAGATGATGATTTAACAGACTTAACCAATACTGTTTTAGAGGAAGTACGCGCTATTTCGAGAGGCTTGTACCCGGCAAACCTGAAAGTATTGGGCTTAAGTGAAAGTATAGAGCAATTAATTTATGATCTAGATGAACAGTTTGACACGTTCTTTTCGGTGAACGTTGAGAATGTGGACCGTTTTTTTAATGAAGCCGAAAGTTTAAATTTGTATAGATTTGTGCAAGAGTGTATAACAAATAGTATGAAACATTCTAGCGCAGGCGCTATTAGTGTTGAGGTAGCTGAAACACCCTCAGAAATACAAGTGGAAGTTTCGGACAATGGAAAAGGGTTTCAGGTAAACGAAGCTCAACTGCAAAATAGCTTAGGCCTTAAAACACTTTCCGAGCGTATAAAAATTGTAGGAGGAACCTTAGAGATAAAGAGTAGTCATCATAAAGGCACCATAACCACAGCCATTATTCCTAAAAAATGAAAAAAAACATTAAAGTTTTAGTGGCAGACGATCACCCAATGCTCTTAAAAGGGTTGTTGCAGGAATTTCAAGAGAACGGATATCATACGCTTTTAGAGGCGACTAACGGAGCTATTGCTTTAGAATTGTTGCAAACCGAAAAACCAGATATCGCAATTTTGGATATTGAAATGCCGCTACTCACGGGTTTTGAAGTAATTGATAAAGGAAGAACAACGGCAACAAACACAAAATTTATAATCCTAACATCACATAAAGAAAAGGCATTTATCATAAAAGCCAAACACCTTAAAATAGATGGCTACCTGCTTAAAGATGAACCTTTTTCTGAAATGGATAATTGCATTCAAAGTTTGTTAGAGGGAAAAAAATACTTCAGTAAGACTTTTGAATCTATTTTTGAAGAGCACGTAGCTCCCGAATTAACTAAGCTTAATTTTTTGTCACCATCCGAACGCACTATTTTGAGGTTGGTCGCGCAGAATAAATCTTCCAAAGAAATTGGGGAAATTATTAATATTTCCTACAGGACCGTGCAAAAACATCGTACGAATATTATTGCCAAACTGGATTTGGATACGGCACCAGATGCTCTGTTACTTTGGGCACAAGCCAATAAAGCGCTTATTTCTACAATATAAGAATCGCTCAAGTACGCACTACGTACCCCTACGTAAAAATGGACATGGGGTGCGTATTGATTTGCGTAACGGTAAGAATTACATTTGGTTAACTAGTCAAATGTAATTCTTATGATGCCAAAACTACTCGCCGTTGTGATGCTTTTTATCACGTACGGAACTCTTTTTGCACAGGAAACAGTTCGCTCTACCGTGGGCGTAAACGGAAGTTCTATCACGACAACAGTTTCAGGAAAACAGTATATCGTTCAGCAGAGTGTGGGGCAAGCCAGTGTTATTGGTAACCACACCGCTCAGGATATCACAGTGCTACAGGGATTTATTCAACCACCCATTAAAATTGAAGGAGTTTTGGACGAGGACAATTCGCTGCAAGCCGTAGTGTATCCCAATCCTTTTAGCAGCAACGTGCAAGTGCGATTTTCTGAAGACATAAATGCACCGCTTTCTATTACACTTTACGATATTTCAGGGCGTGTTGTTTTTTCAAAAGAAATGGCACCAGCCAGGGAAATACAATTGGATTTCGATTTTTTATCTAGCGCTAGTTACTTGCTATCTATTTCGCAGGCAAAGAAACAATTTACCGCCACACTTATTAAAAACTAACCAAAACCAACCCCGCTTTTAAGGCAGGGCAATACGTATGAAAAAAATTACTTTTTTACTCCTTATAGCAATTTCCAGCTCGGCTTTCTCACAGCAAATTTTTGTTGAGGCAGGAAAGGTGTCTTCAAATTTCGAATTTAAAAATAGTAGCGGAACCTTGCTTGAAAACCTGAACCCAGTGACCACTAATTATATTTCGGCAGGCTATGCACACCGTTTTTTTACCGACGGCTTAAACATTAACCTAGGCGCTTCTCATAATAGTTACGGCTCCATTGGAAGCGATAATGCCTTGGGAAATTATTTTGAATATGACGTGGATTACGTAGGAATAAATTTGGGGTTTGATTATAACGTATACACCTTTCACGACTTCACTTTTTTTCTGAAAGCTACGGCATCCTACGAATTTTTGGTACAAGGCACACAAACTCTCAACAACCAGGTTTTCGACTTGAATGGAGTGGAGGAGTTTGACGATGCGGGGTTTTTCTTCCGCGGAGGTCTGGGTGTGGCGTATCCCATAACAGATGCCACGAGTGTGTATCTTCAGTATATGTACGGGCAAAGTTTAGATTTGGAGGACGCTACCTCAACCAGTAATGAAAAACTTAAAATTTCAATGCATATGATTGGGATAGGTTTTAAAGTAAACCTTCCGCAGAAAGAAGTTGAAACGATAGAAGAAACCGAAACCGAAGAATAAACAACAACCCATGAAAAATATAATCACTTTAAGTTTGTTGTTCATAGCAACATGCAACACACTAGCTCAAACCGACGGATTGAGCTATCAGGCCATTATTATAGATCCGAATCCGCAGGAATTACCTGGTGTGGATGGTGTCAATAACATATTAATACATACCGATGTTGTTTTCCGCTTTACGGTGCTAAATGAAAATGGCGCTGTAGAATACCAAGAAACCCAAAACACCACGACCAACGCTTTTGGGATGGTGAACTTAACTATTGGGCAAGGCGTGCCACAAACGGGTCTTTTTACCGAAATATTCTGGGAGGGTAAGAAGAAAGACCTACAAGTAGAAATAAATATAGAAGGCAGCTTTAACCAATTAAGCAAGCAAGGTTTGTTGTTTGTACCGTATGCATTTCACAGAGATATAATTGCTACGGGGTTTCTGGATGTAACAGGCATTACAACACTAGGCAGTGATCTAACTGTTGATGGTACTACCAATCTTAACAAATCACTAAGCGTAAATAATAACAGTGCCACTTTATTAACGGGTTCGTTAACGGTAGATAATTTTACAAGACTTAACCATACACTTACCGTAACTAATGAAAGTCCTACAGCTCTTACAGGAACCCTTACGGTCTATGGTGTAACCGCACTGGGAAATTCACTGGAAGTTGGAGGCGATACCTACTTAAAAAGAGAGTTGAAGGTAGACGGAAAAACCACGCTATATGATAGTCTGGACGTACGTAATGAAAGCCCAACGCAGCTTACAGGAACTCTTCGCGTATATGGCATCACCAATTTTGAAAGTGATGTGAATATTAATCAGGGCGGTGATCTAAATGTTTCTGGCGATTTAAATATTGAAGGATCTACCACCTTTGATGGCGACTTAACCGTAAATGGAAATACGAATCTTAATAATGAGTTGAATGTAAACAACGCCGCTCCAACAAATTTGTCCGGTACTTTGGTAGTGGAAGGCGCTACCCAGTTGGCAAATAACTTACAAGTACTTGGTACTACCAACCTTGAAAATAGTTTGGATGTAAGCAACCAAGCGGCTACTAATCTTTCGGGAACGTTAACGGTACAACAGGAAACAAACCTTAATAGTGGCCTTAACGTTAATAACGGCAGCCCCACAGTGCTTTCAGGAACTTTAAATGTGGATGGTCTTATAGGCTTTGGGAAGGATGTAACTATAGAAGGCATCACAAACTTGAACAACAGCCTTAATGTGAATAATGGTGCAGCAACAAATCTTTCAGGAACGCTTACCGTGGATGGAACAACACAACTTAACAACACCTTAGAAGTAGGAGGGGCAACCACATTACAAGACGAGTTACAAGTGCTTAATGGAAGCGCCACGAATCTAACAGGATCTTTAGATGTGCTAGGAGCAGCAACGCTTAACAACACCTTAGAAGTTGCCAATGCAAGCGCAACTTCGTTAACAGGAATGTTAACCGTAGATGGGGAAACAATCTTAAATAATACACTAGAGGTTGCCAATAATGCCAGTACCGAATTAACAGGAGAGCTTTTGGTGAACGGAGTAACAACCTTACATAATGACTTAGCTGTTTCTGGAGGAGGTACTACCCAACTTACCGGGACCTTGTCTGTAGACCAAGGAGGATTTTTTAACAACGCGCTTCAGGTTCTCAACGGAAGTGCTACAACCTTAACTGGTACGCTGGGAGTTACTGGCGTAACAACCTTAAACGATGCATTAAATGTTACAGGAGGTGCCGCTACCAATATGTCTGGAGCTCTAACCGTAGATGGTGCCACCAATTTAAATAACACAGTAACAATTGCCGGAGCTACGCTTATTAATAATGATTTAACGGTAACAGGACTTGCTTCTTTAGGGGCATTAAATACAAATGCCATTAGCGTATCTGCAGACTCGCCTAATTTTGTTGCTACGTTTCAGAATACTAACAATGGTAATGGAGATGGTATCGTGATAAAACTGGGAAATAATCACGGAGCCTATAATGGAGACGCTTCTGTAACTGCTCCAGTAAATGCAGATGGTTACCTGGAAATAAGCGCAATAGCAGCCGTTGCTGCTTTACAAGGTCCTATAGGTGTACTACAAAGTAAACTTACTGCTACAAATCCTACGTCTCTTACACCTAGTGATATTTTACAACTAGTACCTACTAGTTTTGCTGCTGGAGCTATAGCAGGAATAGGGAACGGCATTATCGATTATATAAATGATGTAGATCCACCAGGACCTATTAATGATTTGCTTCCAGTTTCGTTTCCTGAGATTACTATTCCACAAACAACACTATTACCGCGAACAGTCATTACAAACTCGGTAACGGTGCCTATAATTGGACTTACCATACCAGGAGTAACGATACCAGAAGTGATACTTCCGCGGATTAATTTTACGCCAGGTTTTGAATTATTGCCAGAAATACCCAATATCCCACTTCAAGGGATAACCATAGATATACCACGGGTAAATGTTGGAACCGTAACCGAATCCTTAACAAAAGAAAACGAGTACGTGACCTTCCAGGATAAAGACGGTCGTTGGGTAGGTGCCATTAGAGCGCAATCCACAGAGGACTTTGTAAATAATACCGTTCTCGATCCCGTGTATGTTTTAAATGTAGCCGCAGGATTTGTAGGAGTAGATCTTGCAGATGGTTTGGCAACGGGAATAGCAGAGATCACCAATATTGTAGACTTGTATAACAAAATAGGGGTTGAATATGCCTCTGGGAATGGAGATTATGCAGAGTGGTTACAACGTGAAGAGTATAGCGAATACATTACCGCAGGAGATATAGTAGGTGTAAAAGGAGGACGTATTACCAGAGACCTTACCAATGCAGAACAGGTAATGGTAGTGTCTTACAAACCTATCATCTTGGGTAATTCTCCCGAAAAGGAAAAAGTTCACTTAGGAAACAATGTTGCCTTTATGGGGCAAGTTCCGGTTAAAATAATAGGTCCTGTAAGAACTGGAGATTTTATTGTGGCAAACAAAGCGGTTAATGGCTACGGAAAAGCAATACATCCAAACAATATGACTGCTGAAGATTTTAAAGTAACAGTGGGTCGTTCTTGGGATGAAAATTTAAACGAAGGCCCTAAAATGGTAAATACAGTGGTAGGAGTTCATAATGGAGATTGGGCAAACATTATTATAAAACTGAAACAAAAACAAGATGCATATCAGACCAAATACCAAGTCCTTGAGAAGCAAGTAGAATTGCTGGATCAAAAAGCAGATAAGGCAGTATTGTTTAACGGAAAAAGCAAATAGACCATGAAGAAGTTACTACTTTTAGTATGTTTGGTAGGGTATGCTGTAACAGCGCAGACCGATGGCATTAGCTATCAATCTGTTATTTTTGATCCCGCCGTACAAGAAATTCCAGGGGTTGATGTAAAAGGTAACGTGCTGGTAAACGAAACCATAGAAGTAAGATTCACCATTATAAAGGCTTCGGAAAGTGCGGAGTATAGAGAAGTGCAAACCACAGTAACCGATGCCTTTGGTATGTTCAGTGTTAGGATTGGTAACGGCACACCAGATTTTGGAGATTTCAGTACAATACTTTGGGATGCAGCCCCAAGAGAGCTGAAAGTGGAAATAAAACTAACGGGTTCAGAATTTAAATTTCAGGAAAATAAAGAACTGGTGTTCATTCCCTATGCGTTTCATCGAAATGTACTCATTACCAAAACCCTAGATGTAGAAGGAAATACAATTTTAAAAAGCAACCTAATAGTTAATGGGCGAACGATACTGAATAGCGATGTATTTGTAAATAACCAGTCCGAGACCATGTTAACAGGTAGTTTGAGAGTAGATGGAACCACTGTATTAAACGATTCCTTGACTGTGGCAAATGGTTCCTATACGATTCTTTCGGGATTGTTGAATGTGGATACTGAAACCTTACTTAAAGATTCTTTACGGGTTCACAAAAGAACGCGCTTAAAAAGTGATTTAAGAGTAGACGAAGAAACCAACATAGGTAATGGTCTTAATGTGGAAGCTCAAGGTGCTACCGTTTTTACTGGAAGCTTAGTTGTGAATGGAGAGACCACTGTCTACAATGATGTAAACGTAAATAATGAAAGTAATGTAGCCGTTTCGGGAGATGTATTGGTAGCAGGAACAACCGTTTTTAATCAGGATCTTACCGTTACAGGAATTACCAATTTAAATAATGACTTATATGTAAATAATGCCGCGCCAACTGCCTTATCCGGAACATTAACCGCCCAGGGACCCACTAGATTTGAAACAACGCTTGTGGTTAACCAGACTACAAATTTAGCTGGTAATTTGAATGTGAATGCACAAAGCCCAACCCAACTTTCGGGATTACTTACTGTGGGAGAGACTACAAATCTTAACAACAGCCTTACCGTAAATAACCTCGCTCCAGCAGATTTTTCCGGCGATCTAACAGTGGGTGGAAATGCTATTTTTAATGATGATGTTACTATTCTTGGGGTCACAAATCTTAACAATACATTATTTGTAAATAACAATGCTGAAACTAACTTTTCGGGAATGTTACAAGTGGACGAAGCAACACTTCTTAATTCAACTTTGGATGTGGTTGGAGTTGCCAATTTACAAGGTTCTTTAACTGTGAATAATGCTAGCAACACCAATTTAACTGGCGTGATAGATGTTGATGGGGCGACTACTTTTAATAACAGTCTGTTAGTAGCTACCAACAGTGCAGCTGCTTTAAGTGGTACTCTTACAGTAGATGGAGCGTCTGTGTTGAATGCTGACGTAGTAGTTTTTGGAAGAGGTTCAACAAGCCTAACTGGAACACTGGACGTTATTGATGAAACAAAATTATTGAATGATTTATATGTGCTTAACAACAGTGCTTCAGTTTTAAATGGAACACTCACTGTGGACGGAGAAAGCACGTTTAATAATACGTTACGTGTTAATAATGGTACTGCCACGAGTTTTACAGGATTACTAGCTGTGGATGGCATGGTTACTTTTAAAAACACTTTAAATATTGCAAACGCAAGTGCTTCAGGATTATCTGGTGCATTAACCGTAGGGGGAATATCAATGTTAAATAATACGCTAGATATTACAGGCGTTGCTTTAGTGAATAATTCTTTGACTTTGGAAGCAAACCGTACTAGTTTTCTATTGGGTGGCGTTTCTTCAACAAATTTAACTATCGCCGATGACCAAGTAGCATCTGTTACGACATTTCAAAATACAAACAATACGAGCGGAGATGGTATATTAATAAAATTAGGAAGAACACACGGGGCGTATAATGGTCCTGCGGGAACTAACAATCCAGGAGATTATCTTCAAATAAACAACCCTTACCTTAGCGCATACCAATCTCAAATACAAACGGTTGGTAATTTATTAGCTACCACAAACCCAAATGGGGCTTCAATTAATGTAAGCGACATTGTTGCACTTGTTCCTGCAAACTTAGTTTTGGGACAGTTTGGTTCTATTGGAAATACTATTATTGGTGTTATAAACGACAAACTTGGGCTTCCATTCGATTTTCCTGGGTTTACCATTCCTGAGTTTACTATTGTACCTGCAGTGACAATATTCCCGGGTTCTGGTAGATTATGTTCAGGGCGCTATTGTTTTAATCCGTGCACATTTTTTAATTGTACCATTTGTATTCCACCTATTGAGTTTTGTGTTCCCTCATTACCCGCTATTGTAATACCCAGAATTGCATTTCCAACCACGCAAATTGTGCCAACAATAAACAATATTATTCCTGCAATTCCGGAAGCGTTACCAGAAATAAGTAATGCAAATATTCTAACCATACCTAATGTTACCGCAACTACAGTGGCTAATTCTATGAGCTCATCAAACGCCTTCTTATCATTTCAAGATAAGGAAAATCGTCAAACAGGAGCCATTGTAGCGCAGTCTACGGCAGATTTTAGAGATAATACCGTCCTGGACCAGGTATACGTGATTAATGTGTTGGCAGGATTTGTAGGTGTAGATTTAGTAGAAGGATTAGTAGGTGGAGGTACCGAACTTTCAAATTTAATAGATGTGTATAATAAAATTGGCGTTTCATTTGAATCTGGTCACGGAGATTATGCCGAATGGCTCCCAAGAGAAGATGTTTCAGAATATCTTACAGCAGGCGATATTGTAGCAATTAGAGGTGGAAAAATTTCTAAAGACCTTACCAACTTCGAGCAAATTTTAGTGGTTTCTCATAAGCCCATCGTCTTAGGGAATACGCCCGAAAAAGAAGCTACCCCTTTAGGAAACCCAGTAGCATTTTTGGGCCAAGTGCCTGTAAAAGTGATAGGGCCAGTAACTCAAGGCGATTTCATTGTAGCAGACACTAAGATTTCTGGCTACGGAAAAGCAATTTCTCTAGAAAATATGACGCCAGCAGATTACAAATTGGCAGTGGGAAGATCCTGGGAAACCAATACAAACGAAGGCCCTAAGCTGGTGAAGATTGTGATGGGAATTCATAACAATATCATTGCACAGGATGTAGCTTCCATTGAAAAACAACAAGAAAACCTAGACGCCAAAATTAAAACGCTTGAAGAACGTTTGGCAAAAATTTCAGAAAAATTACAGAACCCTTCAGAAAATAAAATAGAACTAGATTATGCGACTATTATCAAATAATAACATATTTGCTTCCCTTCTTTTGGTGAGTCTTGGGATTTTCAGTCTTTCTGCGCAGCCTACGGTTACCGATACCAGTACCATTACTGGCGATGAGCTTAAAGATATGATGGCGAATGAGGAGGTGCTAAAAGAATGGATTACCAAAGTGCAAACACCAGGAGTGATTGTGGAAGGTGGCAAAATGATTTTTAGTGACGAAGCTCAAAAGCTAGCTCAAGATGCCGCCTATAGAGCTGAGGTGTATAAAAACGAATACACTATTGCAGACATTAGAGAGCCCATCGCAAAATTTGAAATCCAAAAAGCTTTCTGGCGTATGATACACCTGTATCCAAACGATAAAGAAACCATATTAAAATTTATGTATGCGTATGATAAAGTGGTGTCGGCAGATAAATTAGTGACGGCTTCATTTTATACCTACGCGTTTTTTGACCCAGAAATCACAACGATTACAGACGGAAAACCCAATGTACATAGGCCCGACCTTTTTGAAGAGTATCTAAGAACTACCAAAGAGATTGTAACCTATATCGCGGCTTTACGTGAACAAGAAAATTCTGCCAAGTAACTACCATTATGAGAAAAACTACCCAGGTGTCCTATTATGTTTCAGCATTTTTCTTCCTCTTTTTTCTAGCGGAAGGCTTGGCGCAGGATTTTATCACCACGTGGGAAACCACATCGCCTTCTGAAACTATCACCATTCCAACAGCCCCAGGAGAAACCTATTTGTACGACGTAGATTGGGATAACAACGGAACATTCGACGATTTGGGCATCACGGCAGATGCAATGCATACCTACCCAGTAGCAGGTGTACATACCGTTGCAGTTAGAGGAACTTTTCCAAGAATATTTTTCAATAATGCAGGCGATAAAGATAAAATTATAAGTGTTGAAGCCTGGGGAACCAACGCCTGGACCTCTATGGCAAATGCTTTTGATGGATGTAGTAATTTAAACATCACTGCAACCGATGTTCCAGACCTCTCGTTGGTTACTAACATGATTTCGATGTTTAAAAACGCCACAAGTTTTAATGCACTCATTGGGGGGTGGAATATTACTAATGTTCAGAATATGGAGCAATTTTTTAACGGGGTAACGCTTTCTGAAGAAAATTACGAACATATTCTAATGGGCTGGTCTGCACAAACCGTACAAAACGAAGTAACCTTCGATGCAGGAAATACCAGCACCTATTGCTTTGGTGTGGAAGGAAAAGAAATCCTCGCTACTACTTTTATGTGGAACATTATTGATGGCGGTCTGGATTGTAGTGACGAATTTATTACGCTATGGAAAACCGATAATCCTGGAACTTCAGCAAACGATGCCATCAACATTCCAACTACAGGAGCTGGCTATGATTATAGTGTGGATTGGGGGGATAATGCTATGGATAGCAATCTCATGGGAGATGGTGCGCATACCTATCCAATGGCAGGTACTTATAAAGTAAAAATTAGAGGAGATTTCCCGAGAATATTTTTTAATGGGGGCGGTGATAAAGATAAAATTACGTCGGTAGTGCAATGGGGCTCTAATGCCTGGACGTCCATGGAAAATGCTTTTGATGGATGCTCAAATATTGCCATTTCAGCTATAGACGAGCCTAACCTCACTGGAGTAACAGCGCTGTCATTTATGTTTCAGGATGCTGTAAACCTTTCTATAAATAACAATATTGGTAGTTGGGATGTGAGTACTATTACAGCTATGGACGGCATGTTCGCTAATGTAACGTTACCCACCTCTATTTACGATGCCTTGCTCGTTGGTTGGGAGGCGCAAACGCTTCAGACAAACGTATCTTTCGATGCTGGAAACAGCGAATATTGTGCAGGAGCAACGGCAAAAACAGACATTGAAACCAACGATACATGGAGTATAACCGATGGTGGTGAAGTATGTGTAACAGATTTTGTGACCATCTGGCAAACTAACAATCCTGGAACTTCTATGTCTAATCAAATTACTATTCCTACTACTGATACGGGATACGATTATACCGTAGATTGGGGTGATGGAAATACAGATATGAACGTGATGGGAGACATAACCCACACCTACGCAACGGAGGGAAGGTATATTGTGACAATTTCGGGAGATTTTCCTAGAATATATTTTAATGATGGTGGCGATAAGGAAAAAATACTGGCTGTAGATAATTGGGGAACTAACCCATGGACTTCTATGGAAGCTGCATTTTTTGGTTGTAAAAATCTTAGAGTGAATGCTTTTGATGCACCAGATCTTACTGGTGTACTATCGTTAGCGCAATTATTTAAAGGAGCTATTTCGTTTAACGACCCTATTAATTCCTGGGATGTTTCAACCATAGAAACCCTTGCTGAAACGTTTAACGAAGCAACCAGTTTTAACCAAGACTTAAGCAGTTGGGTAACCACTTCAGTAACTAGTATGGAAGCTACGTTTTCTCAAAGCGCCTTTAATCAGCCTATTGGTGGTTGGGATGTTTCAAGTGTCACTACCATGGAAAGTATGTTTGCTGAAACGCCTTTTAATCAGCCACTAGATCTTTGGCTTACATTATTAGTAACAAACATGGACTCTATGTTTGCGAGTGCCGTGAATTTTGATCAGGATATTAGCCTGTGGGATGTCACTGGCGTTACCAACATGCAAGGGATGTTCTTAAATGCAAGAAGTTTTAATCAAAATATTAGTCCGTGGGTTGTATTAACGGTGACCACTATGGAAGGAATGTTTTCCAGTGCCGAATCATTCAACCAACCCATTGGTGTTTGGTTAGTAGATAGTGTAACCAATATGAGCGGAATGTTTACCAATGCTTTTAGTTTTAACCAAGACATTGGTGCTTGGAACGTGGCGATGGTAACCGATATGTCCAATATGTTTAACGGTGCTGAAGTTTTTAATCAAGATCTAAACCTTTGGGATGTAGGACAGGTAACCAACATGAGTTTTATGTTTGCTGGTGCCGAAGCTTTTAATGAAGATATTTCGGGATGGGTTCCAAGTAGCGTTATGACAATGGATAATATGTTTAACGACGCAGGAGTCTTTAATCAGGATATTAGTGGTTGGGATGTGACAATGGTAACCACCATGGAAGAAATGTTCACAGCTGCCGAAGCCTTTGATCAGGATCTTGGATCCTGGGATATCACTAGTGTGAGCACTATGGATAATATGTTTACGGGTGTTACGCTTTCTATTCCTAATTATGATGCTTTGCTCATTGGGTGGAATGCCCAAATAGTGCAAAATGGAGTGCTTTTTAACGGTGGAAACAGCAAATACTGCGCTGGTGAAACAGCCCGTGGAGAACTTATTGCCAATTCTAGTTGGATGCTAATTGATGGCGGTGCAGAAGATATTCCTCCTGTTCCTGACACGGCAACGCTACCGGCTATTACTTCTGAATGTGCCGTAACATCCCTTACACTTCCAACAGCTACAGATGTTTGCGCTGGCGTGATTTCAGCAACAACACCTTCAGCTACGTTTCCCATTACCAACCAGGGAGCCAATACCGTAGTTTGGACGTACGACGATGGGAATGGTAATACGGTGGTACAAACGCAAACTGTTACTATTACCGATACAACAGCCCCTTCCATCACAACAATTGCCAATATCACTATGAATTCAGACTTGGGGATGTGTGGTGCCAATGTAAACTTTACACCTCCAGTTGCTACTGATAATTGTGCTTTTACGTTAGTTTCAACGCACGCGCCTAACTCCTTTTTTCCAATAGGTGAAACCATCGTAATATATACGGCTACGGATACTGCTGGAAATTTTGCGCAAAGTTCGTTTTCAATAACTGTTTCAGATAATGAACTGCCAACCTTCACAGCATGCCCAGCATCTTTTACCGTAGAAGCAGAACCAGGTTCTTGTGGAGCCGTGGTGAGCACTGCAGAAGGGTATGTTCCTCCTACGGCATTAGACAACTGCAATGTTAACGTTGTTTCAACTCATAATCCAGGACAATTTTTCCCAGTTGGGGTGACTACAGTTACCTATACGGCATCAGACAGTTCGGGTAATTTAGGTATGTGTAGCTTCAATATCACGGTAGTAGACAATGTAAGTCCAGTGTTTACAGGATGTCCTGCTAATATTACTGTGAATAATGATACGGGTGTATGTACAGCAGCTGTTGTGTATAATGCACCAACGGCAAGTGATAATTGTTCAGCTTCAATTACCTCCACACATACTTCAGGAGATACGTTTCCGTCTGGTGTAACCACCGTTAGTTATACAGCAATGGATCCAGCGGGAAACACTGTTACCTGTAGTTTTACAGTAACTGTACTGGATATTGAAACCCCGGTCATTTCAAGTTGCCCTATAGATATTACACAAAATACAGATGCTGGAACGTGTTCAGCTACAGTATCATGGACGCCACCCTTACAAACCGATAATTGCAATGCAACGCTCATAACTACTCACAATCCTGGTGAAGTATTTGCAGCAGGGGTGACCACGGTTATATACACCGCAACGGACGCTGCAGGAAATGCAGATACGTGTAGTTTTACAGTAACCATAACCGAAAACGAAGCCCCAGTTATTTCTAATTGTCCGGCAAATATTTCGGTTCCAAACCAAGCTGGAGATTGTGGTACCCTAGTGTCTTTTACACCTCCCTCGCAAACCGATAATTGTGGTGCGAATTTAACGAGTACCCACCTTCCAGGAGATTATTTTCCTGTTGGAACTACAACGGTCCATTACACGGCTACAGATACCTCCGGAAATACAGCAACCTGTAGCTTCGTAGTTACTGTTTTAGATACTGAAGATCCAACCTTTATTTCCTGCCCGGCAGATATTGTAGTAGCGAATGACCTAGGAAGTTGTGATGCATTGGTGTCCTGGGCACCACCTGTGAGTTCAGACAATTGTAGTGTTGTGGTAACAGCTTCGCATACTCCTGGAGATGAGTTTCAATTAGGGGACACCTTGGTAACGTATACAGCAATGGATCCTTCTGGGAATTCAGTTGTATGTAGCTTTACAATAACGGTAACAGATGCTGAAATGCCCGTAATTACAGATTGTCCCTCAAACCTAGTTATGGGCAATGACTTTGGAGATTGCGATGCCAATGTAAGTTGGACACCTCCAGTAGCATCAGATAATTGTGTGAACTTAACATTTACAACATCTCATAACAGTGGGGACATGTTCTCTGTTGGTGTTACAACGGTTACGTACACCGCGACAGATGTCGTGGGAAATATAAGTACGTGTAGTTTTACGGTAACCGTAGAAGACACCGAAATACCCGATATAAATTGCCCAACAGACTCAAGTGTTTTTGTGCCATTGGAAGAAGCGTATGAAGTGCCGGATTATGTAGCCGAAGGTCTTATTGTAATTGCAGATAATTGCACCACAACTCTTGCCAATATTATACAAACACCAGCACCAGGAACTATGCTTACTGCAGGTTCTTATCCTATTTCAGTAATAGTAAACGATAATGCTTTAAATGAAGCTACGTGTACATTTATACTTTCAGTAGAAGCAATTTTAGAAACTCCGGAATTTGAATTAGACAAAGCTTCTGTTATTTTGTTTCCAAGCCCGGCGATATCCATAGTGAATATTGAGACACCTTTAGGAGTTCAAGTGGAGAAAATTACCATTTACGATATAAGTGGAAGAATTATTAAAGCTGAAAATTTCAGTGCGAGTAAAATTGCTATAGACATTTCAGAACTAGCGAGTGCGACGTATTTAGTAACCGTTCAAACCAATTTCGGGACACTTACAAAACAACTAATTAAAGAGTAATTAGATACCCAATATTTTCAGTTTAATAGGACGCATGAAAGATGAAAATCTGAAGGCGTTTTTTTATCCGAATAAGTGCTGCACCACATCATTTACTTTTGCTAGTTTAATAATGGAGATGCCATACGAAGCCTTCGGAAGTTTGCAGTATTTGGAGATGATGATACTTTCAAAGCCCAGTTTTTCGGCTTCTAGAATACGCTGATCTACTCGGGGAACAGGACGTACTTCACCTGCCAAACCAATTTCAGCTGCAAAACACATACGTTTGTCTATGGCAATATCTATGTTTGAAGAAAGAACCGCAGCAACCACGGCCAGGTCTATGGCGGGATCGTCTACCGTAATTCCACCGGTAACATTTAAAAATACATCTTTAGCGCCTAATTTAAAACCGGCTCTCTTTTCCAAAACCGCCAAAATCATATTAAGGCGTTTGGCATTATATCCCGTAGCACTTCGCTGAGGTGTTCCATACACAGCTGTGGAAACGAGCGCTTGAATTTCAATCATTAACGGGCGCATTCCTTCCAGCGTTGACGCAATGGCAGTGCCGCTTAACTCTTCCTCGTTTTTAGAGATTAAAATTTCCGAAGGATTGCTTACTTCTCTAAGTCCGCTGCCTTGCATTTCGTAAATTCCCAGCTCGTTGGTACTTCCAAAACGGTTTTTATTGGCGCGTAAAATTCTATAAATATGGTTTCGGTCGCCTTCAAATTGAAGGACGGTATCTACCATATGCTCCAAAATCTTTGGGCCTGCAATATTTCCATCTTTGGTAATATGACCAATTAAAATAACGGGCGTAGCCGTTTCTTTTGCAAATTTTATAAGCTCTGTAGTACATTCCCGTATTTGAGAAATACTACCAGCGCTACTTTCAATATGGTCGGTGTGCAGGGTTTGTATAGAATCTATTACTACAATGTCGGGTTGCATTTCGGCAATATTTCGGAAGATATTTTGTGTTTTGGTTTCCGTGAGAATATAACAGCTGTTTGCTTCGGGATAGACACGTGCGGCGCGCATTTTAATTTGTTGTGCACTCTCTTCGCCGGAAACATAGAGCGTTTTATACGGCAATTGTAACGCAACTTGCAGCATTAGCGTACTTTTTCCAATGCCCGGTTCGCCGCCTAAAAGTGTAAGGCTTCCCGGGACTAATCCTCCACCTAAAACACGATTAAGTTCTTCATTTTTAGTGTCTAACCGTGCTTCTTTTTCTGAAGAAATTTCAGAAACTAAAATAGGTTTGGCACTTCGGCTACGCTCAGTGACCGAGCTCTGGTGTCCGAGCGGATTCGAGGATACATCCCAGGAAATCTTCTCTGCTTTCTGGATTATTTCTTCGGCAATTGTATTCCATTCTTTACACGAGGTGCATTGTCCTTGCCATTTTGCGAATTGAGCGCCGCAGTTTTGGCAGAAAAAAGTAGTTTTTGTTTTGGCCATAGTTTCTAGAGTCAAAAATACACTTAATTAATAAAAAAGGCCAAATACTAGGGGAATAGAAAATTTCAGAAGAAAACTGAAAAAAGTGCTTTATAGCCCATAAATTTTATGAGCTATAGCACTTTAAAATTTAAAAAGCAGAAGAAAATGTTGTGCAATTACCTACCGCGTATAATACTGTAGAGTATTGCTATAACAGCAAGAACTAATAAAATATGAATTAGGTTACTCGTGCCAAGACCTTCAACAATGTTAAAGAAGCCAAGAAGCCAAACTATTATACATACCACTGCAATAAGCCAAAGAATACTTCTCATAAGATTTTATTTATTTAGATAATTATAAAGATAGTAATTTTTTAATATCCAAAATCAGTTTTAATTTTATCGGCCTTTTCCAGCATTAAATCAATGGTAATAAAGTCTACTTCTTCCTTGTCAAAAGCGCCCTGAAAAGTTCGCATTGCTTTTTTAGTATCTCCCATACCCTCTAGAGCAAGTCCCATATAATAGTCGCCCAAAACGGTGTTTGGATATTGTTTTTGAGCCAGGGACGCAATGGTACGAAGGGACTCCCATTGTTCCTTCTTTTCGGCTGCGGTTGCGGTGGCTATATAATCGTTTACCCGAATGGGGTTGGTAAGTCCAAATAGATTTTCGATTACTTGGTATTTTTCTAGAAGGTATTCGCTTATAGGGGTGTCCATTTTAAGTAGTTTGTCTGTAAATTCCTGCTTGCTAATAGGGCGATAGACAGCAAACATTTTTTCTAGTGCAGACGGGATAGCTCGGGCCACAAGCGAATAGTGCGTAGCGCCTTCAAAATTATCAAAGTGATAATCGAAAGTATCACTTGTTAAAGGTTTAAGGGCTGAGTCTAGTTCTATAGTAAGTTCTCTTAGGTCTGGAATATCATCGGTCCCAGTGGCTAGATAATAAAATATTTTGCTCGGGATATCCGGGATACGTTCCGGAATACGTTCTAGCATCATGGGCGCCAAATCTGGGCTCAAATTGATATAGCCATTAAAAAGTGGCGGACTTTTAAAAAGATAATAATTAATAAAATTGGCAGTAAAATCGTGTCCTACCGCAATGGTAAATTGCGCCGTTCTATACGTAGTGTCTATATAAGGCAAGAGCTCAAGGCCTATAAATTCGAAGAAATCTGCGCCTTTATCTTCGGGCATAAAGTTAGTGTCGTCATACGCACCATCATCATACCTGGAATCACCTTGCATAATGCCTACCACAATACTTTCTGGCATGTCTTCCCAGTAGCTAAAATAATCTACATTTCCTGCTACCGGTTCAAACAAATAATTGGCGTCTAACACTACAATTATAGGATATATTTTATCTGTATTTTTTTCATAATCCCTAGGAAGTTGAATCTTTAGTTTACGAGTTTCGCCCAGTTTTGAAGACGCAATTTCTTCATATTTAATTTTAGACTGCGCAACGGTTGAAAGTGTAATAAAAAAACAAGCTGAAAGGAGTAAAAGACGTTTCATTTTTCTGAAATTTTAAGAAACCGAAAGATACTAAAATTTTAAAGAGATCGATACAGCGTAAAGATGAACGTGTTAATTTCAGAAAATACCATACTTCACATAAAAGGGGTATTACTTCACATTAAAATGGAAAAGCAATTTGTAAAAAGTATTTTTCCGGAACTAGAAGTGCGCTCTATATTTTTTTGGTGTCTAATCGTACTACAGTTGGTTGCACTCAAGATGTTGCGCGTTTTTACTTATATTAGTCGTTGCTTTTTTGAAGTATAGTTACAGCGCCATCCATTTCATTTATGGGTACAAAATAATCTACTTAATTACTTGACCATGAAATTCTCAACGTTCCGCATTGCTTCAAAACTTGGTTTATGTATGTTTGTTTTAAGTGCTTCATGTGTGTATGCACAGGGAAGTTTTCAAAAAAAAGCAGAAGTTGCTTCACAAGAAAACCTTAAGGAACAACTAAAAAAACAACAGGATAGTGCAGATTTCCTTCTATTTGAAGGAAAATACAACGAAGTAATCACAAGGAGTATTGAAAATATTGCGTTGGCTGAAAAGATTGGAGATTCCGGAGCGGCGTATTATTCTAGATATATGATAGCTGCAACTCATTTGTATTTAGAAGAATACGATGCGACCTTACGATATATAGCTCCCTATAAAGAATATGCCGAAAAAAATAAAGATACCCTAAGAATGGGTCGTGCCTATAATCTTATAGGTGCTGTATATGTTTATAAAAAGGAATATGCAAAAAGTATCCCGTTGTTTAAAGAATCATTAGTGTTTTTTAAAGCATTGCGAGATACGTTGCAAATTACTATTTCATATCACAACATGACGGAATCCTATATTAATGAAGATGATTTTGAGAATGCGCAAAAATATTTTGACAGCACAACGGTAAGCTTGAATAGTATGAAAGAGTTTAAAGGGCTTACAACAGAATACAATCTGCTGGCTGGCAGACTTAAAATGCAAAATAAAGAGTATGCAGATGCCGTCCGGAACTTTGAAACGTCTATAGATTATGGTGAAAGCAGTGGTTATATAGATAGTTATGTGGTAGAAGCATACAAAAGAAAAAGTGAAGCGCTATTTGCCTTAAAAAAACCTACAGAAGCATACAATGCATTTGTGAGTTACGATAGTATAAACAAGGTGTTGTTTGAAAAAGATAAAATAAAAATTATAGAGAATGCTACGGCAAAGTTCGATACCGAGCAATATAAAGCTGCCGCGACAAAGGCAGACCTTGAAAACAAATTGAATGAAGAAAGACTTAGTAACCAACAAATTATTATGTGGTTGCTAGTTTTGTTTGGGATTGTGATAGTAGTGCTATTATTTATAGCATGGAGAATGAAAAAACAATACCAGTAAAGTAAAGCAGCAGTATCTCACAAAAGGCAGTACTTCCCAAGATAATTATATGTTGTTTTAGAGGGTGCCTCCAATAGCTAATTAATCGTATTTGAAAAATATATCCTACATAGTATGTTTTCTTCTTTGCACAGTCTGCATGGCTCAAATGAAGCAGCTAGAAGCCATTACATCTCGACTGGAGTATCCTGTGAAGACTAAGGCGGGTTTTGATCGTTTGGTAATGATGGATACATTAATAGTTAAAAAAACGAAAGAGGCTGAGTTAAAAAAACAATATTCCTATCTTCTTAAGTATGAAGAGAGTGCTTTGCAGTGGGCCCAAAAGGAAGGAAGCTTAGAAGATGTGCTCCAAGCCAAACTTATGTTAGCGCGCTTTCATGAAAAACTAGCCAATACTATTAAAGCTATTAAACTAGGAGAGGAGTTGCTAAATTATGAGAAGGAGTTGCGCCCCAATCAAATGGCAGACGTGGTATTTTTGGTTGCCAATGCCTACGCAAAAATGGAAGCATATAATGAGGTGCTTGCTTTAGAACCGCTTGCCAAGAAGTATTATACAGTAGAAAATGGATATGCAAAACGAGGGTATACTTCTGCGGAGCGAATAGGGATGACCTATTATAGTTTGCGACAATACCAGAAAGCAGCAACCAATTTCAGGAAACAGGCAGATGCTTATAGGCTATCTGGAAATCAACTTATGGTGTCGAGCATGTATCATAATGTAGGCTTGTCTTATTTCAAATTAAAGGAGTTTGAAAAGGCAAGAAAATATTACGATACGGCATTAGTTGAGCTTAAAAAACCTAATGGCTTTGGCTATGTTTCTACTCAGACCGAGGGGTATAACAACTATTTCCAAAAAATAATTGAGGGGAATATTGGCCAGTTGTATTTTGAAATAGGAGACTACGAAGTTGCACTTCCCTATTTTTTGGAAGAAATGAAAGCGGCAACAACAAGTAAAAATATTAGAGAATCCAGAATTATCACAAAATCATATTACAATCTTGCCAAATTATATTTCTATAAAGGCGAAGTAGACCAGGCAAAATACTACCTATACCTGGCCTTTGATACCATAGATCAATTTGACGATACCGAATCTATAATTTTATTATACGAATTACGAGGAAAGATTTTTTTACGTCAAAACAAAGCAATTGAAGCTAATAAGGCTTTCGATAGAGCCAAGGATATTTCAGACTCTTTGGAAAAGCAACGTTTGCAACGCCAAAACCTGATAGCGTTGAGTAAGTATGATGTTGATGTAATAGAGAGCGAACTGGAAACAAGCCAGCGAGAGGGACGCTTAACTGAAAAAGTAGCTAACAATCAGTTAATTGCACTTGTTATTTTTGGAATTTCGCTGATTCTAATTTCATTTTTCTTACTGAAAACGAACCGTGATAAAAAAACAATAGCCACCCAAAAAACCAATCTAGAATCTTCTTTAAAAGAAAAAGAAATACTTTTAAAAGAAGTGCATCACCGTGTAAAAAATAATTTACAAGTAATCTCCGGCTTGTTGCAATTACAAACTAAAAAAGCAGATACGCCAGCAATGCACAAGGTTTTGGAAGATTCGCAACGACAAATTCATAGCATGGCTTTGGTTCATCAAATGCTACACCAACAAGATAAGTATTCATGTATTCCAATGAAAAATTATTTAGAGAAATTGGTAGGCCAACTTCTATACAGTTTGCCTGGAAAAAATGTTAAAACCCAAGTAAATGTAGCCCCCATAAACTTAGGGATAGACGCCGCCATACCCCTAGGGCTGTTGCTAAGCGAATTAATGACCAATACCTCAAAATATGCCTTTGGGCCCAAGGGAGGACATATAAAAGTAGCATTGCAAGCAGCAGACCAGACAAACTTGCAAGCCAATGAATATATTTTTACGTACGCAGATGATGGCGTTGGGCTAGCCAAAGATTATGAAAAAAAATTTTCCGAAACTATGGGGTTTAGGCTTATCTTAATGTTAACCGAAGAAATGGGTGGTACCATAGATATTAATGGGGATAATGGCGTATGCGTAACAGTGAAATTTAAAGACACATAAGTATGAAGAACAAAGTGTATGTGGTAGAAGATCAGGCGATTTCAAGATTTGCTTTAATAGAAATTCTAGAGCAGAACGGCTATAATGTTATAGGTAGTGCAGCAAGTGCAGACAAAGCTTGGAACGACATTAAAAATTTGGAGATAGACGCAGCATTGTTAGATGTTAATCTGGCAGGAGAATTGGACGGTGTGTGGTTGGCTCAAAAAATTAGAGAACACAAAGATATGCCTATCATATTTTTAAGTGCCTATGGAGATAATAATACCTTGGAGCGAGTGGCTTCTACCAATCCAAATGGTTATTTAATGAAGCCTTATAATGCTCCTACACTTTTAACTAATTTGGCTATTGCCATTAACTCTTTTACACGCATTAGAGTTTCTGAAAATAGAGACAGAAAACCACATTATATTTTCTTAAAAACCAAAGGAAAACAGACCCGAGTAAATGTATACGACATACGTTTTGTAAAATCTGAAGGCAATTATCTTGAAATTGAAATGACTTCAGAAAGACTTCTTATCCGGGATAAATTGATAGATTTTATAGAAAGTTTGCCTGCTGAAATTTTTGTCCAAACGCACAGAAGATTTGTAGTAAATCGCGAAAAAATAAACGCCTATAATACCGATACGTTATTGGTAGGAAAAGTTACAATCCCAATTTCAAAAACGTATAGGGCTACAGTAAAAGATTTGTTTTGAATTAATTGCACGCTTATTTGATATAAAAAATAGCTCGAAATGGTGTTTTTTCACAGAATACCTACCATACTTCACAAAATTTTGGATTCTTAAAGCGTAAGTGCCAATTTTATATTCAGCTTAAAAATAAGTAATGAATATTTTAAATTCTTTTCAGAAGCGATTGTTATATGCAGGATTAATTCTTGCAGGTTTTTTTATACTAACCTTACTGGTTCAGTTATTTTATGTGGTAAGCTTCTTTTTGTTATAAAAAGGAAGTGCCAAAAATGAAATCCCGCCAGAAATAATAATATAGGCCATGTTGCTGGTCCATACAATCCAGCCAAAAGCAGTCCCAACAGTTTCTGCAATCCCAAATACTAATAAGATTCCCATGACCGCTGCAGGATACGTTCCAAAACCACTGTTGGTAAAACCAAAGGTAAAACTTCCCACAACGAAGGCGGTAACTAGAATGCCTAAGCTAATGCCAGCCGTTTGCTGAAGCGCTTGCGTAGCTACATAAAAAGAAGCGAAATAAAGCCCCCAAATAACCAAACTCCAAAATATAAAAGCTCCTTTTTTCTTCATTTTAAGAATGCTGAAAACACCTTCTTTTAATCCGCGTATTAAAGTGCCTATTTTTAAACTGAGTTTGCTTTTTGAATACCTTAGAAACGCTAGAAATGAAAGGAACATCACGGCGCCAATTCCCATAAATAATACTAGTTTTTTTATAGGAACTACGTCAATCAAATAATCGTACAACACATCAAACTGAAGGAATAGCGCGAATCCGATAAAAAGCGCCAGTAAAATTAAGTCTACAATCCGTTCAGAAATGATGGTTCCAAAACCTTTGTCGAACGGCACATCTTCATATTTGGTTAGTACAACGGCTCTGGAAACCTCACCGCTTTTCGGAATGAAAATATTCATAAGATACGCGACCGATACTGCCATAAAATTGTTGGCAAGCTTTGGAAAATATCCCAGCGGTTGTAATAAAAAGTTCCAGCGATAGGCACGTATTACGTGACTTACAACACTTAGCAATACCGAGAGCGTAACATACCAATAATTGGCATTTTCAAAATGGAGACGTAATTCTGTTAACTGTTCTGGGGTAAATTGTTTAAAAACATACCAAATTAAGAATATACCCAAGGCCAGTGGCAGGGCAATACTTAAGAACTTGTAAAACGACTTTTTCACCTAGGTAAGGAGGTTATTTTCTTCGTTTGGGAAGACCAAAGCTGGCTTAAAACTCTTGGCAGCTTCAAAATCCATAATAGCGTAGGTAATTAATATTAAAATATCCCCGGGGGCTACTCTTCTGGCGGCTGCACCGTTTAAGGTAATTTCACCACTGCCACGAGGGCCGGGAATAGCATACGTTTCTAGACGTTCGCCGTTATTGTTATTTACAATTTGCACCTTTTCGCCTTCCATAATATTGGCGGCGTCCAAAAGGTCTTCGTCTATGGTAATACTGCCAATATAATTAAGATCGGCTCCGGTTACCTTTACTCTATGAATCTTAGATTTTACTACGTGAATTTGCATGGGGCAAAGATACAATTTGATTTTAGATATTAGATTTACGATGGTAGATTTCAGAAAAAACAAGCTTTTATATATTTCTTCTGAAATCACTGCTACTGCCACTGAATACTGCCTACTAATTAAGCGCCAAATTATCAATAAGCCTGACTTCCCCGGCAAAGGCAGCTATAAAAGCGCGATATTTTTTACCTTCTTTCTTTTTTTTCGCTGTTTTTAGATTTTTTATGTTGGCAATTTCAAAGTATTCTAGGTCTAAGTGTTTATTTTCGGCAAATGTGTTTTCTGCGAATTGGGTAAGTTCTTCTATAGTTTTTTCTTGAAACTGCTGTTGGGTAATTTTTAAAATTTCAGATATAAAAACCGCATTTTCACGCTGTTCTACCGTAAGTCTTTTGTTGCGAGAGCTCATGGCCAGGCCGTCTGTTTCGCGCAAAATAGGGCAGCCCACGATGGTTACGGGTAAATTTTCCAGAACAACCAGCTTTTTTACAATCTGCAATTGCTGAAAATCTTTTTCACCAAAATAAGCCCTGTCGGGTTCAATAATTCTGAAAAGATGGTTGAGTACGGTGCCCACTCCGTCAAAATGCCCTTTGCGATGTTTGCCTTCCATTTCGTTAGCTAGTTTGCCAAAATCGTATTTTTTAGATTTTATAGCGGTTCCATACACTTCGGCTGGCGTTGGGGCAAAAATTATAATGTCCTGACTTGTTTGTGATAAGAGCTTACTGTCTTCTTCCAGCGTTCTAGGATACTTACTTAAATCTCCTTCATTGTCAAACTGCGTAGGGTTTACAAAGATGCTTACCACAACTACCGTGTTTTCTTTTAGAGCCCTCTCAACCAAAGAGATATGCCCTTCGTGCAATGCGCCCATAGTGGGTATAAAACCTATGGATGTTTCAATAGGTGTAACATGCAGTATTTCTTGTAGTCTTTTGGTTGTATGGTATATTTTCATTTATATATAATATTTGATAACTAAGGAGATGCCCGTTTGCCAATCTGACAAGGAGCGAAAAAGGGATGCATCCAGATGATTTTTAAATTTGTATCGGACATCATAATTTTACGTTAAACACCTGCAAAATTAACTTATTGGCTTCAAACTGCATAAATTTTCGTAATTTTGCATGTTTTAACGGCAGCACCAGTACCTTAATATTTTACAAATGCCCGTTGCGGTTATTTAATACGTTGAAGATGTTGCTATTGGGCATTCATCATCTTGCAATTTAAAATATTTTATATAGATGAAAGATAAAAGAATCTTGTATGTGTCTTCAGAAGTAGTTCCTTACCTGCCAGAGACCGAGATTTCTTCCATGTCGTTTGAGGCACCTAGAATGGTAAATAGTAAAGGCGGACAAATCCGTATTTTTATGCCACGCTACGGAAATATAAACGAACGTCGTCACCAATTACACGAAGTGATACGTTTGTCTGGAATGAACCTTGTGATAAACGATATGGATATGCCGCTAATTATTAAAGTAGCTTCTATTCCTAAAGAGCGCATGCAGGTCTATTTTATAGACAATGAAGAATATTTTAAGCGAAAAGCAACCTACGCAGATGAAGATGGGAACTTGTTTCCAGACAATGATGAGCGTGCTATCTTTTTTGCGAAAGGGGTTATAGAAACCGTTAAAAAGTTAAACTGGTCTCCAGATATTATTCACGTACACGGTTGGCTGGCTTCTTTTTTGCCATTATACCTGCGTAATTACTATAGTAACGAACCATTATTCGAAAACAGTAAAATTGTTACCTCGGTATACAATCAAGGCTTCGATGGTGCGTTAGATGAAAAGGTAACCGATAAAATGGCGTTCGATGGTATTGCTGAAGAGAACATAGCAGACTTAAAAACTCCCGATTATGTGAATGTTATGAAAGTAGCACTTAATAATAGTGATGCTGTCATTATTAATTCCGAAGAAATACCGCAAGCACTAAAAGACCATCTTGCAACTATGGATAAACCAGTGTTACCATACCAAACTACCGAAACCATCGAAGAAGCTTACTTAGATTTTTACCAAAACAAAGTACTGGGATAAGTCCAGCGTTTTTTAAAGAGCATTATGAAGATAAAGAATATGTTGCCAAAACTAGTGGCAATCTTACTAGTAATCGTGGTTTTTGCTTCCTGTGAAGAAGATTTTAATACCATTGGGTCCGATATTGTAGACCAAAATTTTACAACAGAACTTTTTGATGAAAGTACTGTAATTGCCTATAGTCGAAAGTTGCTTCCGGTTCAAACCAACGCACTTTCTGCATACCAACTAGGGGTTTATAATGATCCTGTGTATGGGCAATCCCGTGTTAATCTGTTAAGCCAGCTTACGCTACAAACCGCCGATCCGGATTTTGGAGAATGTGTCCAATTAGATAGTGTCGTGTTATATTTACCATTCTTTAGTGAATCTACGCTAGCAGATGAGGTGACTACATATGCGTTGGATTCGGTCTTTGGAAATGAGCCTATCAATATTTCTATTTATGAATCTAATTTCTTTTTAAGAGATTTAGATCCAGATTCAGGGTTTGAAGATCCTCAGAAATATTATTCAAATCAAGGGCAAACCTTCGATATGTTTCAGGGAGACCTCATTACTACTATAGAGAACTTTACGCCTTCAAATAAAGCAATTGTGCTAAACGATAGTGTTACGCTACCTCCTGGATTACGTGCTAATCTTTCGTTAGATATCTTTCAAGAAAAGATTTTTGACATGGCAGGCTCTAATGAACTTATAAATAATAATAATTTCCGCGAATTTTTCAGAGGATTGTACTTCAAAGTAGAAAGTGCCAATGGAACTGGTGGAAGTCTTTTCTTATTCGACCTTTTAAACGGAAACAATGACCTAATAGACGAAGCGAGAATAGATCTTTTTTATAAATCTAAAATTCTTTTAGAAGACGATACTTGTGAAAACAACAGCGTAGATTTTACCGATAATAATTTTCGTTTGCGATTTAATGCTATTAGTGTAAACACCTTCGAGAACGATTTAAACCCAAATGTAGCAAGTGCTTTGGCAAACCCAAACATTTTTGAGGGTGAGGAAACGCTTTATATTCGTGGTGGAGACCCTATAATTACAGTAGTCGAACTATTTGGTAAAGATTTGGATGCTAACGGTGTGCCAGACCAGCTAGAATTTCTTCGCGATCAAAAATGGCTTATTAATGAAGCAAATCTTATTTTTTATGTAGATCAGGATAAGATTACGGGAGGTGCAGCAGAGCCAGACAGAGTAGTAATATACGATATTGCTAATGACTCGTTTTTGGCAGATTTGTCATTAGACCCTACCTCAAGTGAAGAAGATTTTGAAGCTTTAGTAGACCATTTTGGTCCGTTAGTACGTGGTAGTGATGAGAATGGACAATTTTATAAAATTAGGATTACAAATCATGTCAGCAACCTTATAAATAAAGACTCTACCAACGTGCCTTTAGGGTTGGTTGTCTCTCAAAATGTAACGCAATTAGATTTTCAGGATTTAGAAAACTCGCAAGCACCAGGAATAGACAACGTGCCAGCGGCAACCATACTTTCGCCACGAGGGACTATTTTATTTGGTAATAAAACTACAAATCAAGAGAAGCGATTAAAACTTCAGATTTTCTATACAGAACCTAACTAATTTATTTTTTTATGTGCGGCATTGTAGGCTATATTGGTAAAAGAGAGGCATATCCTATTATAATAAACGGTTTAAGACGTTTAGAATATAGAGGGTATGACAGTGCAGGAATTGCATTGTATGATGGCACTCAAATACAACTTTGCAAAACAAAGGGTAAGGTTGCCGATCTCGAAAAACGCGTAGCAAAAAAGATTGATACCAAAGGAAGTCTTGGAATAGGACACACACGTTGGGCTACCCACGGAGTTCCTAACGATGTAAACTCACATCCACATTACAGCAATAGTGGTGATTTGGTAATTATCCATAATGGGATTATCGAAAATTACGCCTCTATAAAAAAAGAGCTCATTAATCGGGGGTATCACTTTAATAGCGATACAGATACTGAAGTATTAGTAAATTTAATTGAAGAAGTTAAGAAAAAAGAAAAGGTAAAGCTTGGGAAAGCTGTGCAAATAGCTTTAAACCAGGTAGTAGGTGCGTATGCTATTGCTTTGTTTGATAGAAATAAGCCAGACGAAATTGTAGTTGCAAAATTAGGAAGCCCACTAGCTATTGGTATAGGGGAGGATGAGTTTTTTGTAGCGAGTGATGCCACACCATTTATTGAATTTACCAACAATGCTATTTATCTCGAAGATGAAGAGATGGCAATTATTCGTCGTGGACGTGAGGTAAAAGTGCGTAAGATTAAAGGCGATTATGAAGTAGCGCCTATGATACAGGAACTTCAGTTAAATATAGAGCAGATTGAAAAAGGTGGCTACGACCACTTTATGCTTAAGGAAATATACGAGCAACCTTCTGTAATTAAAGATACCTATCGCGGGCGTCTCTTAGCAGACCAAGGAATTGTAAAATTAGGAGGGCTGGAAGATTATATCCAAAAGTTCACCAATGCCGATAGAATTATAATTGTAGCCTGCGGAACTTCGTGGCACGCAGGATTAGTAGCCGAATATATTTTTGAAGACCTTGCCCGCATCCCGGTTGAGGTAGAATATGCTTCAGAATTTAGATACCGAAATCCAATTATTACCGAAAAAGATGTAGTTATTGCTATTTCTCAAAGTGGGGAAACTGCAGATACATTGGCTGCTATAAAATTGGCAAAAGAAAAAGGAGCCTTTGTATACGGAGTTTGTAATGTAGTAGGGTCTACCATTTCTAGAGAAACCCATAGTGGTACCTATACCCACGCAGGTCCAGAGATTGGGGTAGCATCTACCAAAGCTTTTACTACACAAATCACCGTACTTACCATGATGGCCCTACGCTTGGCCAAAGCAAAAGGCACTGTGTCACAACGTGATTACATGGAGTATTTGCAAGAGCTGCATACTATTCCCGGAAAAGTAGCAGAAGCCTTAAAAAGTGATGAAAAAATAAAAGAAATAGCAGCAAAATTTAAAGATGCTTCCAATTTCTTATATCTAGGAAGAGGTTACAACTTCCCGGTAGCACTGGAAGGAGCTTTAAAGCTTAAAGAGATTTCATATATTCATGCCGAGGGCTACCCAGCTGCCGAAATGAAACACGGTCCTATCGCCTTAATCGATGAACAAATGCCCGTAGTTGTGATTGCTGTAAATAGCAACCATTACGAAAAAGTGGTGAGTAATATCGAAGAAATAAAAGCCCGAAAAGGAAAAATAATCGCTGTAGTCACCGAAGGGGATACACAAGTAAAAGAGCTGGCAGATTATATTATGGAGGTTCCAAAAACCCCGGAGAGTTTGAGTCCTTTAGTTACTACCGTTCCATTACAATTACTATCCTATCACATTGCAGTAATGCTAGAAAGAAACGTGGATCAGCCACGTAACCTAGCAAAATCTGTCACTGTAGAATAAGTAACACTACTAACTATCACCTTCTGCTCGTGCCTAAATAATACGTTCGGGTTGATTTCAGAAAACAATTTTTTTAATTATTTTAGCCCGAAAGACAGTTCGTATGTCATATTCAGGCAGGGTACCATGTACCCTTGAAGTCGCCTAGTAGTTTCAATGAAAAAAGAGATTGGCTTTTTTCTTCTGTTTTTCCTGAATTTTTTCTACTTTCTGTATAATTTTTTGAACACCTACCCTGGCTCCAAAGAATAAATCCTATTTTTAGTCCGTGAAAGTAATCAACCTAATTTCAGGCCCTAGAAACCTCTCCACAGCGCTTATGTACAGTTTTGCGCAACGTGAAAACACCGCTGTTTTAGATGAGCCTTTTTATGCCCATTATCTTTTAAACGGAAATGCCGCTGTTACCCATCCTTCAGAAAAAAAAATTTGTGCTACAATGGAACGGGATGAAGTGAAAATTGTTGAGAACATCCATAAAATTTCAGAAGACAAATATGTTTTTATAAAAGGAATGGCGCATCATTATTTAAGTGATACGCCAGATTTTATTCTGAAATGGAATAACATTATTCTAATACGTCATCCTGAAAACTTGCTGGCTTCGTTTTCAAAAGTGATCGAAACCCCTACCATAAAAGACATAGGGATTAAAAAAGCTTCGGAACTATTTACGTATCTGGATGCTAAAGGAAAAACACCACTGGTAATAGATAGCGACGAATTATTAAAAGACCCTCCAGCATATTTAAAAAAAATATGTGAATTGTTAGAAATTTCTTTTACTGAAAAAATGCTTCGCTGGAAAAAAGGAGGTATACTTGAAGATGGTATTTGGGCGAAACACTGGTATAAAAATGTGCACAACTCCGAAGGTTTCGCTATTCAAAAAAGTAGTGGCCAGCAAATGCCAAAAAGATTACAACCAGTACTTGATGAAGCGCAGCACTATTATGCTATATTAAAGAATCATATTTTAAAAAACAACTAAATGCTACAGAAACGAAATCCTAAGAACGAAAACATCCAGGTGTATGTGAAAGATGGTTTGTATCCTAGAAACGAAGCCAAGGTTTCGGTTTTTGATAGTTCGGTGCAAGGCGGCGATGCAGTTTGGGAAGGATTGCGGGTCTATCCTGAAGGTATTGTATGTTTAGAAAAACATTTAACGCGTTTACACGAAAGTGCTAAAACACTCGCGTTTGTAGCTATTCCCAGTAAGGCTGAAATTAAAAAAGCGATTAAAATGACATTGGATGCCAATGGGATGAACAATGAAACTCATATTAGGCTTACGCTTACCAGGGGAGAAAAAATAACCAGTGGGATGGACCCAAGACTTAACCAGGATGGGAGTTGTTTAATAGTACTAGCAGAGTGGAAGCCGTTGGTGTACGATAATAGCAGTGGGATAAAAGTACTAAGTACAAGTCAGCGTCGCAATTCGCCACAGTTTTTAGATAGTAAAATTCATCACAATAATTTATTGAATAATATTATTGCAAAAATACAGGCAAATGTAGCAGGAAAAGACGCGGGTCTCATGCTAGACGATCGCGGCTTTGTAGCCGAACTTAATGGAAGTAACCTCTTTATGGTTAAAGATGGAAAAGTGTTTACACCTTATGCCCACGCCTGCTTACCGGGCATTACCAGGGCTACAGTTATAGAACTCTGCCAAAAAAACAACCTAGAAATTCTAGAGCAAGACATTACACTCTCACAACTATACAATGCAGACGGTGTTTTTGCTACAGGAACGATGGGCGAGTTAACTCCAGTTGTTGAAATTGATGGACGAGAGATTGAAAAAGAAGATCTATTAATGGGGAAGTTGCTGGAACTATTCAAAAAAAATATAAGAAACTATTGCGAGCCTCTGTAAATACCCTTCTAATGATTCTCGTGAGCATCTTAACAAGCCTTCCGAACCCCTATTTAAAGAAGGTGTAAAATTTTTAGTAAAAATCCGTTGTAATATTAACCAAGAAAAAACTATCTTTGCACCGTTGAAAAAAGGGGTGTTTTGTACACCCGTATATAACTAAAACAGATACAGTTAACAATGGCACAAGTTACAGGAAAAGTTGCACAGATTATTGGCCCAGTAGTAGACGTTGAGTTTGCGAACGGAGCTGAACTTCCAAATATTTACGACAGTCTTTTAGTAGATAACCACGGAAATAAATTGATTCTTGAAGTACAATCTCACGTTGGTGAAAACACGGTACGTACCATCTCTATGGACTCTACCGATGGTTTAAGTCGAGGTGTGGACGCTGTGTCAACAGGATCTCCTATTCAAATGCCTATTGGTGAAGATGTTTACGGGCGTCTTTTTAACGTGATTGGTGATGCTATTGATGGTCTTGGTGATCTTCCGAAAGAGGGAGAGAACGGATTGCCAATTCACCGTGAAGCTCCAAAATTTGAAGATCTTTCAACTTCGTCTGAAGTACTTTTTACAGGGATTAAGGTAATTGACCTTATTGAGCCGTATGCAAAAGGTGGTAAAATTGGTCTTTTTGGTGGTGCTGGTGTAGGAAAAACAGTATTGATCCAGGAATTGATTAACAACATTGCAAAAGGTCACGGTGGACTTTCAGTATTCGCAGGAGTAGGGGAACGTACACGTGAAGGAAATGACCTTTTAAGAGAGATGCTAGAATCTGGTATTATTAAATACGGTGATGATTTTATGCACTCCATGGAAGCAGGCGGATGGGACTTGTCTAAAGTAGACAAGATGAAGATGAGAGAATCGAAAGCAACGTTTGTATTTGGACAAATGAACGAACCACCTGGAGCTCGTGCACGTGTTGCCTTGTCTGGTTTAACCATAGCAGAATACTTCCGTGATGGAGCAGGGGATGGACAAGGAAAAGATGTACTTTTCTTCGTAGATAACATTTTCCGTTTTACACAAGCAGGTTCTGAGGTATCGGCACTTCTAGGTCGTATGCCATCTGCAGTAGGATACCAACCAACATTAGCTACCGAGATGGGTGCGATGCAGGAACGTATTACTTCTACTAAAAGAGGGTCTATTACATCTGTACAAGCGGTTTACGTACCTGCAGATGACCTTACCGATCCAGCACCAGCAACAACGTTTGCTCACCTGGATGCAACAACGGTACTTTCAAGAAAAATTGCAGAGCTAGGTATTTACCCAGCGGTAGATCCACTAGATTCAACGTCTAGAATTTTAACAGCTGCCATCTTAGGTGATGAGCATTACGACTGTGCACAACGTGTAAAAGAGTTGTTACAGCGCTATAAAGAATTACAGGATATTATTGCTATTCTAGGGATGGAAGAATTATCTGAAGAAGATAAAATGGCCGTAAACCGTGCACGTCGTGTACAACGTTTTTTATCACAACCTTTCCACGTGGCAGAACAGTTTACAGGAATCCCAGGAGTATTGGTAGATATTAAAGAAACCATTAAAGGTTTTAATATGATTATGGACGGTGAGTTAGATCACCTGCCGGAAGCAGCTTTCAACTTGAAAGGTTCTATTGAAGAAGCAATCGAGGCTGGAGAGAAAATGCTAGCGGAAGCGTAATCAGTAGCCAGTATTCAGTGAGCAGTAGCCAGTGAATAGTGATACAATTTTAATTGAAAAGATGAATAATTCTCCCCTTCGGGGAGATCCGCCGCGGCGGAGAGGGGACAAGTTGTCACTTCATTTAATAAGAATATAGTTTTCCACCTTCGTGGAAAAGAAAAATAAAGTTAATTATGTACCTCGAAATAGTAACCCCAGAAGCTTCTTTGGTAAGCGGTGAAGTAGAAAGTGTAACGGTGCCAGGAATGGACGGTGAGTTTCAGATGTTAAACAACCACGCTGCTATTGTTTCTTTATTGGTAGCAGGTGAAGTACGTTTTAAAGGAAACCCAACCATCGCCGAAGCACATGCCAAAAACTTCATCCAAAAAGATGGGAAATGGACCATGCAGATAAAAGGCGGAACTGTAGAGTGTAGCGACAATAAAGTAATCGTACTCGCAGACTAGTTCCAATACAGTTTATAAAATGCTTACCGCATTTTCTATATCGCTCAGCTAGCTTTTAAAGTGATATAAAATAAACAAATTGCAATATTTAAAAATAGAACACCCTTAACGGGGTGTTTTTTGTTTAAAGAATAGTCTCCCTTTTAGGGGAGATGCCCGCAGGGTAGAGGGGCGAGTTTGAGATTTTTTATTTCCATTCCCCTTGACCCAAGTAGCGGTCACACAACGAGCGCATACTTACTAGATTTTTGTATACTTGCGTATGTTAACCAATGAAACCAATATAACAATAGTACGAGGTAAAAAGGCCTGGTACAAATTACTATTTCCTTTCGTCTGTTTTTGTATAGCCTTAGTCATCTTATGGGATGGTTACGAAGTGCTAAACACTAAAAGCGATGTAAGTACTATTGAAGTAATCTTGGGATGGCCTTTTGCGGCCATGCTTTTTATTATTCTTGGAACTGTCTTTGGAATGGTGCGCGATTATCACTTCGATTTTAAGAATAGACGCTATAAAATTGTCAAAAGGGTCGGAATAATAGGCTTTGGCAGCTGGAAACGGTTTCAAAATTTAGAATACGTTTCAGTTTTTGAAAACCCCGAAACTAATTTTGAAATAAACTTATGGTACGATTCCAACAAGCACTTCTTTATTGACTCATGTTTCGATAGCAAAGCCGCCATTAAACGTGCTACTCATCTTGCAAAACAGCTTGATATTGAATTTCATAACGGAATGACCAATCAGCAGTTTGTTGTAGGGGATATTAGTACAGCATTTATTTCCAAAGAGAAAACTAAAGTAGACGCATATTTCACACAGGGGAATAGGCCATTTTGGCATACTGTTATCGCAGGAGCTTGCTTTACGTTGTCCTTTGTGATTTTGTATATGGTTTTTTTGGAAATTGAATTATTAAATCAACGATTGAGATCAATCGTGAATAGTATCGAACTATTGGTGATGTTGATGGCAACAGGAGTTCGATTTTCAATGGTTAATGATTATCTTTTCGATCTGGAAAACAATCAATTTAGGATAATCCATAACATTGGCCCTATAAAATGGGGGAAGTGGCGACAATTGGCTCAGCTGGATTATATTTCAGTATATCAGAAAATAGAAGGGCAGTTTCAAATAAATCTATGGTATAATACCAATAAACGAATTAATATCTCGGGAAGTAACGACTTTGCAAATGCACTAGCAATAGGTGAAAAACTAGCTAAAAAACTAGAAATTGATTTGTTGGATGCTAGCGACCCTCATAATTCAAAATGGGTTGAGATGGCTTAAGATCCTACTACTTTAAGGAAAGCAACACCCATTCCTGCCCACCAGCAGTATAATTCCCCAACTCTTCAAACCCAACGGCATAATGAGCATTCAGAGAGCGTTCATTTTTAGCATCTACTTCCGTTATAATGGCTGAAAAAGGCGGTAACAATTGTACTCGCATAGTTGTATACAGATTCCTGAAGATTCCTTGCTTTCTATAAGCTTTGTCAACACATATCTGCCCCATCACCACAAAGTCATGCCGTAGCTGTTGCGGCATCGGTTGAGGTGAGTTCAAGATAGTATTTATCTGCTCAAACATAGGCTTCAAAACCTCAATACGCTCCCCAAAATCGGGATGCATGCTTAGCGCGTATCCTACAACCGTATCCCCATCTTTGGCTAAAATATGCGGGCATGTGTCGTGCATGGCTTTCAGGAGTTCCAAATCGTGAACTACGGTTACAAAGCCTTCGGTTTTTTGATCTGCTTCGGAAACGGAAACGGGGAGATTGCGTTGTTGCAACTGCAAAACTTGCTTTAATTCTTCTTCGGAAGTAGAACGTGTGTAGGTAATCATGTTGCAATGAATTTACCCTCTAAGATAGTTAAATAGTCAATTCATTTTCGGTTTGTAGTTCAATACCTTTTTTAAATACTTGTGCCATAATAAAAATGATTCCTGCGAGGAATAAAAACTCCCCGCTACCCCAATCTTGGCTTAATTCCATTCCAGATTTTGCCAACCATTTGGTGTGCCCTTGTGCAATGATTGCTAAAAAGCCTGCTGTTAAGGCAACATAACTAATTTTCGAAAGATGCTCCGAAACCACTTCACTAAACGGACTGTTAAGATTAATCTTTGAAAAAACCGTAATGACTAAATAGGCGATATACGCTTTAATCAATAAGAACGCCGCCAAAAACGAAACATGATTGGTGTACTGATACGTGCTCCATTCCTGCAAAGCAAAAAGATCCAGTCCCAGATACAAATCTTTGGAAACTTCTGGATTAAAAAGACTCATACAATAGGTAGTGAGCAATGCTCCCGCTTGGATAAGCAGGCCAATAAAAACGATCCAAAAGAGTATTTTCATGAAGGATAGTATTTGTGATGTGTTTGTTTTCATACTGTAATGTTATTAGGTTAAGATTTCCCTCCTTAGGGATTTAGGTAATGTATTCTAAAATATCCCCCGGCTGACACTCCAACGCCTCGCAAATGGCTTCCAGGGTGCTAAAGCGAACCGCTTTTGCCTTGCCCGAACGGAGAATAGATAAGTTGGCTTCGGTAATGCCTACGATTTCTGCCAGCTCCTTGCCTTTCATATCTCGTTGGGCCAAAATGGTATCTAGATTTATTTGAATAGGCATAAGTTATATGGTTAAATCGTTTTCGTCCTTTACAAGTTTGGCGTTGGTAAGTATGGCAGTTATGAGTGCAAATAGGAGTCCTATAACCAATAGAAATGTGCCGTGTAAAAAATCTAAATGAAGGGCGTTAAACATGTCGGTTTTGGTAAAGTCTTGCCTTGGAACTCTAAGCGAAAGAAATAGTGTTAGTATCCCTTCAGTAATAAAAAGATAGGCGCAAACATCTAGTTTTTTGATAATGGAAACATCGTAGTGTTTTATAGTATTCCATTTCCTGAAAGCCATAAGTAGAAGAATGCCAGTGATAGTAATTACAAGACTTAAGATGATGTTATTTAGCAGCACTGCATTAATCCAAATGCTTGAATATACCTTGCCTTCTATAAAGTGAGTCTTGTCAAATACGGAAAGTGTTGGAAGCCCTGAAAAGTACATTGAAAATGGCCAGATAAGCATAAAGAAAAGCACGATCAACAAAAGAGCAACAACGGTAGCATTATTTTTCATAGCAAGTTAGTTATATGGTTAAATCGTTTTCTTCTTTTAATAATCTGGCATTGGTAAGCGCGTTAGAAATCATCTTAAAGAACAAACCAATAATAGCTAAAAATAAGGGTATAAAAATAGTGTCTCCATACTGAAGCGATACTCCTGCCCCGTCAAAACTTGCAATCCAAATGGCAATATAACTTCCCAAAGCACCAACGGCGGTAAGAATAAAAAAGAGACCACTTTTACTAAGATTAAGGCTTACAGCTTCCTTTAATAAATTATTGTCCATAAAATACCGAGCTGATTTCTTTAAAAACCACAGCGCAAAAAGCATCATACCATAGGTGAGTATTCCCACGATTACAGCGACCCAATAAAAGGTGGGCAAATTCATAACCTCCTCATAACCGTTTACTTCAATATTGCCAATGGTGGTATTGAACATCCCAAAAGGAAGAATTATTAAAAACCCAAAAATTCCAGGCACCATCAAGATGAAAAGTATATCAATCAAGTTTTTAAGCAGCAGATTTGTTTTCATATAATTATTGTTTAACGATAACAAATATATAAAAATTATTGAAAAACAATAATTAAATTTAATTTTTTGAAATATTTGTTTTATGGAAGAGTGACTTAGCGATATCAAAATTCCCAGAAACAGTACTCAAAAAAATGAAGTGAATAGGTTTTAAATCATACATTGCACGGTAGAACCAATGAGCACTCATAAAAAAATATAGAAACCAAAAATTTGAAAATGATAAAATTTTGGGCACTAGCTATAACGCTATTTTTGACAATCGCTTTTCTGTTTTGGCGCCTTACTAGTGGTCATTTCAAAAAAGAGTATGGTGAAAAGTTGTGGAAACAATGGGGGACGAGACTTTTTTATTGGCAAGGCGTAGTGTATACCAGTACCGCAATTACAATTCTAGTACTGTTTCTTTTACAATGGGCAACTATTTTGACTTTTTAGAAGTCAAAAAACAGAAACAAATACTATAACGATTACATCTTTATATAAGAGATTTGAAATTTTTCTGAAGACAAACGGCTTATAGCTATTTTCAATGTATTAACTCCTTCCTTATCTTTGCCCCATGCTACCCAAAAAGCTCCAAAGAAAACTAGAAAAACGTGCTACCAACAATTCCCTGCGTAGTTTGGGAACTACTACTAATTTGATAGATTTTTCTTCTAATGATTATTTAGGTTTCAGCACCTCTCTGGCTATTCTTAATCGTACTTCGGAAATTTTAAAGGAGTATAAGTTGCAACAAAACGGGGCAACAGGTTCAAGATTACTTTCAGGAAATCATAAGTTGTATGCACTAGCCGAACAGCAAATTGCCCAATTTCACAACGTAGAAAGCGCCCTTATTTTCAATAGCGGGTATGATGCCAACATAGGTTTTTTTAGTAGCGTCCCACAGCGTGGCGATCTTATTCTGTATGACGAATTATGCCACGCCTCCATACGTGATGGTATAAAAATGAGCGATGCCAAAGCATATAAGTTTAAACACAATGATTTAGAAGAATTACAAAAAAAAATAAATAGCTTTCTCCCCTTCGGGGAGATGCCCGCAGGGCAGAGGGGACGGTCACTGAGTGAAGCCGAAGTGTACATAGTAACCGAATCCATTTTCTCCATGGACGGCGACCAACCAGATCTAAAAAAGATGGCAGCACTTTCAAAAAAATTGGGATGTCACTTAGTGATAGACGAAGCCCATGCTTTTGGAGTTTTTGGAAAAAGCGGTGAAGGATTGGTACAAGAATTGGAATTGGAAAACGAAGTGTTCGCCAGACTCATCACTTTTGGTAAAGCCTTGGGGTGCCACGGAGCGGCAATTTTGGGTAGTGCAGCCTTAAAACAATATCTGGTAAACTTTGCCCGAAGCTTTGTTTATACAACTGCATTGCCGCCGCACAGTGTGGCAACTATTTGTAGTGGGTATGAAGAACTTGCAAAAACTTCAGCAAGAGAAAAGTTACATAGTAATATTGCAATAGTACAAAATGAAATTATTAAGATTAAGCTTCAAGATTACTTTATTTCAAGCAATTCAGCTATCCATAGTTGCATTGTTCCTGGCAATGAACAGGTAAAAAAAGTTTCAGAAGCCTTAAAAAAAGAAGGCTTCGACGTAAAGCCAATTCTCTCCCCAACCGTTCCTAAAGGGCAGGAAAGACTTCGTATTTGTGTGCACAGTTTTAATACGGAAGAAGATATAAAAACAATATTGAATTTGATTAAAACCATCGTATAGCTCCTCTCCCTTTTTCTGGGAGAGGTGGATTTGACTCGAAGAGGCAAATTCGGAGAGGGTACACCCTAGCTAAAATTAAATTGACCTATGAAAAATCAAACATTCTTCATCACCGGCATCTCTACCGAAGTTGGTAAAACAATCGCTTCAGCCATTATCACCGAAGCCCTGCAAGCCGACTATTGGAAACCAATCCAAGCGGGAGAATTGGACCATAGCGATACACATAAAGTTCAAAAACTGGTATCCAACAAAAAGACGAAGTTTCATCCTTCGGCGTTTAATTTGGAAACGCCTATGAGTCCGCACGCGGCTGCGCAGCTGGATGGTGTGCAACTTTCAGCAAAAAAAATAAAGCGCCCAGTAACAGAAAATAATTTGGTTATTGAAGGTGCTGGCGGACTATTAGTTCCTTTAAATGATACAGAAACCATTGCGGATCTTATCCAGGAAGAAGATAAAATAATACTAATTTCTCGTCATTATTTGGGGAGTATCAATCATACATTGCTCACGGTGGAAGCTTTAAAAGCAAGAAACTTGAATATCTTTGGAATCCTATTCAGTGGTGCTGAAAATCCTTCCACAGAAAGTATCATTGCAAAAATGACAAGAGTGTCCATCATGGGAAGAATTGAAGAAGAACCTTATTTTGATGAAAATGTGGTGAAGGAATATGCTGAAACATTGGAACCACGACTTAAGGGAGCCAAGAATCACGACTAATTTCTTTACTTCAAAAATCAGCAATCCACAATCGTTAATCTTCAATCATTCCCTGTAACTTTGTACAATGAAATTATCAGATCGCGATAAAGCCCACATCTGGCACCCGCTCACCCAACATAAAACTGCTCTGCCGCCCATTGGCATTGTAAAAGCGAAAGGTGCATTGCTTTGGGATGAAGCTGGGAACGAATATATAGACGGAATTGCTTCCTGGTATACGGCCATGTATGGGCATAGTCATCCGCAACTAGTGGATGCTGTTACTACCCAAATGAAGGAGTTGGATTTTGTAATGTTTAGTGGTTTTACGCACGAGCCAGCCGTACAGCTTTCAGAAAAGTTGATGGAAATCCTGCCTGGCAATCAGCAAAAGATTTTTTTTAACGACAATGGCTCTACAGCCGTGGAAGCAGCTATAAAAATGGCATTACAATACCATCACAATGCAGGCGATAAAAGAGACACGTTAATTGCTTTTGAAAACGGATTCCATGGCGATACGTTTGGTGCCATGAGTGCTTCTGGTCTTTCAAGTTACAATGGTCCGTTTGAAGATTTTTTACTGAAAGTGATTCGTCTTCCAACGCCGCAAGCAGATAATTTGGATGAAGTACTTCAGAAGTTAGAAACTACTTTAACCCAAAATTCCTGTGCGGCCTTCATTTTTGAGCCGTTGGCGCAAGGAGCTGCAGGTATGAAATTTCACTCGGCTGAAGGGTTGGATGCCATTATCAAAAGATGCCAAGAAGCCGAAGTATTGTGCATTGCCGATGAAATTATGACGGGTTTTGGAAAAACAGGAACCAATTTTGCGTGCGACCAATTGCAACACAAACCAGATATGATGTGTTTGAGCAAAGCACTTACGGCTGGGATGTTTCCGTTGAGTATTACCAGTTGTACTCAAAAAGTGTTTGACAGCTTTTTAAGCGAAGACGTTCACAAAGGTTTTTTTCACGCGCATACGTTTAGTGCGCATCCATTGGGGTGTGCGGCTGCTATTGCTGGAATAGCGTTGTTGAATTCGGCTGAAATTTTAGAGCAACGTAAACACATAGCAAACTCACATAAACAGTTTGCTGAGAAAATAGCGAACCATTCCAAAATTAAGCAAGTACGATGCAAAGGAGTAATCCTAGCCCTGGATTTGAATGTGGAAATGGAGCGTTACGGAAACTTGCGAGACGAGTTATATCAGTTTTTTATGGAACGTGGAGTTGCATTACGGCCTTTGGGAAATACGGTATATGTGTTGCCGCCTTATGTGATTACTGAGAAACAACTTCAGAAAGTTTATGATACTATTGAAGAAGCGTTGGCTACTTTATAAATTTGCCTTTATAATTTTGACTATGATGCAAAATCCTTCTTATTCTGACGTGGTCGTATAAAATTCAATAAGTTGTTCAAATAAATGGATGAAATTTAAATGATATTCAATGGCCTTGCTAATACCAAATTCTGAAACGGTAAAGTCGAAAATTTCCTCAATGTCCAATTGTGCTATTTCGGCTAATACATATTTTTTAATCATTAACTACTTTTTTTAACGCCATATTGTTCCAGCTTTTCATTTAGAATGTCTTGCATAGATTTTTTGCTAATTCCTCCGTTCCAACCTTTTTCAATTTCAGCTCGCAACAAAGCCAATTTTTTCTCATCATCGCTTTCGTGTTGTCGAAGAGCCTCGCGCACCACTTCGCTAGCATTTTTATAATCGCCTGAGGCTACTTTGTCTCGTATGTATTTTTCCTGCTTTTCGGTAAAACTAATGTTCATGAGTTCTGAAATTTTACATAAAAATACTAAAAAATGTTCATTTATGTCCATATTGGACATAAATGAACATTTTTAAAAAGAATGTTTTTTACTATTCTTCTATTAAAAGCTCTGGAGTTTCTTCAGGATTATGAGTTGCTGTATGTAGGAGGTCAACAATTATATCGCTTCCTTCAATATAGGCATCCATTACTGTGTAGGTCCAAGTATCACCCACACCGCTACCTTCCACACGCACTGTTGCGGCTCCATTGGGTCCTTTCAAGGGAATGGTGAGTTCACTGGTTTTAAAGCCGTTGCTGTTGTTAATGCTTCCCCCTATGATACCTTCTTGGGTAATAGGTTCGCCTATACTAGCAATAAGTTCTTGATTTTTACTGGCGTTGAATAGTACTTGTTTGTAGGCATCGCTATCTTCCATCAAGGAAGTAATTCCAAAAAACAATGTTCCTGCAAAGGCTACAATTAAAACGATTATTGTTAAACAGCCGCCTGTTGGCAATGCCCATTTCCAGTTGCGTTTCCACCAGCTTTGTTTGTGTACAGTTTCTTCCATTATTCTTGATTTTTGAGTACTTACAAAACAAAGAACAGCTATTTTTGCCATAAATAAAATGTAGTGCCACAACCCATTTCCATATCGGCTATTGCCTCTGTTTCTGCCCTTGGCGCTTCCACTGAAAAAGTTTGGCAGCACTATCGCGATGGCATACCGTTGTTTTCAGAATTGGATGGCACCATAGTTTCAAAAGTTGCTGCCGAAATTGAAATCGATTTACAAAACCTTCAGCAACAAAACGATCGCTATAAAAATCTGGATCGGTCGGTACTTTTGGCAATTCTAGCAGCAAAGAAGTGTGCGGAGAAAGTTGAATTTCAGTCTAAAAACATAGGTATAAACATAGGTTCTTCTCGTGGAGCCACAGGATTATTTGAAAAGTACCATCAGGACTTTCAGCAACACGGCAAAGTTTCTCCTTTTACATCACCTACAACAACATTGGGGAATATTTCCTCTTGGGTGGCGCAGGAGTTGGAGGTAGATGGGGTTACGATAGACCATTCGGTTACGTGTTCTACCGCAATGCACGCGTTGCTTAATGGGATTGCCTGGTTGCAAGCTGAAATGGCAGATACATTTTTAGTAGGCGGAAGCGAGGCAGCACTCACTCCATTTACCATCGCACAAATGAAAGCGTTGAAATTATACAGCAATTCCCGTCACCGAATGGCGTGCGAAAGTATGCGTTTTCAGAAAAAAGAAAATACCATGGTTTTGGGCGAAGGCGCTGCCGTAGCGGTGTTGGAAAGAGGAATTTCTTCAAAAACCCAAGCGGTGATTGCTGGCTACGGATTTGCCACAGAGACTTTGGAGCATAACAGCTCTATTTCTGAAAATGCCGATTGTTTCCAAAAATCGATGCGACGGGCAATGGAAAACGCAAAGCTAGAAACTGTGGATGCTATTATTCTACACGCGCCAGGAACTGTAAAAGGCGATGTGGCCGAAAAGAATGCCATCAATATCGTTTTTGGGAAACAACTTCCTTTGCTTACCTCCAACAAATGGCTTGTGGGGCATACGTTTGCTACTTCAGGAATGTTGAGCGTTGAAATGGCAGTATTAATGCTGCAGAAAAATAAGTTTATTGAAAATCCGTTTTTTGCCAATGCACGGCACCTTCCAGAGAAATTAAAAACCGTGATGGTGAATGCAGTAGGGTTTGGTGGGAATGCTGTTAGTATTATTCTAGCTACTCCTGAATAGACTTAAGACCTTTCACTGCGCTCACTGCAAAACACACGACGGTTAGAATTCTGTAAATTTTACCATCGTATCTTTTTTACTAAGGCCTCTTGCCGAAATCGTCTTGGTTCGTGGTTCCCTTCAGTCTTGAGTCCATTTCAAAACTTTGTTAGTAATATTTCAGAATTAGAACACCCCAAAACTGGATTTTAATTATTTTTGAAGACTATGACCGAAATAAAACACAACTGGACCAAAGAAGAAATTCTAGCTATTTATAATACGCCAATGATGGAATTGTTGTACCAAGCAGCAACCGTACATCGGGAGCACCATAACCCCAATCAAGTGCAGGTCTCCACCTTGCTTTCTATTAAAACAGGAGGCTGTCCGGAAGATTGTGGCTACTGTCCACAAGCTGCGAGGTACCATACCGATATTGAAGGAAACGATTTAATGACGGTGCCACACGTAAAAGCACAAGCGTTACGAGCCAAAGCAAGCGGTAGCTCAAGGGTATGTATGGGAGCTGCGTGGCGAAATGTAAAAGACGGGAAAGAGTTTGACCAGGTGTTAGAAATGGTGCGTACCATCAATAAACTGGATATGGAAGTGTGTTGCACGCTAGGGATGATTACCGAAAACCAGGCCCAGCGTTTGGCGGAAGCTGGTCTCTACGCCTACAATCACAATCTGGATACTTCTGAAGATTATTACAAAGATGTTATTTCTACCCGTGCCTACCAAGATAGATTAGATACCATAGGAAACGTTCGTAAAACCAACGTAACGGTTTGTAGCGGAGGCATCATAGGAATGGGAGAAGCTGTTGAAGATCGTGCCGGCATGTTGGTTGCTTTGGCTCGTTTGAGTCCGCAACCTGAGAGCACTCCCATAAATGCTTTAGTGCCAGTTGAAGGTACTCCAATGGGCGATATTGAAAAAGTAAGTATCTGGGAAATGATACGAATGGTGGCTACGACCCGTATTGTAATGCCACATACCCAAGTACGACTTTCGGCAGGAAGGACCGAGATGAGTCGTGAAGGCCAGGCCATGTGTTTCTTTGCAGGTGCCAACTCTATTTTTGCAGGGGATAAATTATTAACTACTCCAAACCCTGATGTGAACGAGGATATGGAAATGTTTAAGATGTTAGGGCTGGAGCCTATGAAGCCCTTCGTGAAAAAAGCGCAACCCGAGACTGTAGAAGAACAATATTCTCAATACAAGGCGCAAGGTGAAAAACCAAAATGGAGCCGTCCCGGACATACCATTGAACGTAATGAAGAGGCGAAATCCAAGGCTATTTCTAAGTAATATTATTTTATGAAGTTGAAATACTATGCCATTATTATAATGGCAATTTTTGGCGCGTGTTCCTCGGATGATGAAAACAATTGTGGAGGACCCCAAAGTGTTCGGATTGCAGAAATAGATGAAAATTTTGTTTTTCTTACGTGGGATTCTCAGGGGGCAGCTACTACTGTGGTTTTAGGACGAAAAGGGTTTTCACCTGAAACTGGTACTACTAGTGTTAGTTTCGATGGATGGACTTCGTTTGGTAATTTGGCACCCAATGGAGAATATGAAACCTACTTGCAAAGTGTATGTAGAGATAATACCATAAGTGATTTAACAGGTCCTTATGGCTTTAGAACGTTAGCATTTGGGCAAGGATGTACGCAACCTCAATCTTTAATAATCAATGAAATGACGGAAAGTACTGTAACGATATCCTGGGATGGTATGGGCCAAAATCTCTGGGAGATCGCTTACGGAAGAAATATTTTTAATCCTTCAGAATCTTCATGGCAAAATTCAAATAGCACTACTTTTAAACTTACAGACATTGAGCCTGGAGTTGCTTATGATGTTCTTGTTAGGGCCAGCTGTGGAGTATATAAGTATAGTAACAATGCAGTACTCACTAACATTGTTTTAATTGAAGAGTAAAAGAAAAAAATGCATTTGAATTTTTTGTTAAAGAGAATGTTACCGTAAAGTTTCGTAATTTCGTCTATTATACTATGCAGCTACAAGAAATAGATAGAGTAAAGAATATTACGAAAGAAGATTTTCGTAAGTATTACTTAAAGCCCCAAAAACCAGTCATTATAGAACATTTTGTAGATGATTGGCCTGCCGTGCAAAAGTGGGATCTGGATTACATGGCCAAAATAGCCGGTAATATAACCGTGCCGTTGTACGACGATCGTCCTGTACGTCATGATGAAGGCTTTAATCAAGCTCACGCCACCATGAAAATGCGTGAGTATGTAGCACTACTTAAAAAAGAGCCCACCCGTTACCGTATTTTCCTCTGGAACATCCTTAAAGAAGTGCCGGAACTACAAAAAGATTATACCTACCCAGATTTTGGTATTAGCTTAATGAAAGGCTTACCAATGCTCTTTTTTGGAGGCGAAGACAGCTATACGTTTATGCACCACGATATTGACTTGGCAAATATCTTTCATTTTCATTTTCAAGGAAAGAAAGAAGTGATTTTGTTTGATCAAAGTCAGAATGATTATTTGTATAAAATTCCCCATTCGTTGATTGTACGGGAAGATATCGACTTTAATAATCCGGACTATGAAAAATGGCCTGCGCTTAAAAAAGCAAAAGGCTTCCGTGGTAATTTGGAGCATGGCGAAGTGTTGTATATGCCAGAAGGGTATTGGCATTACATGCGCTACATCACACCAGGCTTCTCCATGAGCCTACGCGCTATTGCCCGCAACCCTAAGAACTTAGGAAGAGCCATCTACAATATAGCTATTATGCGTCATTACGATAATTTGATGCGTCGTCTACAAGGACAGGGTTGGATAGATAAAAAGAATGAAAAGGCAATAGTAAAAACCCACAAGAAGTTGGGAATTGGTTAATTCCTTTTCAAAAAGATTTGTAGAAAATTTAAATCAAATTGCTGAAAATACAAAAGACCGCCTACATTGTTTTTAGACGGCCTCTTAAATTTATGGGCTTAGGGATTTATTTTAATACTGGAGTATACGTTACCATAACAGAAGCAAATTGTCCAATAGGATTTCTTTCACATATTGTAGCACAGCCACCTTCATCCAGACAGTCTGCTATTAATTGACCACAGCTCCACTTTCCAGAACATTCTTCACTCCAATCGTTTGGAGGTCCGCCAAGGTCGCAATCTACTTGATAACCACCTGATCGGGTTTGATACTCTTCTTTACTAGCTATGGGGAAAAAACTATTTTCTTTGAAGTTTTGTAGTGTAATCTCATTTGTTTCAAGATTTTTAACCACTTCAAAAGTGATGACTTGAAACTCTGTTAATTGTCGTGATTGATTTTCTAAATCAACTTCTGCGTCTGCAAGCAATTGGTTGATGACTTTTGCGTCCTTATTTTTTTGAGTGACCAAATCAATTGAATTTAAATCTGGACTTTGTATTTCTTCATTCTGGCAACTCGTAAAAGTGAATAAAACGAAAACAACAAATGGTAAAATGTTTTTATAATTTTTCATACGATATAAAAGTTAAAACAAAAGAATTATGGCGTAGTGCACATGGCCAAATGCAAACTTTTGTAACGGGGAGTCTTTGTAAAACTATAAAAAATAAACGGAACAAAAAATTAAATACGTAGTAAATGGTGTTTTTATAACTTTTAAAGTTACTGGTAATGAGTTAAGTATGTGTTATATGTCAATATTTACGACCTCCCGAACTCTTTCCCAAACCAAACTAGATTCCCACCCACGATACAACAGGTAATCTGCCAATTTTTTCTTTTTCTTCTGAAGGTTGGTTTCGTTCTCCAACTGTCGCAATCTTTTTTCGGCGAGTTCGTGGAAGGTTTTTTGGTAGTCACTTTCTGAGATTTCCTTTAATGCTAAGGTGATATTGTATTTTGAAATATCCCGAAATTTTAATTCGCGCACAATGCGCTGTCGCCCCCATTTTTTGGTTCGGAATTTTCCTCTGGCAAAGGCTTGTGCAAAGCGGGTTTCATTGAGAAAATTGTGTTGTAGTAAGTGGTGGATAACAAGATCTATGGCATCTGGAATCATGCGTAGTTCCCGCAGTTTTTTCTGTACTTCTTTATGGCAACGCTCCTGGTAAGCGCAATAGCGCTCTAAACGGCGTTTCGCTTCTTCGATGGTATATGTTTTGTGGGTTTGCATTGTTTGATAAAGTTAGTCATTTCGACGATAAGAGAAATCGCATTCGTAGCTAAATGCAAGCTATAATTCATGTTGTGTAAGAAAAGTATGTGTGATTTCTCGGTCGTGCCTTCCTCGAAATGACTACTTAGTTTTTGTTTTTATTTGCGTTAGGGATTGAGGCTTTGTTGGAGCTCTTGCCGAACTATATTAATAGTTTAATTGAAATTGCCATTGGCAAAGCGACTGCCGAAAGCCCGACCCTTTTTATCCGCCACAGGCGGAGGAAGAGGGTAACGCCCCAAAAATAAAAGTTAGAAGAAAAGCTATTCCTGATTTTATTTCGGGAACCCTTTATTTTGCATACTGAAAGGCGTAAGAATAGAATGTATTTTAGTCTTGGGCTGTGAATCTCTTCAGTCGTGGATTAAAACAAAAAACCCCTAACGAAAAATCGAAAGGGGTTTTTAAAACTATTTTATCTCTTCACCATTTTTGTCATAAAAATGATATTCAAGATACGTGTAAGCATCTCTTGGTTGGACTTTTATCCATTTTTTATGCTCCATGAACCATTTGGTTCGCATAGATGGAAAACCTTTCACTAGAAAGGCTGCTATAAAAGGATGTGTGTTTAAGGTTATCTTTTTATAGTCTTTTTTAAGGATTCTTTTCAGATCCTCGGTAATTCTGTTTACTACGTTTATTGGGGCTTCAATCTCGCCAACTTCACTTCCGGGTGCGTCTTCACGCGTTTTAATATTCATTTCCGGTCGTACCCTTTGGCGGGTTATTTGTATGAGCCCAAATTTACTGGGTGGTAAGATTTTGTGTTTTGCTCTATCTTCCTTCATTTCATCACGAAGGTGGTTATAGAGTTTTTTTCTGTTTTCGGCTTTACCCATATCGATAAAGTCTATCACAATAATCCCGCCCATGTCCCGTAGGCGTAATTGTCTTGCTACCTCGGTAGCGGCAATCATATTTACTTCTAGTGCGGTGCCTTCCTGGCTAGTGCTTTTATTGCTTCGGTTACCACTGTTCACGTCTATTACGTGCATGGCTTCTGTGTGCTCTATCACTAAATAAGTACCCCGGCTGCTAGAAACAGTTTTTCCGAAAGAGGTTTTAATCTGTCTTTCTATACCAAACTTCTCGTACATAGGTACTTTGGAGTCGTATAGTTTTACGATATTATCTTTCTCGGGTGCAATTTCTTGCACATAATCTTTGATCTGTAAATAAAGGGTTTCATCGTCAATATATATATTGCTGAAACTGTCGTTAAACACATCTCTTATAATAGATGCGCCTCTATTTAATTCACTTAGCACCTTGCTAGGGTGGTGCGCCCCTTGTAGCTTTTTGCACATCGCTGTCCAGCGATCCACGAGATTTTGTAAATCTCTATCCAGTTCTGCTACTTTTTTGCCCTCTGCTACGGTTCGTATAATCACTCCAAATCCTTTAGGGCGTATGCTCATGATTAAGCGTTTTAGCCTTTCTTTTTCTTCACGACTTTCTATTTTTTGAGAAACAGAAATACGGTCTGAAAACGGAACCAATACAATATAACGGCCAGCTATGGAAAGCTCGCTACTTATGCGTGGTCCTTTAGTGGATATGGGTTCTTTTACAACCTGTACCAGGGTAGATTGATTGTTTTTGAGGGCGTTATTAATGCCTCCATTTTTGTCAATCTCTTTTTCAAATGGGAAATCCTTTAAAGTATAATCTTTAAGTTTACCTGTGCTTACACGTTTTACAAATTTCAGCAAAGAGAGTACTTTGGGTCCTAGGTCATGGTAATGCAAAAAGCCATCTTTTTCATAGCCTACATTTACAAATGCTGCATTGAGCCCAGGAACAGTTTTCCGTATCTTGGCAATAAACACATCGCCAACAGAGAACTTGTTGTTTTCCTCTTCCTTGTGTAACTCGAGTAGTTTTCCATCTTTTAAAAGGGCAAAATCAACTTCTTGTGAACTGGATCTAATAAATAATTCGTAGCTCACGATTTTTGATTTTAGTCCGCCTAAGGCGGATGGATTAAACAATAATTTATCACAGGATTTAATGTTCCATTATAAGGAACTACCCGTCGAAACATAACTATACTAAGGTGTGGTGCAGTTATGTTTCATTTTCAAAGAACTTTTTTGTTTTTTTCTTAAAAGAAAAAAGTAGTTAAAAAAACTACTTTTTCTTATGGCGATTCGCGCGTCTTCTTTTCTTACGCTTGTGCGTCGCTACCTTATGTCTTTTTCTTTTTTTACCACTTGGCATATGCTTGTGTTTTTTATGTGCCCCTCAAAAGAGGAACGGGTTATTATTTTACTTCAACATTAGTTTTTACACCTTCTACAAAAACCTTAGCTGGCTTAAATGCAGGAATGTTGTGTGCAGGTATTTTAATGGTAGTGTTTTTTGAAATATTTCTACCAGTTTTTTCGGCTCTTGTTTTAATGATGAAACTTCCAAAACCACGAAGGTAAACATTATCACCACCTTCTAGTGAATTTTTAACTTCACTCATGAAACTCTCTACAGTAGCTTGAACATCTCCTTTTTCCATTCCTAGCTTTTCTGAAATTTTTGCTACTAAATCTGCTTTCGTCATTATAATATAAGTTTTAAATTGGGTATTTAGGTTTATTTTTCGAGGTGGCAAATATACATAATTTAATTTGTAAAACTAACTTCATAAACTGTTAAACTTTAAACAGATAACGAGTACTTTCGTGAAATGACGAAAAATAAATCCTTCTTTTCTAAGAAACTCATAGCGTGGTATTTACAGAACATGCGCGCCCTGCCTTGGAGGCAAACTAACGATCCATATAAAGTTTGGCTTTCTGAAATTATACTACAACAAACACGCGTTGTACAAGGATTGCCTTATTATACTAAGTTTGTTGCTGCCTACCCCACCGTACAGGATTTGGCTAAAGCTCCTGAAGAAGCCGTTTTAAAGCATTGGCAAGGATTGGGGTATTATTCCAGAGCTCGTAATTTACTTTTTACGTCAAAAATAGTGGCAAATGAACTAAACGGAGCCTTCCCAGATAACTACACCGACCTGAAAAAACTAAAAGGTATAGGAGATTACACGGCAAGTGCCATTGCCTCTATTTGTTTTGATGAAGCAGCCGCTGTGGTAGATGGTAATGTATACCGAGTACTATCACGTGTTTTTAAAGTGAGCGTACCTATAAATAGTACCGAAGGAATTAAGTATTTTAAAAAATTGGCACAAGAACTATTAGACGCCTCACAGCCTGGAACCTATAATCAGGCTATTATGGAATTTGGCGCAAGATATTGTGTGCCGCAGAACCCTGTGTGCGAATCGTGTATTTTTAATGATCGTTGCGAAGCATTTAAAAATAAACTAGTTGCTGAATTACCCGTAAAGCTGAAAAAGTTGAAAGTGAAAAAACGCTACTTTAATTATTTGGTAGTTATTTCAGACGATAAAAAAATACTCTTGGAACAACGAAAAGGGAAAGGGATTTGGCAAAATTTGTATCAGTTCCCCTTACTGGAAACTACCGCAGAAATTTCCGAAGAATATCTATTTGCAAATGATGACTTTAAAAAGTTTACTGGAACGATACCCAAAAAGAACGTTTCAAAATATAATGATACACCCGTTGTGCATAAACTGTCACACCAGCACTTGTTTACTACTTTTTGGATTGTTGAAACCGGAGAATTAAAGGATAAAGGCGTCGCAATTTCTGAAATAGAAAAATTTCCCGTGCCAGTGTTGGTGGCTAATTTTTTAGAGAACTTTAGTCTTTCAGATAAAGAGCAATAAGCGCTTTTTGTTCAGGACGATAGAATTGGAAAAACAATAAACTATAAAATCTTAAAAATGATTATATTTAAATTTCAAAATATACCTTTGTAGATTATATTTTATTATGAGCGGAACATTAAACAAGGTCATGCTAATTGGCCATACAGGAGACGAAGTAAAAATGCATTATTTTGAAGGCGGTGGAAGCCTTGGGCGTTTTCCGTTAGCAACGAATGAAACCTATACAAACCGAACTACCGGCGAACGTGTAAATAATACGGAGTGGCACAATATAGTAGTGCGCAACAAAGGAGCCGAAATTTGTGAAAAGTACCTTAAAAAAGGAGATAAAGTATATATTGAAGGTCGTTTAAAGACCCGCAAATGGCAAGACGATAAAGGCATGGATCGGTACAGTACCGAGATTCAATGCACAGATTTCACCTTCCTTACCCCAAAGAGTGATGGCAGTGGGATGCCACAGGATACTACGTCAAACCAGCAGCAATCTTCGCAGACTCCAGCACAACAGCAACACGTACAACAACCCAATACCGAAGACAATGACGATCTTCCGTTTTAAGTTTAAATAAAACCACACCTTTGGATCCTGAACCCCCGAGTTTATTTATTTCCCTTATAACCTATACCGAAGTTTCCAGCTTGGTTATTTTGATAGTTTTATTGCTTTGTTCTGCCCTTATTTCTGGTGCCGAAGTAGCCTTTTTCTCCCTAACTCCAAACAATTTTGAATCTGGAGACGAGAAAAACCCTAACAAAAAATTAGCGATTGTAGAGCGATTGTTGGCGCGTCCCAAAAAATTACTAGCAACTATTTTAGTAGCGAATAACCTTATAAATATTGCTATTGTATTGCTGTTTGCGTCATTAAGCGATACTTTTTTTAACAGGGTTAGTACAGATTATTTTGGGATAAATATTCGCTTTATTTTGGATGTGGTTTTGGTGACCTTTCTTATTTTGTTGTTTGGTGAAATTCTTCCCAAGATATATGCAAGTAGAAATAAAGTTTCATTTTCATTATTAATGGCGTACCCGCTGAATGTGTTGGACAAATTTTTCTCACCCATTAGCTTGCCCATGAGAGCTGTTACCTTGTATATTGAAGATAAATTTGGCAAACAGAAATCAAACCTGAGTGTAGACCAGCTCTCCCAGGCTCTGGAGCTTACAGACGCAAGAGACACCACCAAAGAAGAGCAAAAGATATTACGAGGTATTGTGACCTTTGGAAATACAGATACCAAGCAAGTGATGAAACCCCGTATGGATATCTTTGCTTTAAACGAAAGTACGCCCTACAAGGAAATTATGCCAGAGATTATCTCTCATGGCTATTCCCGTATTCCTGTATACAAAGACAATATAGATACTATTACAGGCATTCTATATGTGAAGGATTTAATGCCTTTTATTGAACGCAAGACGTTGGATTGGCCTAGTTTGGTGCGTGAAGCCTATTTTGTTCCCGAAAATAAAAAACTGGACGATTTGCTTAACGAGTTTAAAGAAATGAAGATGCACCTCGCTATAGTTGTAGACGAGTATGGTGGTACCAGCGGTTTAATTTCCCTTGAAGATATTATTGAAGAAATTGTAGGTGAAATTAGTGACGAGTTTGACGATGAAGATTTAATTTTCTCAAAACTGGACGACAATACCTTTGTTTTTGAAGGCAAAACACCCATGAAAGATTTCTATAAAGTAATAAAGCTAGAAAATCCAGAAATTTTTGAAAATGCCAAGGGAGATTCTGAAACACTTGCTGGGTTTTTACTGGAAGTTTCAAAAGGCTTTCCAAAACAGAGCGAAGTACTAAACTTTCATCAATATGCGTTTACTATTGAAGCGTTTGATAATAAAAGAATCAAACAAATTAAACTTTCAATTTCTCCGTAACATGCGCGCGCTACTATTTATTTGTCTAATTATTTTTTTTGCTTCCTGTGAAGATGCTACTACAGTAAAACCGGCATCCAAATTGCGGTTGGAATATCCAGAACCCTCCTATACGCTAGCTAAGATTAAATGTCCTTTTAGTTTTGAAAAAAATGAAATGGCAACAGTACACGTAAAAGCCAATTGTGCCGTAAACATAGAGTATCCAAGATTGAATGCTACTTTGTATGTAACTTACCAACCTGTTCAAGGTAAAAGTATAGACTCTCTGCTGTACGATGCACAAAAACTTACGTATAACCACGATAAAAAAGCGCAAGCCATTTTTGAACAACCCAGAATGGATAGTGTCAATAAGGTATACGGAATGTTTTATGCCATAGATGGAAACGCCGCTACACAATCTCAATTTTACGTAACAGATAGTATCCAACATTTTGTGCAAGGTTCGCTTTATTTTAACGCTAAGCCTAACTACGATTCTTTGTATCCAGCAGTAATGTACCTTCGTAATGACATCCGCCATATTATGGAGTCTATTTCTTGGGAGGAGTAGGCTTCAAATTGCCTGCTAAATACCTTCGTGAATTTCCTCTTTTCCTGTGCGAAACTCTGCGTAATAACTTAGAGTTATAATGGTGTTTCAAATAAAATAAATTCCTCAACTTTGCCCTTTCAAATTAGCAATGGGCAACACTAACAAAAAGTGGTTTTATCTTGCAATTCTTTCCCTTATATGGGGAAGTTCTTTCATACTCATAAAAAAAGGATTGGTAGGTTTGACAGACTATCAATTGGGGTCGGCCCGTATTGTGCTTACGTCTATTTTTCTTTTTTCAGTTGGCTTTAAAAGTCTGAAACAAATCCAGAAGCGTCATTGGAAATGGATAGCTATTTCAGGATTTATTTCCTCTTTCTTTCCGCCGTTTCTATTTGCCATGGCACAAAACGAAATTGACAGCGCAGTAGCCTCTATTTTAAATAGCATTGTACCATTAAATACGGTGATTGTGGGTACAACGCTTTTTGGTATACTAAGTTCTCGAAGACAAATAGTGGGTGTTTTTATTGGTTTGGCGGGAACAATCCTTCTAATACTAGCTGGCGCAGAATTTAACCCAAATCAAAATTATTGGTATAGTTTGTTGATTATTGCAGCTACTATTGGGTATTCACTTAATGTAAACATTATCAAAAAATACTTGAGTGATATTAGTGCCTTAGCTGTGACCACAGGAAATTTTTTATTCATTTTTTTTCCTGCATTACTTGTTTTGTATGTAACAGGTTTTTTTGAAACTATTTTTTCTTCTTCTGAAATGCAAGTAGCATTTATATATGTTGCCATACTATCGCTTTTTGGAACTGCCATTGCTAAAGTACTTTTTAATAAATTGGTGCAAATTGCCAGTCCGGTCTTTGCTTCATCTGTTACATACATTATGCCTATAGTTGCGGTATTGTGGGGTGTGGTAGACGGAGAGTCCTTCAGCATATGGCAATTAGTAGCTGCAGCTGTTATATTATTTGGTGTTTATTTAGGTAATAAAAAGAAGGTAAACCGATAAGATTGCGTTAAAGAATAGGTTAGTTTTAGATTTTTCCCGAAATTTATACTTCAGTAAAACCAACCACATGTCTAAAATCTATATAAAATACGGAGTGTTAATTGCCATTGGGCTTATTCTTTACTTTGTAATCACCAAAGTGTTAGGATTGCATAAATATCCAGTTTTAAGCGCGGCAAACGGAGTGATATACGGGGCAGGAATTTTAATGGCTTTAAAAAAATCTAAAGAGAATAAAACTAAATTTAAATACCAAAAAGGCTTTCAGGTTGGTTTTATGAGTGGCGCCATTGCTACCCTTATATTTACTGCGTTCATGGCATTAAATATGTATCAAATAGACACAGAATTTGCTAGAAACATCTTGGATACCTGGAGTTTGGAATACGAAAGTGGGACTTTTATCATATTAATTTCTATGGTGTTAATGGGAGTGTCCACTTCACTAGTGCTTACGCTAGCATTTATGCAGTTGCTTAAAGATTCCTGGAACACTCCAGATGGAAACCGAAATCAGCCAATAAAATAGAACGTAAACCCTTTGTAGATTAAGAATTTAAAATTATATTTGCACCCGCTTTGAAGAGAAGCGGGTTTTTAATTTTTAATAAACATCTAAACGTTACGCTATGTACGCAATTGTAGAGATAGCAGGGCAGCAATTTAAAGTTGCGAAAGACCAAAAGGTTTTTGTAAACCGTTTAGCCAATGAAGAAGGAGACAAAGTCGAGTTTGACAGTGTTCTTTTAGTAGGCGACGGAGACAACATTACCATTGGCGCCCCGGCTATAGACGGCGCTCTTATTGGAGCTAAAGTCTTAAGACACCTTAAAGGTGACAAAGTTATTGTTTTCAAGAAGAAAAGAAGAAAAGGGTATCAGGTAAAGAACGGTCACAGACAGTATCTTTCTGAAATCGTTATTGAAAGCATCGTAGGTTCTGGAGCTAAAAAAGCTAAGGATTCAACGCCTAAGAAAAAAGCAGCTCCTAAAAAAGCTGAACCAAAAGCAGCAGCTCCTAAAGCTGAAGCTAAAAAAGAAGCTCCTAAAGCTGAAGCTAAGGCTCCAGCAAAAAAGGCAGCTCCTAAAACCAAAGAGGTTGAGGTAAGTGAAAACTTAGTTACTCGTGCTGAACACCGTGCAGAAGAAAGTAATATCGAAATGAATATCGATAAAGTACTTCATAGCATTGGGACGGCTACAAAAGCAGACGCTCAAGATCTTAAATTGATCAACGGTATTGGACCCGCTTACGAGAAAAGACTTAATGAAGTAGGTATTTATACCTACGAGCAAATTAGTAAGTTAAAAGCTGCCGATAGAGAAGAACTTTCTGCTATCGATGGTATTACTCGCGAGAAGATTGAATCTGAAGAATGGGTAAAGCAAGCTAAAGAATTGCTAAAAAAATAAATATTAATTTTTAAAATATAAAACCATGGCTCATAAAAAAGGAGTTGGTAGTTCTAAAAACGGTAGAGAATCAGAATCGAAACGCTTAGGTGTAAAGATTTTTGGTGGGCAAGCTGCTATAGCCGGGAACATCATCATAAGACAACGTGGTATGGAGCACCATCCTGCAGATAATGTATACGCTGGAAAAGATTATACATTACACGCAAGAGTAGACGGTGTTGTAAAATTTACCAAGAAAAGAGATAACAAATCTTACGTTTCTATCGTGACAAGCGCAGAAGCATAGTCGTTATTCTTTTACAATTTTAAAAACCTCAATCGAGCAATCGGTTGAGGTTTTTATTTGGTGACGTAACTAGCCTGTGTAAGTCGCCATTTTTTATTCTGCGGCAGATGCGTCTTTATAAAATCGGAAGGTTTTGTGTGATACCAAAACCATTGCGGATTCTTTAGACTACCGTGACTTACAGCCCAGGTAATATCTAGCAATTGCCATTGCCCGTCTAGGAAAACAGCATTCCATGTGTGTTCTGGTGTTCCTGAAGTGTTTTTTTTCTCGGTTCCCTGTACGGTAAAACCGTGGATAATTTCAGCTTTAACGCCTACATCTTCGCAGAGTTGTTGGAATAAAAAAGCATACCCACCACAGAGCGCTTTCTTTCTCCGCAACGCCTGGGTGATGACATTGGCTTCGGAGGTGTAAATTTCTTTTTGGAGCTTTCGATTTAGTCGCAACTCGTTGTCGTATTCAATGGTGGTGGCGATCCAGGTGAAAATACTTTTTGCTTTTTCGGCATCGGTGGTTTTTCCACGGGTGATTTGTTCGGCTAAGTTTTTAGTGTTTGCTTTTTGAGGTTGCGCTTTCGGTTTATTCCTTGTATTGTGAGATTTTTTGTGCGTAGCGCGTTTGCCAATAATAGTTTTTCCCTGTGCCGTCATAGGTGTGGTAATGCCTACTGAAAGCAAGAAGGATACTAAGAAAAATAGTGGTTTTAGTTTTCGGAAACTCATAGTAAAATAACGTAACTTCAACTTTAATATTTTAGAATGCAATTTCGGTGCCATGTACTTCGGAATACTTATTGAGGTTGCTTTCTCTAAACAACCATCTTACCTTCTATGAAATATCTTTCCGTAGTCTTAGTCGCTTTATTTTTCGTTTCGTGCATTCCTTTACAAATCGCTCCTAATTTTGAAGGAGGGAAGATCTTTCCGCCGAAAAAACTCAAAAAACAATTACCGAATAACTATGTATATGCTTTTGAAGATCCAAAAGATGCTAATGAGTTTTTTAGGTATATGAATGCGAAGTTTCAGATTCTGTATGATGATGCCACCGGAAACATCCCAATTATAATTGATGCTCAAACCTATTACCTCACCTTTTACGAAGTAGAACGAAGTACAAAAACGGTAAACCTAATCCCCATGGCTATAGATGCCGGACTAGAAGAAAAAGGATTAGGTCCTGTATTAGAAAGTGCCCACGAAACCCGTGTTGGAAAATGGTTTATCGCACTTACCATTACGGACGAAGCTCTATTAGATGCATTAAAACCAGAATACCAAAACCATCCAAAAGTGCTAGCATATGCAGACCACATGCGGACCGAGTATTTAAATACGGTTCATTATATTGAAGTGTATTTAAAGAGTAAGCCTTCTAAATAAAAAACCCTCACATTGCTGCAAGGGTTTACTATTAATAATTCTCAAAATCCGCATACTGAGCGGAGTCGAAGACTAGTATCGGTAGTACTCAGGCTTATAAGGTCCTTCTACTTCCACACCAATATAATCTGCCTGGTATTTCTTTAACTCAGTAAGCTCCACACCAATTTTCTCAAGGTGTAATTTTGCTACTTTTTCGTCAAGTACTTTTGGAAGCATATATACTTTATTCTCGTAAGAACCACTGTTTTTCCAAAGCTCGATTTGCGCCAAAGTCTGGTTTGTAAATGAGTTACTCATCACAAAACTTGGGTGACCTGTTGCGCAACCAAGGTTTACTAAACGTCCTTCAGCAAGCAAAATGATGTGCTTTCCGTTAAGGTCGTATTTGTCTACTTGTGGCTTTATTTCGTCTTTAGTTGCGTTTGTTTTTAACCAAGCAACGTCAATTTCATTATCGAAGTGACCAATGTTACATACAATAACTTTGTCTTTCATTGCTTCAAAATGCTCTCCGCGAACGATGTCTTTATTTCCGGTAGTGGTAATAATAATGTCTGCATTACCCACAACGGTTTCTAGTTTCTTTACTTCAAAACCGTCCATGGCAGCTTGTAGCGCACAAATTGGATCAATTTCAGTAACGGTTACAATACTTCCAGCCCCTTTAAAAGAAGCAGCAGTACCTTTTCCTACGTCACCATAGCCACAAACAACAACACGTTTCCCTGCCAACATAATATCGGTAGCACGTCTTACAGCATCTACAGCACTTTCTTTACAACCGTATTTGTTGTCAAATTTACTTTTGGTAACACTATCGTTTACATTAATGGCTGGCATTGGTAAGGTGCCTTTGTTCATACGCTCGTATAAACGGTGCACTCCTGTGGTAGTTTCTTCAGAAAGGCCTTTAATACCCTCTACCAATTCTGGGTAACGGTCTAACACCATATTGGTAAGATCACCACCATCGTCCAAAATCATATTTAATGGCTTGCGATCTTCCCCAAAAAATAAGGTTTGTTCGATACACCAGTCAAATTCTTCTTCATTCATTCCCTTCCAGGCGTATACTGGAATATCTGCAGCAGCAATAGCAGCGGCAGCTTGATCTTGTGTAGAGAAAATATTACAAGAACTCCAGGTAACTTCGGCGCCTAATGAAATCAAGGTTTCAATTAAAACAGCCGTTTGGATGGTCATATGCAAACATCCTGCAATACGTGCTCCTTTAAGGGGTTGCTCATTTTTGTACTCTTCGCGCAAAGACATTAAACCAGGCATTTCTGCTTCAGCGAGTTCAATTTCTTTACGACCCCAGGCCGCCAATGAAATATCTTTTACTTTATACGCCGTGTAAGGCACTGTGTTAGTAGACATATTATTATATTTGAATTAATAAGTTTTCTTTTTCCCGTTCAATTTTCGGACTGCAAAAGTACATAATATTCACGAGAAATAATGCCACTTTACAAAACTATAACAGTAGCGAATGGAGCTAAGGTGCTGATTTGGAAGATTGAAGAGTCTTTTGAAGAACTAGCCACTGGTATCTCCCTCACAAAAAATTGCGCAGATAGGGTTGCAAATATGAAAAGCGACCTACACCGTCGCGGATTTATGAGCGTGCGCCATTTATTGGCTGCGGAAGGATACACAGACCATGATTTGTTTTATGACGAAAATGGAAAACCTCATTTGCAAGACGGCAAACATATTTCTATTACACATTCGTTTATCTTTTCGGCTATTATTGTGAGCAGCGATGCCGAAGTTGGAATTGATATTGAAAAACAACGTTCTAAAATCTTAAAAATAGCTCATAAATTTACGCCTATTGAGGAATACCGAACGCTGGCAAATGACGATGCTATTATGAGAAAGTTAACCATGGTTTGGGGTGCTAAAGAAAGTTTGTATAAAAGTTTTGCAACGCCTGGCGTAAGTTTTTTACAGCATATTTATGTGGAAGACTTTAGGCTAGACGATTTAAGAACAACCGCCAACGTGAGCTTTCAAGATGCTGAAGAAAATTACAAGGTTTGGTTTCTGGAGTTTGATGAATTTACCTGTGCGTACGCATTAAAGGCAGTAGGGAATGGGTTGTAGGTTTTTAGATATGGCAGTGAATTTTCTTAACGGTTATATTGAAAATGATTAAACAAGATACCACAACGATGTATCAAGAATTTCTTGAAGCTAGGCAGGAAAACAGGAAGCTTCTGTCTATTCTTATAGATCCCGATAAGTTCAATACCGCAACAATTTTAGGATTTCTAAAACAGATTCCACAAGAAACAACCCATATATTTGTTGGCGGAAGTACCGTCGTAAACGGCGCAACGGAAGCCGTTGTCGCCGCTTTAAAATTTCAAACCCAAAAGCCCATTCTTCTTTTCCCTGGAGATGTTTCTCAAATAACCGGCAAGGCAGATGGACTTTTGTTTTTGAGTTTACTTTCTGGAAACAATCCCGAATATTTAATAGGTCAGCACATACAGGCAATTCCAAAACTAAGAGGATCTGGACTGGCTATACTCTCAACCGGATATGTATTGATAGATGGCGGAAATGAGTCTGCCGTAGCTAGAGTTACAGGAACCGAACCTATGTCTCAGCAAAATATCCAGGCTATTGTAGACACAGCAAAAGCAGGCGAATTATTAGGAATGAAATTAATTTATCTGGAAGCTGGCAGTGGTGCAAAAATTCCAGTTTCAGCAAAAATCATTACTGCCGTAAAAAACGAAATCAACATCCCTTTAATCGTTGGTGGTGGTATTAGAACCGAAGCTCAAAAGCAAACCGCTTATAAAGCAGGAGCCAATATGGTAGTGATGGGAACACAATTCGAGGGAAGAAGTACGAAAGTATAAATCTCAAATTTTTTTACTTTCTCCTTAGAAAAATTTTAATTTAGTAGATACTACTAAGGTCACTGAGTGATTTTGTGTTAAAAATGTTTATTAAATAAGACGAATTAGTATTGCAAAATTGTATCGAAGTGTATCTTTGAATGTTGGAATAGGTCTGGTCGAGCGCAGTCGAGATCTCCATAAACATCCCTAAATTTTAATACAATGAATATTTCTGTAGAGCTCACACTTACTCCCCTTCAAGACAACTTTGAACCTGCGATCATACACTTTATTAAAAAACTACGAGCATCGGGACTTACAGTACTTGAAAATCCGCTGAGCACCCAGGTTTTTGGAGAGTATGATGTTGTTATGAATGTTCTTCAAAAAGAAATGAAAACAGCGTTAGAAGCCATTGACAAAGGTTTGCTTTATATGAAAATAGTAAAATCTGACCGTAGCGACTATGAACCCCATTTTTGATTTCCTTTTTAGTCAATATGCCGAATATGAAACCCAGCAAATAGTATTAGAGGCTATGGCCGTTTTGTTTGGTTTAGCTTCTGCCTTATTTTCCTGGCGTAATAGTATTTGGGTGTATCCTACAGGAATTATTAGTACAGTACTCTTCGTGTATTTACTTTGGCAATGGGAATTACTAGGAGATTTAATTATTCAGGGATATTATTTTATAATGAGTGTGTACGGTTGGTATATCTGGACCCGAAAGGTGTCGCCAGATACATATACGCCTATCACAAAAGCTTCAACAAGGGAACACGGTATAGCAGTAAGTATTGGCTTGGCATCTCTCGTTGGCGTTTTTATTGTGTATTCGGTTTTCGATAAGTGGACGAGTTGGACAGCTTATGTGGACACGATTACTACTGCAGTCTTTTTTGGTGGGATGTGGATGCTGGCAAAACGTAAAGTAGAAAACTGGTTGTATTTATTAATAGGTAATAGTATTAGCGTGCCGTTGTATTTTATTAAAGGCTACACGGTAAGCAGTTTGCTATACCTTATCTTTATAGCCATATCTATTATGGGATATATAGCATGGAAAAAACACTTGTACAGCAACAAAGTAATTGCTTAAAAATCGTTCTTTTTGGACCAGAATCTACAGGGAAAACAACTTTAGCAAAACAACTAGCCACACATTTTAAAACCGAATGGATTCCAGAATACATGCGCACCTATTTGCAGGAAAAATGGGACCACAAAGCTGAAAGAATTTCAAAAGAAGATCTCTTGCCAATTGCTGAAGGACAAATCAGTTCAGAAAATGAAGTAACGAAAAAAGCGAACAACATCCTGTTTTGTGATACCAATTTATTGGAATTACAAGTATATTGTGAGTACTATTACAACGGTTGGTGTCCTTCTGAAATAAAGGAAGCAGTTGAAAATCAGCACTATGATTTTTATTTTTTGACAAATATAGACGTGCCTTGGTTTCCAGATGATTTACGTGACCGACCCAATGATAGGTCTGGCTTATTTCGTAGTTTTGAAACGGCACTTATAAGTAGGAATATTCCATATTCGATTCTTTCAGGATCTCAGGAAGAACGCTTGAGTAGTGCTTATAAAATACTACAACAAAAGATATTATAATATTACATGCTAACGAAAAAGGACGTACAGCAAATTGAAAAAAGTGGCCTTACCACAAAGCAGGTTGTGTCACAATTAGAAACTTTTGCAAAGGGAATCCCTCCTTCAACAATTGTGACTGCAGCTTCTGTAGGGAATGGTATTGAGCAAATCTCAGAAAAAAGTAAGCGGGCGCTTATTTCCTTATATGAAAATTTAAAAACACAGAAAACCATTGTAAAGTTTGTGCCGGCGTCGGGAGCTGCAACACGTATGTTTCAGTTCTTATTCGAGTTTTTAGAGAATTTTAACCCGGAAGAAGAAACTTTCAATAGGTATGTAAAAAAAGGAAATTTTAAACAACTGGAATTATTTTCAAAATCGTTAAAGGACTTTGCTTTTGTAAATGAAGTGAGAAAGAAAATACGAGAAAATTATCCCGAGTACAAGCAAAACAGGAAGGGTGCAAGGCTTCAGTTTTTTGTAAAAAGCATGTTGGAAGAAAAAGGACTTAATTTTGCCAAGTTACCCAAAGGGCTTATTCCTTTTCATAAATACGCAAAATATTCCACCACTGCGTTTGAAGAGCAATTGTATGAAAGTGCACTTTACGCAACAAGCAAAAATGATGCATACCTTCATTTTACTTTTTCAGAAGCACACGTGCCACATTTTAAGCATCAATTTGAAACCGTTAAAAAGCGTGTTTCAAAAAAGACTAAAACCGAATTTAATATTTCCTATTCATTTCAGAAACCTGAAACCAATACACTTGCTGTAACTCCAGATAATAAGCCTTTTAGAGACGAAAATAATGAAATAGTCTTTAGGCCCTCTGGTCACGGAGCATTGCTTGAAAACTTGAATGAGATAGATGCAGACATTGTATTCATTAAAAATATTGACAACGTTACCGCACAAGAGTATACTGAAATAATTGCTGAGCACAAAAAAATGCTTGCGGGCAAACTACTCTCTATACAGGAAAAGGTATTTCATTATTTGGAACTATTAAAGAACAAACAAGCTACTGAAGAAACTGTTTCTGAAATTAAATCTTTTCTCTGGAACGAACTGAATATAAAAGATATTCCACAGGATCGGGAAAGATTATTTTTAGTGTTAAACCGACCCATACGTGTTTGCGGAATGGTAAAAAACACAGGAGCTCCAGGGGGTGGTCCATTTTGGGTAAAGCAGGTACATGGGCAGACGAGCCTTCAGATTGTTGAAATGGCTCAAATCAATACCAAGGATATACACCAAATGAATCTTATAAAAGAAGCCACACATTTCAATCCAGTAGATTTGGTATGCGGAGTAAAGAATTATAAAGGAAATAAATTTGATCTCACACAATTCTGTGATCCTCATACGGGTTTTATTTCAAGCAAATCCCAGTTTGGGAGACCGCTCAAAGCTTTAGAGCTTCCAGGTCTATGGAATGGTGCTATGGCTCGCTGGAATACTGTTTTAATAGAAGTGCCTCTAAACACATTTAATCCTGTAAAAACAGTAAACGACTTATTGCAGAAAGAACATCGTCCAAACGCCTAATGAATTCTTCTATTATTTTATCTGAATTAAAATACAAGGCCGTGAGAAGTAGCGGACCAGGCGGGCAACATGTTAATAAAACCTCCTCCAAAGTGGAAGTGTATTTTGATATAGAAAATTCGCTAGGACTTTCAGAAACCGAAAAATCGCTTTTGCTACAACGTTTATCTTCACGCCTTACTTCAGAAAATATACTTGTTTTGCAATGCAGTGAAACCAGAAGCCAGCATCGTAATAAAACATTGGTTACAAAACGGCTACTTCAACTTTTAGAAGATCATAAAAAAATTGCAAAAAAGAGAAAGAAAACAAAGCCTTCAAGATCGGCTACTGAAAAACGACTTCGGAATAAGAAAGAAAAAGCGTTGAAGAAATCCAATCGTAAACCACCACAATTTTAAAATATACACATAAAGTGTATAAATATTATACAAGTGTACCCCCAAGGAAACACTTTTTATTTTTTTGGATATTACAAGCAACTACCTCAAGGGCTTTAAATGTAGTCATTTAGACTTTAATTGGTATTCGTAGCCACTTTGGCTTGATAATTTCTATTAAGTAGTTTAGAAATATACATTGGTAAGCTTGTAACAAACCTTACGTATACTATAATAAGACAGCATAATCATTTTTTTAATAAAGGTTAAAACTAATTTGTGCTATTGTTAACCATCAAATCCTGAAACAATCCCCACTTTGTAAAAAGTGTTTCAGAATGGGTTGGAGTGAACGAGTCTGAATTTACTCAGTAAAATAATGCTGTAGCAAAAAATATTTGAGGGTGCTACCATTGTTTCGCTTATAAAACTCTGAAAAAGGTGAATTCAAAAATTCTATTTAAAAGGCAATAGCCTTAACCTGCAAGTCAACAGCAAGGTATAGATAGATTTAAAAGCAGTAAGCTGCAGGTATTTTTAGATTCAATACTTCGCATGGGTGCCCAAATAGGGCACCCTTTTTTTTTGAGTACTTTTCAAACTTCTTTTATAGTTTTGTATAGCTATTTAGATATTATTAACCTTTAGTGCCTGTATATTCTTTATTTTTACATTTTCCTGATTTCTTATGACAGAACAGATATTATTAATTGAAGATGATGTTGCCTTTGCAGCAATGCTAACCTCATTTTTGGAGCGAAACGATTTTGTAGTTGCCGTAGCGCACAATGGAGAAGATGGGCGTAAGCTTTTGTCGAAAACAGCTTATGGAATTGTGATAACAGATCTTAAACTGCCTGATACCACGGGAATTGAAATTTTAGAATTTTGTAAAGAAACCGCTCCAGGTACCAAAGTTCTTATTATGACGGGGTATGCAGATGTAACTACAGCTGTAGATGCAATTAAAAAAGGAGCTATCGATTATATTTCCAAACCGTTTAGACCCGAAGAATTGCTGATGGTGCTTAAAACTTCTGTGCCAAAAGTAGCTGAAGAACGAGAAAAAATATTTACTCAAAACGGACAGCCAGCCGAAAAGAAGCGCTTAGGTGCTCCCTATGTAAATGGAATTAGCGAAATTTCAAAAAAGTTTAATGAATATTTACAATTAGTGGGCCCCACCAATATGTGTGTGCTTATACAAGGAGAGAGTGGAACGGGTAAGGAAGTGGCTGCTAAGGCTATTCATGATATGAGCCAAAGAAGCGGCAAGCCTTTTATACCTGTAGATTGTGGTGCCATTCCAAAAGAGATTGCGGCAAGTGAATTTTTTGGACATATTAAAGGAAGCTTTACTGGTGCTGTAAACGATAAAATAGGTCACTTTCAAGCGGCAGATGGCGGTACTTTGTTTCTAGATGAAGTGGGAAATCTTTCGTATGAAAACCAAATACAATTATTACGTGCGCTACAAGAAAGACGTATAAAACCTGTAGGAAGTAATAACGAAATTGAAGTAGACCTGCGTATTATTTCTGCCACGAATGAAGACTTAACCAAAGGCGTAGCAGAAGGAACTTTTCGCGAAGATTTATACCATCGTTTAAACGAATTTTCAGTTCACATTCCAGCTTTAAAAGAACGAAAAGAAGATCTTTTTCTTTTTACCGAATTTTTCCTGGACCAAGCTAATACAGCTTTGGGGAAAAATATTAAGGGCTTAGATAAGCAAGTTGAAACAGCTTTCAAAAAGTATGCCTGGCCGGGTAATTTAAGAGAGTTAAAAAATGTATTGAAACGTGCGGTTTTGCTTACCAATTCTTCAAAGATTACCATAGATGTTATTCCAAGAGAAGTGATTATAGGGGCAGAAACTACTCCGAAAAAGGATTTTTCGAAAGAGACAAACGAAAAACAGCTTATTATAAATGCTTTAAAAGAAACCGAGTACAATAAAGCTAAGGCGGCAAGACTCTTAAACATTACGCGGAAAACGCTGTACAATAAGTTGAATCATTACAACATAGAACTTTAGGAAATTTCGCTTTGTAACGCAACAGTCATTTTGGACATTTCTACTTCTAAAGCACCAAAAAGACGTTCTAACTCAGAGTCTTCATTCTTTATTAATTCCAATATTTCTAGCAAAGACACTACGCTGCTTGCTTGTATTTGTCGTGCCATGGTGAGTTTTCTGTGTGATAAAGCACGTACCGTGTCGCGATCATTTTTAGTAACAGCTTCTTTCAGTTCTATCATATCTTTTTTAGTCTGAATTAAAAAAACCGATAGAATTTCTTTCAGCCCTTTTTCATCTTTCATAAAAGATTTCAATAAGCTTAAATCATATATTGCTTCCTCCTTTTTTGTAGCGGTTATAGGCTCTTTTATAACCTCTTCACCAATGTCAAACAATGTGTAGAGCGCGTTTAGTAAATCTGCTTTGTGAAAAGGTTTATGAAGCAACTCACTGAAACCCTGCTCAAAATAATAGTCGCTTTTGTGTTGCTGATTTCCCGTCATAGCAATAACGGGTTGGTCTGTATACATTAAATGATTTCCACTCTTAAAATGTTTTAAAATTTGAAAGCCATCCGTTTCCGGCATTTGTATGTCTGTAAGCACAAAATCGTAATCTACAGCTCCGGAGATGGTTTCAAAATCTGAAAACTTTTCAAAAGCATTGCAAATAATACCCTCCTGTTCCAAAACTTCCGAAAGTAAAGAACGCATAGCACGATCATCGTCAAAGACCAAAGCTTTAAGCTGCATCTTGGCTAGGCGTGTGGTTTCGGAAATAGTTTTTGGAACTACGGCTATTTCTGTTTCTTCAACGTTTTCTAAAGGCAGCATAACCGAAAAAGAACTTCCTTTTCCTAATTCACTAGCTACTGAGATATTTCCACCCAATAAACCGGCTAGTTTTTTTGAAATTGCTAATCCCAATCCAGTACCACCAAATTTTCGAGATGTATCTTCTTCAGCTTGTGTAAATTCTTTGAAAATGAGTTCTTGTTTTTCAGCAGAAATACCAATGCCTGTATCTTTTACTGTAATCTTTACGTGTGTACGCTTCTTCTTTTCCGTAACAATTTCAGCAATAATAGAAACACTGCCCGTTTCGGTAAACTTAAAGGCATTGCTCACTAAGTTTAATACAATTTGCCTAATGCGTAACGGATCGCTTTTAAAGTATCGGTTTTTTAGCTTTTCATTTATAACAAGATGGAGCTTTACCGCCTTGTCTGAATACCTGTCTTTTATGGCATTTCCAGATTCCAACAGTATATTTTCCAGCGGAAATGCAATATGGTCAATCTTCAATTTACCCGCTTCCAGTTTTGAAAAATCCAACAGGTCATTCACCAACTGAGTGATAAATAGGGAGCCGCTGGCAATTTGGTTGGTATAGTATTCTTGTTTTTCTGAAAGTTGAGTATTTCTAAAGAGTTCGGTATACCCAGAAATAGTATGTAGCGGTGTTTTAAGATCGTGACTCACCGTGGCAATAAGCTGTTCTCTGCTTTTTAACACATCTTCCGTGGTTTCTTTTGCTATCCTAAGTTTTTTCCGAAGTTTTTCTGCCCTGAAAAAGTCGGAAATTATGATGTATGAAAATAATAAAATCACAACCAGTCCTACAATCCCCGAAATCTTTAAAACACTGCTTGCTTTTTCAATAGAACGTTGTTGTTCGGTCTTATCCCGCAAATAATTTTTCGAAATTTCCTGGTCAAAAACCGTGATAAGTTCCTGTAAGTTTTTTGAAATCACAAGGTCGTTTGTGATAAGTTCTGCTTCCCGAATTTTTAACTCTTCTCTGTTTTTATTTCTATTATATTTTGCTTCGGCTACAATAAACCGCGTTGTGGCGAGGGTGGAATCTATAAGTTTTGCCGAAATCTTCATCGTATCCACACCTTCATTCCTGTTGGACATTCTAATGATATTTTCCCAGGACTTGCGTTCTTTTTCGCTTCTCCATTTTGGCTTAAGGTAATTTTCTAAGGTGAATTTACCCATGTTGTTTTCCAGATTGCTAAACTCCCGTAAAATATCGTCAAGCGATTTGTCCTCGTTCATTTCCATAGAAAGCTCCCGAAGCGCAATAATGTTCTTGTTTTTGGAGATAAGCAATTTTTTAATGCTATCAAGCTGTATCTTTTGAGATTCTTTAGGAGTAGATTTTCTGAAATCGGCTATCCTTTGGTACAACGAATCTACCCGAATCTGGAAGCGTACGAAGTCTTCTTCATCCTCCGAAAGTAAAGCGAGACGTGAGTAGCTATCGGTTTCGTATACCAGATTAATAAGAGATCCTGTCTTTACAACTTCCTTGCTGTCAGTATCATTAGCTGCATTTAAATAGGTGCGTAATTCTGAAAAAAGAAACACTACAACAACTACCGCCAAAGTCGCCAGGACTAGGTAGCTTGCAATAATTTTCAGGGGAAAACGAGTTTTAATAGGTTTGCTCATCTAAAGTAAAGATACAGAAAATCGTTACTTTAAATGGAATGAAATTAAAAACCCTTTATTACTTTTGCATCACATCTCAAAGGGGTGCTCGGACGATTGCAGATTGCAGATCGGAGATTTATGATTTAAGAATTTTTATAGTTCAAAAATCAACAATCGAAAATCAAAAATCAACAATTATCTTGGCTGAGATTATACCCATAGAACCTGGAACAGGTAATGCTGTTTAGGAATATACCAGTCGCATCGAGTGCGGTCGGGATGTAGTTGTCGAGCCATCTAAACGTCTCGGCTGCACTCGACCAGACACAACTTAATTATTAACAACTAAGAATAACGCCCCTTTTATTCGTAAACCAAATTTTTACGAATGAAAACGTTACGCACAATTACCATCGCATTACTAGCCACAACGGCAAGTTTTGCACAAGAAACACAACAAGACAGCACAAGTATTGAAACTTTAGAAGAAGTTTTGGTGCAGTCGGTTAGAGTCAAGGCAGATTCGCCCATTACACATTCCAATCTTTCGGCCGAAGAAATAACAAAACGAAACCTAGGCCAGGATATCCCAATTTTATTAAATTATTTACCTTCAGTAGTTACAACGAGTGATGCTGGAGCAGGGGTAGGGTATACTTACATTCGGGTTCGTGGGAGTGATGCTTCCAGAATAAATGTAACCCTAAATGGAATTCCCTTTAACGACGCCGAAAGCCAGGGAACCTTTTTTGTAAACCTGCCAGATTTTGCATCTTCGGTGCAAAGTTTACAGTTACAGCGAGGAGTTGGAACCTCTACCAATGGTTCGGGAGCCTTTGGCGCTAGTTTAAATATGCTCACCGATGCCGTATCTGAAAAAGCGTATGGGGAAATTTCGAATAGTTTTGGTTCCTATAATACTAGAAGACACAGTGTGAAATTTAGTACGGGATTGCTTAACGATCATTTCGAAATATCTGGACGTCTTTCCAACATCCAAAGCGATGGATATGTAGATCGTGCTTCAAGCGACTTACAATCGTATTTTTTACAAGGGGCTTTTAAGGACGATAATACGTTAGTAAAAGCAATTGTTTTTGGAGGGCGGGAAGAAACCTATCAAGCCTATAATGGGATAGATGCAGAGACACTTGCCACAGATAGAACTTTTAATCCTTCAGGATTGTATACAGACCAGAATGGGAACATTCAGTTTTATGATAATGAAGTAGATAATTATGCCCAGGATCATTACCAGTTACTTTGGAACCAACGCTATAATAACAACTGGAGTAGTAATGTTGCTTTAAATTACACCTATGGTAGAGGGTATTTTGAACAATACAAAGAAGATGAAGATTTTGAAACGTATGGTTTTGAACCCATTGTAATAGGTGAAACAACTATAAATACTACAGATTTAGTTCGTCGTCGCTGGTTAGATAACGACTTTTATGCGTTGAATGCAAATGTAAATTACAAAGACGCCGAGTTTGATATTTCAACAGGATTATTTTATAGTCAGTATAACGGCGATCATTATGGAGAAGTAATTTGGGCTCAGTTTGCAGGAGGGTCTGAAATTAGAGATCGGTATTATTTTGGAACCGGCGATAAGAGTGAATTTACTGTCTTCGGAAAAGGTACGTACAGAATAAATAAGCAATGGAGCGTATTTGGAGATTTACAAGGGCGTTTTGTAGGATATGAAACCTTGGGGACTACGTCAGATTTGATTGAGCTGAACGACACGATGACGTATAATTTTTTTAATCCCAAAGCGGGAGCTTCATTTCAATTAAATAAAGGCAACCAGTTTTATGCCTCTTACGGAAGAGCCAATAGAGAGCCGCGCCGTAGTGATTTTGAACAAGATATTTTCACTGCCGAAACCCTAGACGATTTTGAACTGGGATGGCGATTTGGATCCCCTAAAGTTTCAGTAAACAGTAATTTGTTTTATATGAATTATCAAAACCAGCTGGTCTTAACGGGTGCTTTGGACGATGTTGGGCAACCGTTGCGCGAAACAAGCGGAAAAAGTTATCGTTTGGGGGTGGAAATAGATGCGAATATTGCCATTTTGGACAAGCTTTCGGTGTCACCAAATTTTGCATTGAGCAGTAATAAAAATCAGGATTTTATTTTTTCCAGGGATGGTGAGCTAGTGAACTTAGGAAGCACAAACTTAGCATTTTCACCAGAGATTGTAGTTGGAAATATCATTGCCTACAGTCCAATTAATAACTTGGAGGTTAGCTTTCTAACAAAGTTTGTGGGTGAGCAGTTTATGGGTAATTTAGATAGTGAGCTCTCCAGGTTGGATAGTTTTTTTACGAATGATCTAAACATAAATTATACTTTGGAAAAAATTCCTTTTGTACGTGAAATAGTTTTTCAAGGTTTGGTAAATAACATTTTCAACGTAGAATATGTAAACAACGGGTATTTTTTTACGTTCGATGATGATTTCAGTAATCCAGGGACAATAACCACAGTGGAAGGCGCTGGGTTTTTTCCGCAGGCAACGATTAATTTTTTAGTTGGGGCTACTGTGAAGTTTTAAAAATATGCGATAAGTTAATACATCATATTATACTTTTTTATAAAAAATATTGGGGAGTGATTTGGTTTAAAACCGAAATGAAATTTTAAAGATAATATTGAATGGAACAATGGTTTGAGAATTGGATGAAATGTTAAAGTCACTTACAAAAAATCGCTGAAATACATTTTCATCTGTAATATTGTTTGCTATTAATGAGTAATCTATCTTTTTGTTTTTTTGGGTGTAATTTATTTCAAGGTTTGATATAGTAAAGGTTTCTTGGAGATTAGTGGCATCTGGAATATAAATATCGAAATTTAATTTTGTGTACCATCTTTGCGATGGTTTGATAATAAACCCCGTTTCATTTATAACAAAGCTGTTTGAAACTTCTCCTATGCCATTGTTAGTGCTGTTCAGGGTATAATTCAAATTGTTATTGAAGTTAAATATCCCTCTAAATGCACTAATGTATTCAAAACTGAAAGAGTGGGAGGTTAGCTCATTATTGCGAAGAATGGAATTCTGTAAAAAATTGTTGTATTCATATATGCTGAATTTGTAATTGAGTTTTAATTTAGAAGAAAGATCATAAATTAATTTTTCACTGGAAACATCTAAAGAATATCTTTTATTACTCATATCAGTCAATAGGTAAACACTTTCTGTAAACGTGGGGAAAATATTGATTTTTGGAATTATAGGATTAAAGTTTTCTCGAAATGCAAGTCTGGATGACACTCCAAATGAGTTATAAACATCATAATAACTAAACCTTAATTTGGCTTGCTGACTTCTAAGTGTACTAAGTCTAATCGCATTTTTTGATATTGATGTATTATTCAATAAAATGGCATTGGTATATAAATGGTCTAAAGTCAACGGCAAGACTTCATAGAAATAGTTGCCTTCAAGATTTATTTTTTCGCTGAAGCTATGTTTAATTGTTATATCAGGATTTAGGATAAATCGGTTCAATAATGATGTCTCATTGTTTTGTTCTAATTCGAGACTTAAATAATTTGAAGCAAGATTTATACGGAACAGCCATTTATTTAAGTAATAGGACAGGCTGTTATCAAGAGTAAGGCAGTAATTTTCTAATTTTAGATTATTCAAAATACTTTCTGAGCCCGTGCTTGCATCAGATAGGTTAGAGTTAAACCTATTGTATAGGTTGTTAAAAGATGCTGTGCTGGAATATTTAACATTATCGCCAGCACCTATTAGAGATAAATTGAGAACGTACCCTTTTTTATTTTGATAAATATTTTGTTTGGTATAAGCTAACGTATCAATGGTAACGGGTAGTTTATAGAGGTCTTCTTCGGGGTTTTCATTTAAGAAAAAGACACTTGTGGCTTGGACAACTTGCTTATCGTTGAGTTTATGAGTGTATTTTATGTTTTGTTTTATAAAAATATCATTAACAGTATTGCTAATTCGATTTTCAGGTTGGTTGTTAAAAGCAAAATCGAACCTGTTGTCAGTTTCTGTATTATTAATTTTTCCAGTAATCTCAAGAAGCGATTTATCTGAAGTGTTAAGACTTAGTTTGTAATCTGCGTTTAAGATTTTAGGCCTTGCAGCAACGGTAGAATTTTGAAAAAATGTAATTGTGTCATTAGAAGTAAAATACAGGGTTTCTTGGGTTGTTTTTGTCCTCAATCTATCCTGAAAATAAGAAGCGTTGACTCTCAATGCGACCTTGCTCGAGAGATTGATTATTTGATTACTAGAACCATAATAATTATCGTTCTGCAAGAGGTTTTGGCTTTTAATCAGGCTGTTGGAAATCTGTTTTTCTAAAATGGGTGATAAGGTGTAACTTTCTTCAGCTAAATCGTCCAATGAAATTGTATTTGAAAAAATATTGTAAGGAGAAGTGTTTTCACCTACGTTATTGTAGTGAAGGTTAGAAAAATTCTTTGCTTTTTTGGATATGATAAGACCAGTTACATTTGCATAGTATCTCGATTCATGACCAACGCCTAACGTTGCATTTCCCGAAAAATCGGTCTCACCTTCTTTTAATTTTAAATTTAGGGCAATTTTATCTGTAAATTCAATATTTCTCAACAATGGATTTTCTGAATATCGCTCTATGGCTTCGACTTGTTCCACTAAATCTACTGAGATATTTTTGGTGCCTATTGTATAGTTATTGTTAAAAAGGTCATCGCCTTCCAAGAGAACTTTGGCAATATCGCGGCCTTTGTACTGTATTTTTCCATCCTCAAAAACCTCTATACCTGGAAGATTTTTCAAAACGTCTTCAACCGTCTGTTCGGAACCGTCTCTAAACTTTTCGATGGAATAAGTGGTGGTATCCTTCCGTATTTTGATCCCTCGATTCTCAGCTACAATATAAACAGGCTTTAGCTGGTTTGGTGTAAGTTTTTTTAAAATTATATCTTGATTAATTGAATTTTCTCCTCTATTAATTGGGATTTGTTCGTAGGCACCTGAATAGTTTAAGTGTCGGATTTCAAGCACTAAAGTGAAAGGTATTTTGTCTTCTATTTCAAGGGAAAAGTTACCATCTAGGTTAGTGATGGCATATGTGAGTATTTTATCTGTTTCTAAATTTGTAGCTGTAATGCTTGTATTGGGTAACGTTTCTTTATTCTCGTTAAAGATAGTTCCACTAACTTTGATTTTTTGAGAAAAAACGTGAACTGTAATAAACAGAAAAATTAAAGTAAAAAATTGACAAGACTTCATTCATTTAAATCATAGATTTCAATACCATTAAAGGTAACTGTTGTTTTTGAATTATATTTGCTCTCAATCTCATTTTGTGTGGCTCGAAACTTCTTTTTTGCTTTTGCAATAACGTCATCCCAATACATTGCCTTGTTTTCATTAAAAGGGGATGTAATTTCAGTTAATGTGTTTTCGACAATAATTTCAACCGCTTCATATTGAATTCTGTTTTTTTCATCGGTAACTTCTAGAATGAGACCAGGTAGTCCATTAAATTTCCAAGGACCATCAGAAACTGCGATTTCTGGAACATAATAAGCTGTGTAATTTCTGCCTCTAAAATTTGATGAGGCCGCTTTACAGGTATAACCCAAGATGGTTTTTTCTTTATTTATAATTTGCCACTGAAATATATTGAGGCTATCTTTCAATAATGCTTTTTTTACATAAGCTATGCCCGAATGAGTTAGTAGATAATTTTTATTGAAATTTTTATACAACACCTTTTTTTCTTCAATATAGTCCCCTGTGATTTTATCATTTTCATCAATAAATATTGTGTTAGGATTAATTATTTTATGAGTTTCGGTATAGGTAGATTCTTGATTGCAAAAAACTAACTGTCCAAAAATTGTTTCTCCACTCGAATCTTGATAATACTCGTCAATTGATTCATATTTAATTTTCAAAGTAGGATAAACTTGACTAATTAAATTTAAGGAAAATAGAAAAAAGCAAGTAAAAATTGAATATTTCATATTAAATTTAAATTATGAGAGGTTTCTTAAACATAAAATAAGAAACCTCTATAAAACTAATCTTAATTCTTTAGTCCTGTGCTAAATAATCTTTTAATAAATTTGCCGCACAACTTTTTGCTTCGCGATATGTTTCGGCGCTACAGCAAAATAAATTACCGTCGTAAGAATAACAATATTCTACAAAATCTTCAGACTCATAAGATATGAATCCTGAAATTTCTGAATTTACATAAGTTGGTACAGTAAATGAAGATAATCCAATAAATGCAATTATCAAAAGTAAATGTTTCATAATAAAAAGTTTTAAGAATTAATACTGGAAAAGCGTTAACGGGGAGAGAAAATCTTTGCTTTCCATTTTTTTGTCAGTTTTGCAAAACTTTTATGAAAGTAAAAAAAAAATCAAATGTTCAAAATTTTTAACACATTTTTTATTTTGTGCTAATTGCTCACCATCACCAATCCCATTGCTTACGGCACAGCAGCGAAGCTTCAAAGTTAGATAGCTATTTTATCAACGACTTAAATGTGAATTACACCTTTAATAATGTTCCTTTTGTACGTGAAATAGTCTTACAAGGTTTGGTAAATAACATTTTCAACGTAGAATATGTAAACAACGGGTACTTTTTTACGTTCGATGATGATTTCAGCAATCCGCCAGCGGTGACCACGGTTGAAGGTGCAGGATTTTTTCCACAGGCAACGATTAATTTTTTAGTTGGGGCTACTGTGAAGTTTTAGGTTACTTAAACGTAACCGAAGTACTAATTACTAACCGTAATCACATTTCCATTGCGAACCGCTCTATAACGTAACATAGGAAACAAGTTCTGATCGCTCATATGCTGGCCGGTCACTATGTTATATTCATTGTCGTCTGTTGGACATGGGCAGGTAGCAATAATGCCCTCAATCTCCATCCTAGAACATGAACTTGGTGTATGATTAGGATCGCTTAACTCAAAAGCTGAGTATTCATTATTATTAATATTGTAAATCACAACACCTCTAATTCCCTGTGGAGGATTCAATAAAACACTTCCTCCCGGAAATCTTAAAGGATCGTACTGTGGTAAGCTTAAGTTAAGCGTAATGTTTACTAAAGGATTAATAAGATTGGGATTGTTGCCCGTAAAATCATCGTCTTTTTTACAGGAAAAAAAAAGGATACTTAAAAGCCCAATGCTGAATACTATTTTTGTTGAATTGCCCACGGCAGTATAAAATTTAGAGATTTGTACTTTGCTAATAAGGTTGTTTGAATCAGTTTCAAAATTACGATAAAATAGCCAACAAGTTATTTTTTAGTATATTTGTATAACGAAATCCCGTCACACGTATGGGATTTTTTGTGTTTACAACTGAAGGAGATATTTTGTATCTTTTCAGAAGCAATAAAATTAAGTTATAAGAATACAACGAAGGAATTATGAGCAAAGTATCTTACTACACTGCCGAAGGATTAAAAAAACTTCGAGATGAAGTGAACCATTTAAAGGATGTTGAGCGTCCAAAAGCGTCTCAAGCAATTGCTGAAGCCCGTGATAAGGGTGATTTAAGTGAAAATGCCGAGTATGATGCTGCAAAAGAAGCGCAGGGTATGCTGGAAATGCGAATCTCTAGACTGGACGAAACCTTAGCAGGAGCTCGACTAATTGACGAAACCCAGCTAGATACCAGTAAAGTACTGGTGCATTCTACGGTGAAAATAAAAAATCAAACTACTGGTGCTACCATGACGTATAAATTAGTAGCCCAAAGTGAAGCCGATTTAAAAACCGGGAAGATCTCGGTAGATTCTCCAATTGGAAAAGGATTGTTAGGAAAAAAAGTAGGCGATAGTGCCGAAATACAAGTGCCTAATGGTACCATGAAATTTGATATTGTTGAAATAACGCGCGAATAATACATGGCTTCTATATTTACCAAAATAATTGAAGGCGAAATCCCTTCTCACAAAATTGCCGAAGATCATAAATTTATTGCTTTTTTGGATGTAAACCCCAACGCAAAAGGGCACACCTTATGTGTTCCTAAAGCAGAAGTAGATAAAATTTTCGATTTAGGGGAACAGGATTATCTGCAATTAATGCAGTTTTCCAGACAGGTGGCAAAAGCGCTCGAAAAAACAGTAGCTTGCAAGCGGGTAGGTATCTCGGTAATTGGTTTGGAAGTTCCTCACGTACATGTGCATCTTATCCCTATTAATGAAATGGAGGATATGTCGTTTCAGCATAAAGTGAAAATGAGCCAAGATGAGCTCGCGTCTTTAGCGCAAGAAATAGGTGAAAATTTTTAAGTTATATAGTAGATTAAAGCACCTAATAATAGTGCGTCTATTAAGATAATAAAGTAAAGCAGTGGTTTTAATTTCACTGCCGTGCTCATAGGTACTGCCAACTTCCTATTGTATTCGTGCACCCGTTCAATATCATCGGTCCAGCTCTCTGGAAAAATAGCGTGATTACAGGTGTGACAGTACATTTTTGAACTGATTTCTTTCTCTCCCTTTTCGTAAAATTTATTCTCCGTTTTTTCCTGACTGAAGGTGAGTTCCAATCCGTCTGTTGCAAAACAGGTAGGACAGTTGTTAATTAAACGAGCGGTATGTAAGGTGTGGGTTGTTTTCATGTTACTCTGTTTGGCGAAGCATTATACTCATAGTAGTGCCAATCTTTGGGTTGCTTTTTAAAACGCGAATTTTACCATCGTGGTATTCTTCAATAATTCTTTTTACTAAAGATAATCCAAGGCCCCAACCTCTTTTTTTGGTTGTAAATCCAGGGGAAAATACTCTTTTAAAATCTCGTTTAGGAATTCCTTTTCCTGTATCTGTTACTTCAATAAAAGCTTTGTTATTACTGGACGAAATAGCAACGCTTATTTTTCCTTTTCCCTTCATAGCATCAATAGCATTTTTAACTAAATTCTCTATGGTCCAACTGTATAATTGATGATTGAGTGCTACGTAAATAGGTGCTTTAGGCACGTGTAATTCAAATTCAATTAATTTTGAGCTTCTGTTTTTTAAATATTCGTAAGCGTCTACGGTTTCTTGTACCAGGTCTGTTTTTTTTAGGGTGGGGACGGAGCCAATTTTAGAGAAACGTTCGGTTATGGTTTGTAACCTGTCTATGTCCTTTTCTATTTCAACAATATACTCGGGATTTATATTTTCAATTTTTAAAATTTCGGCCCAACCTACTAAAGAAGAAAGCGGGGTGCCTATTTGATGCGCCGTTTCTTTTGCCATTCCAGCCCATAGTTTGTTTTGGTCGGAGCTTTTTGCAGTTTGATAGAAGAAATAAACAGCGCTAAAAATTAAAGCGATAATTACTATAAGAAGGGCTGGGTAAAATTTAAGTTTATTAATGATGGGAGAATTTCCGTAATAGATCGTGGTAAGAACTTTGTTTTTATACGTTACTTCTAAGGGTTTGTATTCTTGTGCGTAGAGCTTAGAAAGTTCAATAAGCTTTTCTTTTAAATGAATAGAATCATTTTTTGTAATATCTATATTTCTATAATCGTACAAATCTTCTTCTTTGGTATGTAAAACCATAGGAGTAGTGGTGTTGCTTTCTAGAATTTTTAGAACCACGGGGCTCAATAGCATATTGTCGCTTAATTGAAATTCCTGTAAGTCTTGTTGTGCCGCAGCCCAGATTTTCATTTTGGCTCGCTCGTTTTCTTTCAATCGATCAAAGAAGGAATAGGTGTTATAACCTACTAAAGTTATGATGCCTAGTGAGGCTAGAACAATCATCCATCTCGCAAAGGCTTTTCTTTTATGCATACGTTGCCATTTTAGGTTTAAATATAAAGTAAAAATGTTGATATTATTGTGCAAGCAAGTTTTCAATTAGTTGCTACTTTGGGTACATTTGCGCTATGATAAGTATAGATCCAAAAGAAATTTCTGTAGGTACATTGCACGGCTATTTGTTAGGGGCGGTGTCGCCTAGACCTATTTGTTTTGCCAGTACTGTAGATGCTGAAGGCAATGTAAACTTATCGCCCTACAGTTTTTTTAATGTTTTTAGTGCCAACCCCCCTATTATGATTTTCTCTCCAGCAAGGAGAGTTCGTGATAATACTACAAAGCATACCCTGGAAAATATTCTTGAGACCAAGGAGGTGGTTATAAACATTGTGAGCCATGCTATGGTGCAACAAATGAGTTTATCTTCTACAGAATATGACAAGGGCATTAACGAATTTACCAAAGCCGGATTTACTCAAATGCCCTCAAGCCTTGTAAAGCCTCCCCGTGTAAAAGAAGCTCCAGTTCAGTTTGAATGTAGAGTAAATGAAGTAATTGGTCTGGGAAGCGAAGGTGGAGCGGGTAATTTGGTAATTTGTGAAGTGATAAAAGTACACCTACACGAAGAAATCCTGGATGCAAATGGGGCTATAGACCCGTTTAAGATTGATACCGTGGCTCGTATGGGAGGCAATTGGTACTCTCGCGCCAAAGAGGGTATGTTTGAGGTTGAAAAACCTTTACGAACCTTAGGAATGGGAGTAGATCGTTTGCCCGTTGCAGTACGATTAAGTAAAACCCTCACCGGAAATGATTTAGGAATACTGGCGAATGTAGAAAAAATGCCAGATGCACAAGAAATTGATACCTTTGTAGCTCAAGCTTCAGAGCCCTATCAATATTTGATTAGCTCGGGAACAGATGCTGAAATTCATGAAGAAGCACACTCTCTGCTATCCAAAGGAAACGTAAGTCAAGCCTGGTGTTTGTTGCTCAGTAAAAAATAGAGAATAAAGAATATATAATAATGCTGAAACTGTCAAAAAAAGTACAGTCTAAGTGTAATACATACTAAAGATGGAAGTACAAGGAAAAATTAAAATGATTGGCGAAACAGCCACTTTTGGAAGTAACGGATTTAGAAAAAGAGAATTGGTTGTGACTACAGAGGAGCAATATCCACAGCATATTATGATAGAGTTTGTGCAGGATAAAACCGATTTGCTAAATAGCTATCAAGTAGGACAAAATGTAAAGGTAAGTATCAATTTAAGAGGTAGAGAATGGGTAAATCCACAGGGGGAGACCAAATACTTCAATTCTGTACAAGGATGGAGAATCGAGAACGCAGATCAATCTGTGTCTAAAGACATGCCGCCAATGCCTCCAGCAGATACGTTTGAGCCAGCTAGTAATTTAAATGAAGACGATCACGACGATTTGCCTTTTTAGTGAAGCTCAACTTTTTAATTCGCAACGAATTAAAAAGTGTAGGCGTAACTTATCTCGTTACAAAACGGGACTTAATAGGAGTCGTTTTCATTGCATATTAAATATATCTTTTAAATCCTGCCGTTTTGGTGGGATTTTTAAATTTTACCCTATATATTTCTACCTATTTTAAAAGCATCTCTGTTTTTTAACTGAAATTTCCTAAATCATTACCCCATGCAACTTCTTACAAAAGAATTACATTTTCCCAATGTTTCCGAAGCCTCGGAAGATGGATTGCTAGCTGTTGGTGGAGATTTAACTGTTGAAAGATTATTGTTGGCGTATACTTCGGGAATTTTTCCTTGGTATGAAGCTGGGCAACCTATCTTGTGGTGGAGTCCAGATCCTAGAATGGTTTTATTTGTTGAAGATTTTAAGGTCTCAAAATCACTTCAGAAAATACTTCGGAAACAGCTGTTTACCGTTACTTTTAATCAGGATTTCAAAGCCGTTATACATCATTGTGCTCGCGTAAAAAGAGATGGGCAGTACGGTACATGGATTACACAGGAAATGATGGCGGGATACCTTCAGCTCCATAAACAGGGGCATGCAATTTCTTTTGAAGTTTGGCAAGACCAGCAATTGGTTGGAGGTGGCTACGGAATACAACTTCCGGAAAAGAAAGTCTTTTGTGGCGAAAGTATGTTTAGTTTGGTAAGTAATGCTTCAAAAGTAGGGTTCTATCATTTGGTTGAAAAATACAAAGCAGCAGCATATGATCTTATAGATTGCCAGGTATATACACAGCATTTAGAAAGCTTAGGTGCTCAGGAAATTCCGAGAGCTAAATTTTTAAAACACTTAAGTTTTTAATAAACAGAGTTTTACTGAAGAATTTTTTTATCATTATATTCGCTTATAAATTTATAGCCCCATGAAGAAGTTTACTCCTTTTTTACTAGTATTTATTTTGTTCTTTGTAACGCCCATAGTAGCACAGGAAGAACCAATCCCTCACTTTTTAACAGAATCTGAAAAAGAATTACTCCCTAATTATACTTTTGGTAGTGACAACCGAACACCTCCGCCAACGGGCCCAGTAAGAACCATGGCAGAGTGGGAAGAGGTAGAATATTTAATGATTACCTGGCAACCAAGCTTTCCCAATATCTTACGTCAAATTGTACAAGCAGCTGTTCAGGAATGTAAGGTAATTATCACCACGCAAAATGAAACGAGTGTGGCTAATTATTTAACGTCCAATGGAGTTGATTTAACAAATGTTACCTTTTTAGATGAAGATTGGGATACTATTTGGCTTCGCGATTATGCAGGAAATACTATTTATAGTAATGACGTAGGAGATCGTGCCTTGGTAGATTGGATTTATAACCGCCCACGTCCTAATGATGACGTAATGCCTCTGGCACACGCTTCCAACACAGGAGTGCCTATTTATGTAACCGATAGCGGTACAAATGATTTGGTAAATACCGGCGGAAATTTTATGAGCGACGGACTAGGGATTGCGTTTGCTTCAGAATTAATATTAGAGGAAAACGAACCCGGTAATTCGTATGGAGTGACGCCTAAAACCGAAGCACAAATAGACCAGATAATGAGTGCGTATATGGGAATTGATTCATATATAAAAATGCCAAAATTGCCTTATGATGGTATTCACCATATAGATATGCACATGAAATTACTGGATGAAGAAACAGTATTGGTAAGTAAATATCCAGAAGGAGTTGCAGATGGGCCTCAGATTGAAGCGAATATAAATTATGTTTTAAGTAATTTTCAATCAGCTTTTGGTACACCGTACGATATAAAATGGATAGATGCACCACCAAGCACATCTGGAAATCATCCGGACAGTGGCGGCTCTTATCGTACCTTTACAAATGCCACTTTTGTAAACAAAACTATTTTAGTGCCAACCTATAGAACCGAAGTAGACGATCCTGCGTTGGCACAATGGGAGGCAATGATGCCTGGATATACCATCGTGGGTATAGACGTTGATAATAGTGGAGAAAATCTAATTTCTCAATTAGGTGCAATTCACTGTATCACTCATTCCATTGGTGTGGTAGATCCATTGTGGATAGTACACCAAAAAATTAGTGAAGCTGAAGCAAATGCTGTAGTTCCTGTGGAAGCACAAATAAAGCACAATTCTGGTATTGCCACTGCTTCAGTTTTCTGGAAAGAAGAAAGTGCTACTACTTGGACACAAACCGATATGAGTGATGCTGGCAATGATATGTGGACAGCAGCTTTAACACTCCCTGATACAGAAGAGAATATCCAATATTATATTGCTGCGGAAGCTAATTCTGGCAAATCACAGGTTAGGCCTATTGTTGCTCCAGAAGGCTATTGGACGATGAACTTAGGTGGGGTGTTAGGGACAAACACTTTTGAAAATACAGCAGTTACAGGACCATTTCCTAATCCTGCAACAAATCAGGTTTCATTTGGTTTTGAGAGCGCTACCACCACGGTAACTGTTGTCGTACATACCGTGTTGGGTCAAGAATTAATGAACAAAGAATATGCAACAAACAACGGTTTGTTAACATTCGATTTACCAGCAAATTGGTCAGGAACATTGTTTGTAAGCTTAACGACCCAGAAGGGAACAACCGTTAAAAAATTACTCAAAAAGTAAAAAAAGACAATATGGAGACTACTATGCCGTTACTTTTTAAGTAGCGGCATATTTTTTTCACTAAAATATGTAGTTCATCGGATTTGTTTGGTTTTTAATCAGATATTTACCATATTGTTACTGTTTACATCTAAATCCCCAAATTATGAAAGAGCACAGCTCCAAGCTCATTGCTTTTGTACTTCTTCTGTTTATTTCCTTTACTAGTTTATCTCAAAAAAAAACAGATGTAAATAAAGATATTGATATTGTTAAAGTGTACGAACAAACCATAAAGGAAGGGTATCCTACGCTAGAGATTTATAAGAAATTGGCCAACACACAATACTTTCGCAGTAATTACAAAGAGGCTAAAAAATGGTTCGAAAAGTGGTTTGAAATGGAACTTCCAAAAGATGAAACTTCAAGATACCGCTACCATCAAACTCTAAAAGTGCTTAAGGTAGATACCAAAAAGAATAGATACCTGGCCATAGTAAAAGACACACAATAATTAAACTTCTTTATACCGAAAGCAATCGACCAGATGGTCGTTTACCATGCCAGTTGCCTGCATGTGCGCATATAGTACGGTGGTGCCTACAAACTTAAACCCACGCCTTTTTAAATCTTTACTTATTTTATCACTTAGAGGTGTGTTAGCCTGAACGTCAGACCTATCCTGTAAAAAATTCTGAATAGGCTTTCCATCCACAAACCCCCAGATGTAGTCACTAAAACTACCAAACTCCTCCTGGATCTTCATAAATGCCTGAGCGTTCGTAATGGTAGCACGCACTTTCAGCTTGTTTCGTATAATGCTAGCATCTTGGAGTAGTGCCTGTACTTTTTCTTCGGAATAGGAGGCAATTTTTTTATAGTTAAAATGGTCAAACGCTTTTCTGAAATTTTCACGTTTTTTGAGCACAGTAATCCAACTCAATCCTGCTTGAAAGGTTTCCAGTATTAAAAACTCGAATAATTTGTCATCGTCTTTTACGGGTACACCCCATTCAGTATCGTGATATTCAATATATAGTGGGTCGTCTCCACACCACCAACAGCGTTTTTTTTCCATGATTTTATACTATTGTTTTAAAGGTAGTAAGATTTATAAAAAAAGTACGTCCTAGTAGGTATGGAAATTTTACAAAAAACAAAAGATACGCTGGTGTTGGAAGCGCTGTCTAAAGCAATACCTTATAAAACATACAGAGATTTGGTAGCCCAGCACGCCGCTAATGAAACCAGTACAGGTGAAGATCAAACCGAAGCCTTAAGCGAATACACCCAATTGAACAATGCCAGAATGAAACGGTTGGATAAAACCCTAATACCTTCTGAAGCTGTAGTAAATAGCTTAAAGAATACCACCAAAAAGCAAACCTGGATAGTTTTAACCGAAAGCTGGTGTGGCGATGCGGCTCAGAGCATGCCGGCCATGAATATAATTGCTAGTCTAGTACCTTCTATAGGTTTAAAGGTACTCTTACGCGATGAAAATCTTGAAGTAATGGATGCTTTCTTAACACATGGTGGGCGCTCTATCCCAAAACTTATTTTGTTTGATACTGAATCTCAAAAAGTAGTAGGAGATTGGGGGCCAAGACCTTCAGAAGCTACCGAGCTGGTTAACCAATATAAAACAGATCACGGAGCTTTGAGTCCAGAATTTAAAAAAGATTTGCAGCTTTGGTACACCAAAGATAAGGGGCAGAATATTTTTAAAGATTTAGCAGATTTGATCGTTTAATTCTGCCCGGGAAAATTGTAGCTAATTGTTCCTACCTGTCCATCTTTGCCTGCCAAGGTTGTGAACCTTGCTTGACTTGTATATTCTAGCGCACTATCTATAAGACATCCATTTGTTGTGGTAGAAAGACCTTTGTTGTAGGTTGCATTTGTGATACGCCCTAAAGCATTTACCTCAATAGAGATTACTATTTTACCACCGCCATCGCAGGTGTATACCGGGTTGGGTAACTCTAATGCTGTTCTGTCTTTTAAGCTGTAGCTAATGGTAGTTCGGCGGTTGCTGCCTTTGGCCGATTTCTTTTTTCCAGTATCTTTTTTTAAGGATGTTTCGAAAGTTTCCTTCATTTTTTCTTTGGCAGCTTTTATTTCTGCTTCAGAATTATTGGTGAGCCCTTTGTCGATGGCGGCATCCATTTTAGCCAATTTTTCTTCAAAACTTTCTTCTTCTTCAGCATCACTACCTTTTTTTAAAAATTCTTCAGCTTCGTTATAAGCTCTGTTGGTTTCTATCTTAGAATTTTCTATTTCTGAAAGCGCCATTAATTCTTCCAGCTTTTCTTCTTCTAAAAGAGGATCTGTTGCTACATACTCTATGTCGTATTTTGGGTCAAAGGGTTCTTGCCCTTTTCCCAATTTCCAACTATACAGTGCTAGGAAAAAAATCGCAAAAAGAAGGCAGGTAATTACAAATGCGCGGTATGAGTAATTAAAGTTCACGAGTGCAATAACCGAAAATTTACTGAAAACTCCTTGTAGATTAACGACTTGTTAAGAGGAAGTGCTTTTTAGCTGTGCTTCGAATGCTTCAATAGATATAGCATCATTCACTACATAATCACCAATCTTAGTGCGTCGCAATGCCGAAAGGTGTGCTCCGTTATTCAATACTTTTCCAAAATCGTGTGCTAGCGACCTAATATAAGTTCCTTTTCCGCAGGCTACTCTGAATGAAATAGTAGGTAAATCTATATTGGTAATTTCAAATGCTGAAATATGTATGGATCGCGCAGGAATTTCAATGGTTTCCCCAGCTCTGGCGTATTCGTACAACCGTTTTCCTTCTTTCTTTAAGGCTGAAAAAACGGGAGGTTGTTGCTGGATTTCGCCTATAAATTGCTGTGTAGCTTCGTGAATCTGAGCTTCTGTAATTGCTGAAATATCGAAAGTCTGGTCAATTTCAGTTTCCAGATCGTAGCTTGGGGTAGTTCCTCCTAATGTAAAGGTTCCAGTGTATTCTTTGTGTTGTGCCTGGTAGTTTTCAATCTGTTTAGTAAATTTTCCAGTGCAGAGAATAAGCAAGCCAGAGGCCAACGGATCTAACGTTCCGGCGTGTCCTACTTTAATTTTTTTAATATTGAATTGTTTTCGGATTAACCAGCGAATTTTGTTTACCACTTGAAAGGAAGTCCAGTTCAAGGGTTTGTCTATTAAGATAAGTTGTCCGTCTTTGTAGTCTTCTGCAGTCATATTAGGCAAAGCTAACAACTATTGCGATAACACCTACGATTAAGCAGTAAATAGCAAACCAGCTTAGCTTGCTTTTCTTCACCAAGGCAATCATCCAGGTACAGGCAAAGAGTCCTGCGATAAATGCAGCGACAAAACCGAGGCCAAGCGTAGTGAAATTAGTCGCTTCAGATGTAAGTTCGCCACTAAGAACATCTTTCGCGATCTTTCCAAAGATGAGTGGCACCACCATTAAAAATGAAAATCGTGCCGCTTTACTTTTGTCGTTTCCTAATAAAACTGAAGTTGAAATAGTCGCCCCGCTCCTTGATATACCAGGTAACATAGCAATGGCTTGTGCAATTCCAATTACAAAAGCGTTGCTAAACGATACTTTTTTTTCTGTGCTTTTTGCTTTGTCTGCCAACCATAATAAAATAGCGGTGACAATAAGCATAGCACCCACAAAGGCAATACTTCCACCAAAAAAGGATTCCAATTCTTCTTCAAAAAGTACTCCTATGATGGCTGCAGGAATCATGGAGACGATGATTTTTACAACAAACTGTGTTTCTTCGTTCCATTTAAATTTCAGCAAACCGCTTATGATTTCCCAAATGTCTTTTCTGAAAACAACAATGGTACTTAATGCCGTAGCAAAATGTAAAACAACGGTAAATAATAGGCTTTCTTCAGGCACGGTAGTGTCGCCCATAATGGCTTTTCCCAACTCTAAGTGACCACTAGAGGAAACAGGTAAAAACTCGGTTAAGCCTTGAATAATGCCAAGTACAATGGCTTCCCAAGCTTCCATACGTTACTTTTTCTTGTGCGGATTCAATAAAATTGCGTACACCTCAATACCAAAACCAATTAAGATCATAGCAGGTGCTAAACGAATGCGTCTCCAGCTGTAGATTTCTGGATTAAAAATAGTGGGATCGTCACTTCCGCCACCGGTCATTAAGATAAAACCGAGTGCGATAAAGGCAACGCCTAGCAACATAAATTGATAATTTCTTTTCTCAAATATGAAGGTTGTACTATTGGCAACTTCTTCTTTTCTCTTTTGTTCTCCCAAAACGTAACTATTTAATGGTTAATTGCAGTCGATTTCTCTGGAAATTCTGAATATAGAACGTCTCCATGTACTTCTAATTGTGAGATGTGCTCACTTTCTGTTCCAAACCAAAATTTATACAGGTGCAAGGTAACAGTTTTATTTAAAACAGCTTCTTCAGTACCTTCAATTGTGAAGCCGTTTTCGAGGCCTCTATTTATATAATAAAAGTCGCCATTTGCTTCGTGAAATACCAAATCTTTTACACCGCCTTCAGTAATCTTCACCACTTTTATCTCTTTCGTAATACAGTCTTCCTTCTTCGGATTCTGAATACTACAACTTTGTAAAACTGCTACTGAAAAAATAACCAGTATTATTTTTAATGTCTTCATATTCTGAATTTTTAAATGTTACTACAAGCGAAGCGGCCTAAAAGCTACCGTCTACTGACTAATAATAAAGCTCATCCGTTCTCAAATTCAAGAAGCGTTGCGTAGCGAAAAAAGTGCTGAGCCAGGAAATAAATACTCCTATTAAAAACACACCTACAAACAAGGCGACTAGCAATATTTTGTCTTCCAGTAACTGCAATTCAGGAAAACTCAGGTTTAAATAATACAGGACAATTCCCATTCCAATGAGTGCCAAAAAAGCACCTACCATTCCTAATCGGACGCTCTTCCATATAAATGGACGTCTAATAAAGCTTTTGGTGGCGCCCACCATTTGCATGGTTTTAATGGTAAATCGTTTTGCATACACCGAAAGTCGAATGGAGCTATTAATTAACAAAACAGCAATAAACAAAAACATCCCGCTAATGATAAGCACCCAAAGGCTTACTTTTTTTACGTTGTCGTTCAGCAAGGCAATCAAGGGTTTGTCATAGACTACTTCATCTACAAAATCCTTGGTCATGATTTCGGCGGTAATTTCTTCCAGTTTTGTGGGAGAAACATAATCGGCTAGCATATACACATCAATACTGTTCTGCAACGGGTTATAGCCCAAAAAGTCCATAAAATTTTCGCCAATGGTGGCTGCGTGTTCTTCAGCAGCTTGTTCTTTGGAGACGAAGGTGGCGGTTTTTGTGTATTCGGCTAAGGCCAGACTTTGTTTTAATTCGGTGATTTCAACTTCTTTGGCGGTGTCTTTCAAATAGACCGTCAATGCAATTTTTTCTTTAAAATGATCGGCAACTTTCTTTGTATTCAGTACCAACAATCCCAACAATCCCAATAAGAAAAGTACCAGCGAAATACTGATAACTACGGAAAAGTAAGAGGAAATCAATCGTCGTTTTTGGTATTTTTCAAAACTAGATGCCATGGAGTGTGTCTATTTATAGTGTAAAAATACAATCATTTCTATTAACGTGATGCTATGGTAATATAGTATTTGGAAGAAATTACAAAATTCAAATAACAAACCCGCCTGACGGACGGGCAGGTTCCCAAAAAGGTGATCTAACTTATTATTTTTACTTGTGTTTTGTCACACTGAGCCTTTCGTCAAGCTCAAGACAGGCTTTGTTGAAGTGCATTTAATTTCCGCATTTTGATTAGTCTTCGACTGCGCTCAGACTGACATGGTACTAAAATTAGTTGGACCTATTAGATTAATTTGTACTTCTTCAATTTCGAATTCAGCGCAATAGCCGTAAATTTGCGCTTTATTTTCACTGAAACATAAGTAATGAGCAACTATCATTTTAACGATATTGAAGAGAAGTGGCAAAAGTATTGGGCCGACAATAATACTTTTAAAGCATATAACCCAAACGATTCCTCCCCTACCGGGGGAGGCCAGGAGGGGGCCGAAAAGCCAAAATATTACGTGCTGGATATGTTTCCTTATCCGTCTGGAGCAGGGTTACACGTTGGGCATCCGTTAGGATATATTGCAAGCGATGTGTATGCACGATACAAGCGTCACAAGGGTTTCAATGTCCTGCACCCAATGGGATACGATAGTTTTGGTTTGCCGGCAGAGCAATTCGCTATTCAAACAGGACAGCATCCTGCGCAAACTACCCAAGTGAATATTGAAGGCGGAACCGACAAACAAGGAACTAAAATTGCAGGTTACCGAAAGCAACTGGATCAGATTGGTTTTAGTTTCGATTGGAGCCGTGAAGTGCGTACCAGCGACCCATCTTATTACAAATGGACGCAGTGGATCTTTATTCAGCTATTTGAAAGTTGGTATGATAACACAGCTAATAAAGCACGTCCTGTTTCAGAATTAGTAGCACTTTTTTCTGCGGAAGGAAATACAAAAGTAAATGCCGTTTGCGATGATGACAGTACTGAATTTTCTGCTGAAAGTTGGAACGCTTATTCCGAAACACAACAACAAGAAATTTTACTGAAATACCGATTAACCTACTTAGCCGAAACTGAAGTAAACTGGTGCCCAGCCTTGGGAACCGTTTTGGCAAATGACGAAGTGGTGAACGGCGTTTCAGAACGTGGCGGGCATCCTGTGATTCGCAAAAAAATGAAGCAATGGAGTATGCGCATCAACGCCTACGCCCAGCGTTTATTGGACGGATTGGATACCATAGACTGGCCACAACCGCTGAAGGATTCACAAACCAATTGGATTGGACGTTCGGAAGGAGCTACTGTTGAATTCAAGGTCCTCCCCCTAGCCCCCTCCGGAGGAGTGGGAAGTCGTGTGAATAGGCTTACTGGCAATTCTCATATTGTTGGTACTTTGTTAGAGCGCGCTAAAGAAATGAGAAAGAACCCAACAAAAGCTGAAAATGTACTTTGGCAAGAACTTCGAAACAAAAAATCTGAACTTAAATTTAGAAGACAGCATCCTATTCATAATTACATAGTAGATTTTGTTTGTCTAGAAAAAAGATTAATCATTGAAGTAGATGGCGAAATCCATCAACATCAATTAGATAAGGACGCGGAAAGAGAATTATTGCTGAAAGAAAAAAAAGGTTTTAAAATACTTCGTTTCACAAATGATGAGGTAATTAATGAAACCGAAAAAGTAATGTCTGCTATAGCAGACGTATTAAAAGTCCTCCCCTCCGGGGAGGATTTAGGTGGGGACTTTACAATTCCTGTTTTTACTACCAGACCCGACACCATTTTCGGCGTTTCCTTTATGACACTGGCACCAGAACACGAACTAGTGGAAGAAATCACCACTGCAGAACAAAAAGCCGATATAGAAGCCTACAAAACCGCTACTGCAAAACGTAGCGAACGCGAGCGTATGGCCGATGTAAAAACCATTAGCGGTGCCTTTACAGGTGCCTATGCCGAGCATCCGTTTACCAAAGAACCTATCCCCATCTGGATTGGCGATTACGTATTGGCAGGCTACGGAACAGGCGCTGTGATGTCGGTACCCTGCGGCGATCAGCGCGATTACGATTTTGCAAAGCATTTCGATATTGACATTCCAAATATTTTTGAAGGGGTTGATATTAGCGAAGAAGCCTATTCAGATAAAGACAATACGAAGATTGCCAACAGTGATTTCCTAAACGGATTAAACTACAAAAAAGCAACCAAGACCGCTATTTACGAGTTAGAAAAGCTAGGAGCAGGGACAGGTAAAATTAACTATCGTTTGCGTGATGCGGTGTTTAGCCGTCAGCGGTATTGGGGAGAGCCTTTCCCGGTCTATTATAAAAACGGAATGCCGCAAATGATAGATACCAAGCATTTGCCAATACACCTCCCAGAAATTAGCGAATACCTTCCTACCGAAGACGGACAACCCCCTTTAGGTCGCGCCGAAAATTGGGCGTGGAATACCAAGACCAACAAAGTAGTTTCTAAAGAACACCTCTCCCCCTCAGGGGGAGACCGAGAGGGGGACAACGGTATCTACCCCCTAGAACTCAACACCATGCCAGGTTGGGCGGGAAGTAGTACCTATATGTTTCGCTATATGGATCCGAATAATGACGAGGCATTGGCGAGCAAAGAAGCGATGCAGTACTGGGAAAATGTTGATTTATATTTAGGCGGAAGCGAACACGCCACAGGGCACTTATTATACAGCCGCTTCTGGGTAAAAGCCTTATACGATCTTGGACATTTGCAGGTTGAAGAGCCTTTCAAAAAGTTGATTAACCAGGGAATGATTTTGGGGGAGAGTGCTTTTGTGCATAGAGTGAGCTATAATGCTTCTGCATGGGGGGAAAACGCAAATGAAATTATGCTAGATTTAATTAAAAAGACAGATAAATTTCCGCCTTTGTTTGTCAAAAATTCTGCACTCGGTAATGATGATTTAGTAAAAAAATATTTACTAAATAATAAATTGGTCGACAAAATTGAAGCTAACAATCTTTCTTTTGAATATACACCAATCCATGCAGATGTTTCTGTTGTAAATAATTCAAATGAATTAGACATCGAAGCCTTCAAAAATTGGAGAGAAGAATTTAAAGACGCTGAATTCATTACTGAAGAAGACGGCACTTTCAAAGTCTCTCGCGAAGTCGAAAAAATGTCCAAGTCCAAATACAACGTGGTAAGTCCAGATGAGATTTGTAAGAATTATGGAGCAGACACCTTACGATTGTACGAAATGTTCTTAGGGCCACTAGAACAGGCTAAGCCATGGAGTATGGCGGGTATTACAGGTGTGCATAATTTCCTGAAGAAGTTATGGAAATTATACCACACAGGTGATAACGGTGCTTTTACTGTTTCAGCTAATGAAGCTTCTAAAGACAGTCTAAAAATCTTGCACAAAACCATCAAAAAAGTAGCAGACGATATTGAGAACTTCAGTTTTAATACATCGGTGTCTACCTTTATGATTGCGGTGAATGAGTTGACTGCGGAAAAATGTACGTCCAGAGAAGTATTAGAACCGTTCTTAATATTAATCTCACCCTACGCGCCTCACATAGCAGAAGAATTATGGAGCAAACTAGGGCATTCAGAAAGTATTAGTGAAGCCCCGTTTCCAATATTTGATTCCACCCATTTGGTAGAAAGCAGCAAAGAATATCCAATTTCATTTAACGGAAAAATGCGCTTTACGCTGGAACTTCCGTTGAATTTGAGCAAAGACGAAATAGAATCTGCCGTAATGGCACACGAGAAAACAGCGTATTATCTGGAAGGAAGAACGCCTAAAAAAGTGATTGTGGTGCCTGGGAAGATTGTGAATATTGTTGGTTAGTTTCGATACTAAATTTAATTAAAATTGTCTGTTCGAGCGCAGTCGAGAACTATTTTGACTTTCGCAAGTGTCAATGAGGTTTCGACTGCGCTCAACCAGACAGCGTTATTTCCTTAAGACTAATCTGTTAATATTTCTTCAAAATATGTCAGCTATAAAAAAGCCTGCATAGTATTTGTTATCTTTATATCTATAAATAAATTCCGCTTTGACGGAAGCAATAAAAATAGATAATAAAAAATAGAAATAGCGCCAGCTCTTTCAATAAAAAATAAAGTTATGATAGGATATTATGTGCTCGCAGGAGCGATTTTTTTGATAAGTATGTACGTGAGTAACAAGCTGAAAAGCAAGTTCAAAAAATACTCGAAAGTGCATTTACAAAACGGGATGAGCGGTAAGGAAATCGCCGAAAAAATGCTTGCAGACAATGGAATTACCGATGTTGAGGTGATTTCAGTAGCTGGGCAATTGACAGACCATTACAACCCAAAAACTAAAACGGTAAACTTAAGTGAGCCTGTGTATATGCAACGTAACGCAGCAGCTGCGGCGGTTGCAGCGCACGAAGTAGGTCACGCGGTACAACATGCAACGGCCTATAATTGGTTGCAAATGCGTTCGGCAATTGTGCCGGCGGTTGGGATTTCAAGTAAGCTTTCCAACTTTGTGATTATGGGAGGTATTATATTAAGCGCTATGGGAATGGCACTTGGAAACTGGGTGTTTTTAATTGGGATTGGGTTGTTTGCCATGACAACGGTCTTTTCATTTATTACCTTACCCGTAGAATATGATGCCAGTAATCGTGCCTTGGCATGGTTAAAGACAGAAAACATGGTAACACCAGAGGAATATGCTGGATCTAAGGATGCTTTAAAATGGGCGGCTAGAACGTATTTGGTTGCTGCGTTAGGATCGTTAGCTACACTACTTTATTTTATCTCTATGTTTATGGGGAGACGATAAATAGTCGAAAATAAAAAATATACTATTAACCGAAGTCAGTAGAAACTGGCTTCGGTTTTTTGTTTCTAGTATAGTATTTTACAAACACCAAGACAATTATAGGTGGAACTATACCTTTTAGTATTGAAATTATCGTTCCCATAGTATTCGATAGTACACTTCCACCGGTACTTGCAAATACCAATTCACCATACGGATTTCCATCTAGGCAAAGAGTAGTTAAATAGTTCCATCCTAAATGCATCCCTAAGGCTAGTGCAATCGATTTCGTTTTTACATAAGAATAGCCCCACGCATACCCCATAAAACCTGTAATCACAAAAATATACACCAACGGAATGATACTGCCACCCAGCATACCATATGAAAACCAATGGTACACCCCAAAGGCAGCCGAGGAAATTAAAAGGGCGTAGGTTGCTTTTAGCCGTGCTAGTAAAATATATAAAATGGCGCCTCGAAAGAGCAACTCTTCGTATAGAGCAGATTTTAAATGAAACCAGAATGATACTGCTATTTCTGAAATAAGGATAGAGGGTTGCGCACTCCAGGTTTGCTGTGCTATTTCAGAATAAATAAACACCATGAGCCCATTCAATAGTAAGGCAAAAAAGAAACCTAAGATACCCTGAAGCACTCTTTTTTTGATAGGAAAAATACCTAAAACGCAAAGATTTTTTTTCTGAAGTAAATAGAGCAGCGCCCATGAAACTATCAGGATAATGATGATCCCAATCATAATAGATAGAGTGTAAAATTACTTAGAAATCTTATAAAACAGCAAGCTAACCCCACTAATGACCACTGCTAAAAATATAAGAAGTTCGAAGGTGGTTTCTGGGAAATTTGAAGATTGAGCGAGGTAAGCTAAGGCCAAAATAACTAAAATCACCATAGCTCCAACATACAAGAAAATTTTCCCCGTACTTTTTGCAGGTTGCTGGGCCTGATCATTTTCGTTTAGAATATCTATAGAAAAGCCTAAATGTTTAGCAAGCACTTTTAAGGTGTGCATTCTCGGGGTGACTTGTCCCTTTTCAATACGTTGGATAGAACGGAGGCTAATGTTTGAAACGTCAGCTAATTCTTGTTGGGTATATCCCATGGCGATACGATGTTTTTTTACTGTGTTAGCAATGATTTCTTGTTGTTTATCTTGCATCACAAACGTATCTATTACTTTGCTGTTTTTAAATTAAAAGCGTGCGTCACTCTTGCGCCATTCTTATGACACTACCTGTAAATAGAGAGCTTAGGGTTTTTTTATGCTACAAATTACCCAACCACATTATCAGGATTGTATCCTAAATAGGGTACTTCTTTTTCTACAAAGTTAATTCCGTAGTCTTCCAGTTCCTTTAAAATAGGTTCGTACACTTCTTTTTTAATAGGAAGCTGTACTCCAGGATTGGTAATTTCTTCGTTTAAGATTTTTAAGGTCGCAATAGCTACGGGTAAACCAACTGTTTTTGCCATAGCCGTGTAAGTTTGGTCGTCACCTTTTATGACCATGCTACTGTCTATTTGATGTTTCTTACCGTTCAATTCGTACCCAAATTTGTGGTACATCACAATCATATCTTTATCGTGGGGTTGTAGCGTCCATTTGTCTTCCAATATTTTCTGAAGGGCCTGTGCAGGCGTGGCATCTTTAATGCCTATCTTTTTTTCAGCATTAAAAATATCCAGCTCCAAGAGTTTTCCCCACATAAGGTCATCTTGATCTATTTTAAGGCTGTAGCGTAGTTTGAGCTCTACGGAATCGGTTGGGGAGTAGGGTAAAAATAGGTTTACAAAACTACGATAGCTTAAATTTTCAGAATCTGGAATGGTATACCCGTCTTCGGTCATTCCTAATTGCACAAACATATTCCAGGCTTTGCTGAAACCCACACGACGAATAGTTCCGCGGTATAAGGTTAAAATATCTTCCAGTCCGTAAATACTTCGGTACTTTAAAGAGTTTCTATTGGCAAGGCCTTCAAAACGTCCGTGTCCTTCAATGTCTAAAAATTCAGTTCTTCTGAAAAGTCTGTGATACGGAATGTATTTATAGGTGCCTTCCTGTATAAATTCTGCAGCGCCACCTTGCCCGGCAACTACTACGTTTCTTGGATTCCACGTAAATTTATAATGCCAAAGGTTATCGTCGCTTTCCGGAGCTACTAATCCGCCTGTAAAGCTTTCAAATAGCAACATTTTTCCGCCTTTATCGCGAATTCGGTCTATCACGTGCATCGCACTCATATGGTCAATACCTGGGTCCAGACCAATTTCATTCATAAAAATAAGACCTTTCGCTTTTACTTTAGGATCCAGTAATTGCATCTCATTACTGATGTAAGAAGCAGTTACCAGGTTTTTGCCAAATTCCAAACAGTCTTTGGCTACTTCCATATGGTAGCGGGCGGGCAACATAGAAATAACAATGTCTGCATTTTCAACAGCTTCACGCCTTTGCGCAGCGTTAAATACATCTAGTAAAATACCACGGCCATTGGGGTGGCCACTGGTAAATTTTTGAGCATTCTGAATGTTGAGGTCTCCAATAGTAAGGAAGAGCTCTTCGGCTTCAGATTTATCTAGTAAATACTTGATTAGGCTTGTAGCAGAACGTCCTGCACCAATAATTAAAATGTTACGCATCCGTTGGGTTTTCATTATCTTTGTGTGGATTGCGAATTTACTAATTGTAAGACATATTTATGGATAAATTAAGTAAAAATATTGTGGTGACAGCGTCAATTCTGGCGGCTATAACCATCGCTATTGGTGCTTTTGGGGCACACGGATTAAAGCAACTGGTGTCTGCAGAATCTTTAGTTACTTTTGAAACAGGGGTGCGATATCAAATGTATCACGCGTTAGCATTATTCGTGATAGGTTTTGCTTCAGCCATTCCGCCAAACACTAAAAAGTGGGTCTTTCGCTTTTTCTGTATTGGGATGCTTTTCTTTTCAGGCTCCATTTATTTACTGGCACTTAAGGAACTATTGCCCTTTTCGATTTCATTCTTAGGGCCCATTACACCTGTTGGAGGATTATTATTTATAATAGGTTGGGGATTATTGGCTCGTGGGTTATTAACAATTAATAGGGGATAATTACCATTTTTTAAAGACTTTTTGTGTGTCTTATTTGTTATTTTTGCAGTCACAACAATTAAAACAAGTTATGGTCGATAAAAACCAAGCTACCAAAACGATTTCTGTAGAACCCTACGGAATCAAAAATGCCAATGTACATTATCAACTCCCTTCTGCTGCATTGCACGATGAAACCCTTAAAAAAGGGATGGGAAAAGAAGCCAGTAGTGGTGCTCTAGCCATTAATACAGGCGAATTTACGGGACGATCCCCAAAAGACAGATTTATAGTTAAAGACGATATTACCCGAGACAAGGTTTGGTGGGGAAACATTAATATACCATTTCCAACAGATATGTTTGATGCTTTGTACGACAAGGTGACTGCCTATCTTTCAGAAAAAGAAATTTATGTGCGCGATAGTTATGCGTGTGCAGACCCTAAGTATCGTTTAAACATTCGTGTTGTGAACGAATACCCTTGGAGTAACATGTTTGCTCACAATATGTTTTTACGCCCTAGCGAAGCTGAATTAGCAGGTTTTGATCCTGAGTGGCTCGTTATTAATGCCCCGGGTTTTATGGCAGATCCTAAAGTAGACGGAACGCGCCAGCATAACTTTGCCATCTTAAATTTCACCAAGAAAATTGCCTTAATTGGAGGTACAGGATATACGGGTGAAATTAAAAAAGGAATTTTCTCTGCGTTGAATTTTATTCTTCCAGTAGATAAAAATACCATGCCAATGCACTGTTCTGCCAATGTGGGAGATAATGGGGAGACGGCTATTTTCTTCGGATTATCAGGGACAGGGAAAACAACCCTTTCTGCAGATCCAGAAAGAAAATTAATTGGAGATGACGAACACGGATGGACAGCAGAAAATACGGTGTTCAATTTTGAAGGGGGTTGTTATGCGAAAGTGATTAACCTTTCTGAAGAAAACGAACCAGATATCTATCACGCTATTAAGCCAGGAGCTATTCTGGAAAATGTAGTGATGGATGCCGAAGGTCACGTAAATTATGCCGATACTTCTATCACACAAAATACACGGGTAAGCTACCCTATTTATCATATTGATAATATTGAAGAGCCATCCATTGGTCAAAATCCAAAGAATATTTTCTTCTTAACCGCAGATGCTTTTGGGGTGTTGCCTCCCATCTCCAAATTAACACCAGGACAAGCAGCCTATCACTTTATTAGTGGATACACAGCGAAAGTAGCGGGTACCGAAGAAGGAATCAACGAACCAACGCCTAACTTTTCAGCGTGTTTTGGAGCGCCATTTATGCCGTTACACCCAACAAAATATGCCGAAATGCTTAGTGCAAAAATGAAAGATGCCGGCGTAAATGTATGGCTGGTAAACACAGGTTGGACTGGTGGTCCTTATGGAGTAGGAAGCCGTATGAAGCTTAAGTACACACGTGCTATGATAACCGCTGCATTAAACAATCAGTTGGAATCTGTAGCCTATGTAAACCATCCAGTTTTTGGATTGGATGTGCCGCAAAGTTGTCCTAATGTACCAAGTGAGGTGCTAAACCCAAAAGGAACATGGAGCAACGAAAAAGCATACGATATTCAGGCAAAGGAATTAGCAGAATCGTTTAAAGAAAACTTCAAGAAGTTTGAGGAGTACGCGAATGCCGAAATTATGGCAGGTGCTCCAATTGGTTAACAAACTGAAATAGAATTCCATAAAAAAGCTCCAACATAACCATTATGTTGGAGCTTTTTTGTTTGTTATAAAAAGGTTATTTATTTTAAATAGCCTGAGTGATTTGAAGGGTTTCTATTAAAGAAAACTCCTTAGTGAGATTCTTCCAATCGTATCGAAGGGTTATTTTCCTTTGTTAGCTTCCTTAATATATTTCTCTAATGCCATAGACATAGAAGGTGTTTCGGGTGTAGGAGCTTGAATGTCTACGCGCAATCCATTATCTGCGGCTGCTTTTACAGTAGTGTTTCCAAAGACAGCAATACGGGTATCTTTTTGTTCAAAATCTGGAAAATTTTCTAGTAGCGATACAATTCCGCTAGGACTAAAAAACACCAAAATGTCATAGAAAACATTTTTTAAATCTGAAAGATCACTCACGACAGTTTTATAAAAAGTAGCTTGTTTCCAGGTTACTTTAAGGTCGTCTAAAACCGTTGGCACTTCAGGTTTTAATTTGTCTGAAGATGGAAGTAAGAATTTTTCAGTTTTGTATTTTTTGATAAGGGGTGAAAGCTCTGTAAAAGTTCTTTTACCCACATAAATCTTACGCTTGCGGTACACAACATATTTCTGAAGATAATAGGCTACTGCCTCACTTTGGCAGAAATACTTCATGCTGTCTGGTACCTTAAAACGCATTTCGTCTGCAATTCTAAAATAGTGATCTACCGCATTTCTACTCGTTAAAATAACGGCAGTGAAATTTCCTAAATCAACTTTTTGGGAGCGCACCTCTTTTCCGGAGACACCTTCAACGTGTATAAAAGGCCTAAAATCTATTTTTACCTTTTGTTTTTCAATTAAATCAAAATAAGGAGAGTTTTCAACCGTAGGTTCTGGTTGGGAAACTAAAATAGTTTTCACTTTCATAAGCTGTTTTTTTCGGTTCCTGAATACCTACACAAATACTTTGTAGAGAATTATATAGGGTGAGATTTCAAGTGCGCAAAGATACAAAATAAAATAAAACAACTGATTAAAAATCACAGTGCTATTCGTTTTATAACTGTAGAACATGCTAATGCTATTTAACAACGCAATAATTCCGACAAAAATTAGCAATGCAATTACAGATGGTTCCAGTATATAATAGAACAAAAGGTTTCCTATAAAAAACAGAACAGTCAATAGGTTTCGGTAGCTTAGTTTTTGATAGAGATACTTGTTGCTTAGCGTTTCAAAATTAAAAATGGTGCCTATTAGTTTTTCAATCATAAATTTTGAAAGCACAAAAACAGCATAGCCTGTGCAGATTTGAACATACAAAAGTAAAGGGCTCTCAAAAATAGTTTCTTGCCTAACTTTTAAAAAAAGATAGGCAAAAAGGGATCCCAAAAGTACTTGTGGAATAAATAATAAAATATTGAAAGGATGCTGAATTTCGTCTCCTTTTCCCGACACTAAAAAATACTTATTAGTTATAGGTAGTATCGTAAACTCCTGAAAACGTTTTGGGTACATGTATTTTGCTAAGCTATAACATAGCAAACACCCCACTAAAATTAGCGTAACCCAATCCAGATTTTCCCAAGTACGTGTTACATAATCCATTCTGGTAAAATTAGCAGAAATTTGCGGTCAATCGCTTTTTCTATTGATGATTTTACCAACAATATGTGGGTAAAAAAAAGTACATTTGTTCCAAAATTACCGCATGTCCAACGCCCTCGTGGTCATACCAACTTTTAACGAAATTGAAAACATTGAGCGATTGCTTCGGAATATATTTTCGTTGCAACGGAAGTATTGCGTGTTGGTGGTAGATGATAGTTCGCCAGACGGTACTGGACAAAGGGTAAAGGAAATGATGCAGGAATTCCCAAAACGTCTCTTTATAGCAGAACGTGAAGGAAAAATGGGGCTTGGAACCGCGTATATTCACGGGTTTAAATGGGCGTTACAACGAGAATATGATTATATTTTTGAAATGGACGCAGATTTCTCCCATAACCCAAACGATCTGATTAGGTTGCAAAATGCCTGTATAAAGGACGGATACGATATGGCTATTGGTTCACGTTATGTAAAAGGTGTGAACGTTGTAAATTGGCCTATGAGTAGAGTTTTATTATCTTGGTTAGCATCAAAATATGTGCGTTTTGTAACTAGGATGAAAATTTACGATACCACCGCAGGTTTTGTGTGTTATCATCACACCGTACTTCGGAAGATAAATTTAGATAAAATTCAATTTGTGGGCTATGCTTTTCAGATTGAAATGAAATACAAAGCATATCTGGCAAAATTCAGCATTAAAGAAGTGCCTGTAATTTTTACCGATAGAACCAAAGGAGAATCTAAAATGAGCGGAGGTATTATTTCCGAAGCTATTTTTGGCGTTCTAAAAATGAAATTTAAAAGCCTTTTTGGCAACCATAACTATAACGAAATTTAATGCACCCAATCTTAATTAAGAATGCAAAAATTGTAAACGAAGGAACCATTACGGAAGGTGATGTTTTAATCGTGAATGACGTTATTGCCGAAATTGGAAGCATAAGCGCCAAGACAGGTGATACAAAAATTATAGATGCAGACGGTCATTACCTCATTCCTGGAATGATAGACGATCAAGTTCATTTTAGAGAGCCGGGACTTACGCATAAAGCAACTATCGAAACCGAATCGCGTGCTGCTGTTGCCGGTGGAATCACCACCTTTATTGAGATGCCTAACACCGTTCCACAAGCTACGACTATCGATTTGCTAGAAGAAAAATTTGCAAGAGCGAAAGAAACTTCGTGGGCCAATTACTCTTTTATGTTTGGTGGGACCAACGACAATCTAGCCGAAATTTTAAAGGTAAATCCAAAAACAGTAGCTGGATTAAAATTATTTTTAGGTTCGTCTACAGGAAATATGCTGGTGGATAACCCAAAAACGATTGAAGAGATTTTCAGTAAAACGAATTTATTGATTTCGGTACATTGTGAGGACGAAGCCACCATAAAAAAAAATATGGAAGCTGCATTGAAAAAATATGGAGAGAACATTCCAATGTCCGAACATCCAAACATTCGAAGTGCCGAAGCTTGTTATATTTCGTCCAGTAAAGCCGTTGAATTAGCAAAAAAAACAGGTGCAAGATTACATGTGTTTCATGTGTCTACTGAAAAAGAAACGCATCTGTTCAGCAATAAAAAACCGCTTTCAGAAAAGAAAATTACTGCCGAAGTTTGCGTACACCACCTTTGGTTTACCGATTCAGATTATGCTGAAAAAGGAACAAAAATTAAATGGAATCCAGCCGTTAAATCTGATAAAGACCGCGACGGACTTTGGAAAGCTTTAAATGATGACCGAATAGATGTAATCGCAACAGATCACGCACCGCATACTATGGAAGAAAAAAATAATGTGTATACCAAAGCGCCTTCTGGAGGGCCGTTGGTGCAACACGCGTTGGAAGCTTTGTTTGAAATGCACCATCGTGGACGTATTTCAGTTGAAAAAATTGTACAAAAAACAGCGCACAATCCTGCGATTTTATTTCAAATTGAAAACCGTGGCTATGTGAAAGAAGGGTATAAAGCAGATTTGGTATTAATAAATCCACAGGCGCCCTGGACGGTTTCAAAAGAGAATATTGATTATAAATGTGGGTGGTCACCATTTGAGGGAACTACATTTAAATCCCGTATTACACATACGTTTGTAAATGGTGTCTTGGCATACGAAAACGGTAAATTCCCAAACAGAACACACGGAGAGCGTATTACCTTTAACCGCTAATGAAAATAGTATTCTACATATCGTTGTGTTTATTTTTTATAGGGTGCCAGCACATTGTAAAGCCTGAAAAACCAGAGAATCTCATCCCAGAAAATACTATGGTAGAGATTCTGGCAGAGGTGTATTTAGGCAATGCTGCCCGTAGTATCGATAATACAACAATGCGAAGAAAAGGGGTGAAGATCGATTCTTTTTTGTTTAAGAAATATAATATTGACAGCCTTCAGTTTGCAAAAAGTAACGCGTATTATGCTGCAGATCTGGATATGTACAATGCTATTTTTCAAAAAATTGAACTAAAGCTACAAGCCCTAGAAACAATAGAAAAAAACCGAAAGCTACTGAAGGACTCTTTAAGAAATGAGAAAAAGAGGGTGAATGATTCATTGAATCCAAAAAAAAATAAAGTGCTTGAGGAACTAGATGAGGAGATGGATACGACCAAAACAGAAGGTATTTTAATAGAGGCTGCTACTTCGGAACAATAACAATTATACCTCTTTTCTGAAATTACCCGCAACCCGTTTTAGTGTCTCATTTAAGGGTGTATATTCAAAAGAAATTGTTTTTGTAATAGCAGTTCCATCGTAAGTATTAAATGTATAGAGCGACTCCACGTGCGTGCTTAAAAGTTTTCTTTTTGTACTGAAGAAAAAACTAAAAGACCAGTCTAGCTTACTAAATAAAACCAGTTTCCACTTTGCAATTTTTTTGGAGGGGTGTTGGGCACCTAATTTTTCAGCCAAAGTTCCTAAAAATTCTTTGTAGCCTATATTTTTGGCAACCAAAATAAAGCGTTGGTTTTTGATGTCACTCTTCATAAGAGCGGTCATTGCCTTCGTAACATCTTGTACATCTACCAGGGCAATACCGCCCGTAGTAAAGTATTTTAAACCTTTCGCAACACGGCTAACGATACTTCCGCTGCCTTTGTGCCACAAGCCTTCGCCTAGGATTACACCTGGATTTACAATAACCGAGTCTAGCCCTTCTTGGGTCGCTCGCCAGACTTCCATTTCGGCACCATATTTTGTGATGGCGTAGACACTATTTTTAGCCTCCGGATTCCAGTAGGTTTCTTCGTTCAGTATTTCGTTACCAATGGCATCGCCTAAAGTAGCAATTGAGCTAACATGACATAATTTTTTAATTTGATGCGAAAGGCACAAATTCACCACATTTGCGGTGCCCTCAATATTGGCTTTTTTAAGCTTATAATAGTTTTTTGGATTAAAATCTACATAAGCAGCGACGTGATATACGTGGGTGATTTCTTTGAAGGCAGCTTCCAGTCTTGGAATATCGGTAATGTTAGCTTCAAACCATTCCAGGTTTTTGAGCAAGCTTGGAACATTTTCAGTATAATAGGAGAGGACTTTAGTAAGCACGGTAAGGTCACTTCCTTTTCTGTGAATGGCACGCACCTTCTGTCCATCTTTCAGTAAAAGATAAAGCAAATGGCTCCCCACCAAACCTGTACCGCCTGTAACTAAAATCATAGTACGAAAATACTATTTTTTATGGGATGCTTTCTAGTTTAGGCGCATCGGTTTATCTTTGTCAAAAATCTAAACAATGAGTTTGAAGAATTTTGTGGAAGAACTACAATGGCGAGGCATGGTACACGACGTGATGCCAGAGACTGAAGAACACCTTTTGGAACAAATGCGCAGCGCTTATGTGGGCTTTGACCCAACGGCAGATAGTTTGCATATTGGGAATCTGGTGCCTATTATGTTATTGGCGTTTTTTCAGCGTAGTGGTCACCAGCCCGTTGCTTTGGTGGGTGGTGCTACAGGAATGATTGGTGACCCTTCGGGAAAATCCAGCGAGCGAAATTTGTTGGATGAAAAAACACTGCGTCACAATCAGGAGTGTGTGCAAAAGCAGTTGTCATATTTTTTAGATTTTACATCGGGTGCTCAGAACCAAGCAGTGATGGTGAATAATTACGACTGGATGAAGGAATTTTCATTCCTTGATTTTATTCGCGATGTAGGGAAGCATATCACGGTTAATTATATGATGGCGAAAGACTCTGTGAAAAAGAGACTTACAGGGGAAGAGGCCGATGGGATGAGCTTTACCGAATTTACCTACCAAATGGTACAGGGCTACGACTTTTTGCACCTGTATAAAAACAAAAATTGTACCCTCCAAATGGGTGGAAGCGACCAGTGGGGAAATATTACTACCGGTACCGAACTTATTCGCCGTATTGGCGGTGGAAAAGGCTACGCGCTTACGTGTCCTTTAATTACTAAAAGTGACGGAAGTAAATTTGGAAAGAGTGAAGGCGGTAATATCTGGTTGGATGCCAAGCGCACTTCACCCTACAAATTTTACCAGTACTGGCTCAATACCAGCGATGAGGATGCTGAAAAATACGTTAAGATTTTTACTTTTTTAGATAAACCAACTATAGACGCTTTAGTAAAAGAACACGCCGAAGCTCCGCACGCAAGAGCCTTGCAAAAGCGTTTGGCCGAGGAAGTAACTAAAACTGTTCACGGTGACGAGCAATTGGAGAATGCGGTAAAGGCATCTTCTATTTTGTTTGGGAATTCAACTTCGGCAGCTATAAAGACACTGGACGAGCAAACTTTTCTAGATATTTTTGAAGGAGTTCCTCAAGCTGAAATTTCAAAAGAAGAAATTAATGCAGGCTTAGACATCATAGGGGCTTTAGCCGAAAAGAGCGGGTTTCTAAAAAGTAATGGCGAAGCAAGACGTGCGTTGAAGGAGAATTCTATTTCAGTAAACAAAGAGAAAGTAAATGATACCTATGTGGTCACTACCGAAGATTTAATAAATCAAACTTTTGTCTTATTGCAAAGAGGTAAGAAGAATTACTTTATTTTGAAGGTGGTTTCATAAAATTAATAGGTATTCGAGCCTGCCTGTCGGTTTTTGGCAGGCATAGCCAAGGAGAAAAAGAAACCCCCAACAGTGCATTAAAACTGTCGAGGGTTCCCAAACTAACTAACTAACAAATTATGAATCTTTAATTTTTTTCTAACTGCATTTTTTCCCAGTTTTCATCTGCTTTTATTTGCATCATATCTGCACCTTCTTCGTTCCACTTTTTTAAGGTATGCGAAAAGAAAGCGTCATAAAATAGATACAACTTTCCATCTTTAATTTGAAAGGATTCAGGATCAATTTGCACACGTTTTCCACTGTCTGCAACTGCATAAGCGCAATAGCCACCATATTGTGGGGTATATTTTTCGGGATTTGCTATAAAAGTTTTTATATTTTCTGCAGTTGCAAATTTGTATTTCACGCCACCATATGTGGTTGTATTCATTGTATCACCTTCCAAAGCTTGGTTGCTAAAATAGGCGACGACGTCATACCCTTCTGCAGCGTATCCTTTTTTGGTGTGGATGTCTTGAGCAAACGGTGTTGCCGAAACAATCATAACTAAAATAAATGCGATTTTTTTCATAAGGTGTACTAAGTCGAATTTTAGAAGTATTTCTTACAAGGTTTGTAAAAAATTTGAAACTTTAGGATGCGGGACTACGGAGGTTATAAATAGCATAATACAACCCTTAGTAATTAGAGTAATGTTTAGAAGAATAGTAGTAGCCAAAAAGCCCACTTAAAAATTATTTTTTGTGTTGCACTAAGGTTAAAGCACCATTAAATTACAACCGCGAATGTCGCTATTATCAAAACGCCCCATCACTTCAAAAGTAGTGTCCTGCTGTAATTTGCCTAAATCCTGCGTGGCTATAAATGAGCAGGAATGGGTATTTGCCAGATCTATAATATTCAACCCGCCAGTTTTGCCAGTGATGTAGGTAAGGGCATCTTCGGTATCTCTTGTGAGTATTTTCATCCACGGAGGGCATTGGTAAATTCCGTTTCCTTTGGAGTATGCCTGGGATAGTAGCTCTGTCATTCCGTATTCGCTGTGGATTTTTTCTACACCAAAACCTTCGGTGAGTATATCGTGGAGTTCACTTTTAATTAGTTCTTCTCGACGACCTTTCATACCACCAGTTTCCATAATAATAGTGTGTTTGAGTTGAAATTTTTGTCTTTCAATAAGATCGAGTAGCGCATACGAAACGCCTAACAAGAGTGTTTTTTGTCCTTTTGCTTCAAGGATTTTTAGCTTTTCAATCAACTCTGTAAGGTTGTTGAGGTAAAATCCGCTATGGAGATTTTTGCTTTCAGAAATAAGTCTGTTTGCCATATACACTAGCGATGATCCCCCTCGTTCTAAATACGAAGGCAACAAAGCTAGAATAGCAAACTCTTTCGCATCTCCATAAAATTGCTGAAATGCTTTTAGAAAACTAATCTCGTAATATTCCAAATCTGCTACGTAATGCTGGCTTGTTATAGTTCCTGTTGTACCACTACTGTTGAAAGTTTTTTCGGCTTGTAGCCCGTCCGTTAAAATGGTTTCAGTCTTAAAAAATTGAATGGGTAAAAAAGGAATTTGTTTTATTTCTGAAACCGTATCAGGACGCACTTTTAATAACTGGCAAAACCTTCGGTATACTTCTACATGCTTGTACTGAAACTGAAACGTTTCTAACGCAACCGATTTAAAATCGTTTTCAGAAGAAATGGTGCTAAAATGTGTTGGAAGTTTCAATATGGGTTGCGTGCTAGACTTCAAAAATAGGGAATAAAAAAAGCTTCTACCAATAGCAGAAGCTTTTTCAGGCATATAAAATCCCGATTACTTTACCACTAATTTTCCAGTAGCGGTTATACCATCCTGAGTTATTTTTAATAGGTATAATCCGCTTTTTAAAGTGCTGATGTTGATGGTTTTTCTTGAAATGGTATGTAAGAGTAGTTGTCCTGAGATCGTATAAATTGCGATACCCATTTCAGCAGCAGAGGTTGAAGTTATATTGATAAAGTCTCCATGAGTTGGGTTTGGGTAGATTGTAAATGTACTTTGAGTTACTTGGTTGTTGCTTAGGATAATTCCGTTAACATCGTTTAGGCTGCGAGAAGTTAAGTAATATGTTCCGTTTCGCTCCGTAATAATTCCTGCAATGTTCACATTATTGGTAGGCACTTCGAGACCCAGATAATTTGCTTCAAAAAAGGCAGTTCTAAAGTTAAAAGTTCCATTGGGGTTAAACATCCCGTAAACTTGGTCTGCAATCCACGTTGTGTTTATTGAATTGTCTATATCTACCCCTTGTGCAATTTGAACAAATTCAGATTCAAAATCTTCTGGCGTAGTATTTAATTGCTCTATAGAAACCGCTTGCGGAATGACGCTGTTAGATAGAGAAGAAGGTGGTCCAGGGTCGCTTTCGGGCAAGAATTGTAGCTGGCCATTAAATTCGCTAAGAACTCCTGTAATACCAGTAACGCCATTATTGGTAGCGTATTGGGTTGTAATACTACCGTTGGGGTCGTCTATTAGAATAGCGGCAGTAGCGTCTTCGATAAATTTTTGACCTCTAAAAACCTGCTGATAGGTTATGATAGCTTCTCCCGTTAACGTATAGGTCTCGCCAAGGATTCCAGTTCTTAACTGGGCTATGGTTGCTACCTCTCCGGTAGGTTCGCATGGGATTGTTGTAATTGTTGTTGCTATAGCACACGTTGCGCTGGATATATTGACGGTAAGCACTGTGTTTTCATTTACTTCGGAAATAATAATAGTTCCTGTTTCATGGTTAGAAGGATCATCGCCCCCAATGGTTCCTGTGCCTGTTGTAAGAGTTATATTGAAAACTTCGGTGCCGCCGCCTTCAAAATCTATGGCAACTGTTGTCTTATCTACACTAGAACTGTTGGTGTCGCAGGTACTATTCGTAGCTATAATTTCAAAACTACACGTTGCACAGCTATTTTCTAAGTCAAGCGTTGTGGGAGCGGTGCAGTAGGTTCCATCTGTTAGTCTTTGTAGGGATTCTAGTTCGCTATTGTTATTAAGGTCTTCGTTGTATTGTGTTGTTTCATTTAAAGCAAGTAATAAATCAACATCGTCTGCTTCTCCTTTTGCATATACTAGGGCATCTACAAGATTTGTAGTGGTAGGAGTGGTTCCGGTAGGGAAATCTGAAGGAACGCCAAAATACAAAGCTATTGCATCTGGGCCATTTTGTATTTTATTACTTGTTCCTATAGCAATATCTACTCCAGGCACTGCATCGTCACCAATAATAAAAAGTCCGTTACCATCTGTTGTAAAACCGTCAAGATTTAATACGTTGTAACTTCCGTTTACGGTGTGGTTTCCGTTGAATAAAACTAAAATCATTCCGTCCAGAGAAGCGTTGGCAGGGTTGGTTTTAAGTTCAATAAATTCCAAGGTGTCGGTTCCGTCTTGGTCTGCGTCTAGTTCGTTGATAAAATACTGCGGACCTTCTTTTGTTTGGCTGGTCCCAAGCGCTACGGATAGCACTAGTAGGAGCGTGAATTTTTTCATATTGTAAAAAAATTGCGGGGAGCCAATACAAATATAATCAAAACCTTTTTAGAATGTATTTATTTTCAGTGCAATAGAGTTACTTTACTTTCTCTAAATCACCAAATCTATAAGCTTTTGTTACCTAAACGTTAACAATGGTTTGGTGGGTATAGCATCATTTGTATTTGTAGTATCTTTAACTTTTTGATAATACATTCGTAAAATGAAAAAGAAAAACATCAAGATTTTATTAGTAGACGATGAGCCGGATATTCTGGAAATTGTAGGATATAATCTTACTGCGGAAGGATACCAGGTACTTACTGCAGAAAATGGTCTGGAAGCCATTGCAATGGCTAAAAAGGAAACCCCTCACTTAATAATTTTGGATGTGATGATGCCAGAAATGGACGGTATTGAAGCTTGTGAAAAACTTAGAAATATCCCAGAGTTGTCCGAAACTATTATAACGTTCTTCACGGCAAGAGGCGAAGATTATTCCCAAGTAGCCGGTTTTGAGGCAGGAGCAGACGATTATATTACCAAACCTGTAAAGCCAAAAGTGCTTATTAGTAAAGTAAAGGCTTTGCTTAGACGCTTTAAAGAGCCTTCAGGAGATGATACTAGCGTAAAATTAGGTAACTTGGTCATAAATAGGGAGGAATATAGGGTTGTTTTAGGCAAAAAAGAAATTGCACTTCCTAGAAAAGAATTTGAATTACTCGCACTACTTGCTTCAAAGCCAGGAAAGGTATTTAAAAGAGAGGATATTCTGGATAGAGTTTGGGGTAACGAAGTTGTTGTTGGAGGAAGAACCATAGATGTGCATATTCGTAAATTACGAGAGAAGTTGGGCGATGAAAAATTTAAAACAGTAAAAGGAGTAGGATATAAATTTGTAGTATAGTGGCAAGACCATTTAAGAAAACATATAAATTTGCGGCGTATACTTCTACGTTTATCACGCTATTTTTAACACTCATAATGGGTGTTTTTTTTTATGTGAACGGAACTATTAGTTATTGGTTCCTTGGTGGATATGCTGTTGTTTGTTATCTTTTTTCATTCTTTATTATTCAATATCGCGTTCAAAAATTTATCTACAAAAGAGTAGTGAAAATTTACGAAGATGTGCGCTTACTCGATGCTGCTACTTTTTCTCCCAAACGGGTTACTACAGATATGGAAACCCTAACCAAAGAAGTAGAGCGTTTTGCTAAAGACAAAAAACTAGAAATTGAATCTCTTAAAGTACGAGAAAACTACCGAAGAGAATTTCTAGGAAATATCTCTCACGAATTAAAAACGCCTCTTTTTACCGTTCAGGGTTACATTCTTACACTGTTAGAAGGTGCTATGAAAGATAAAGCGGTACGAAAAAAATACCTGCAGCGTGCCAATAAAGGAGTAGAACGCCTTATTCATATTATTAGAGATTTGGATATGATTACCAAATTGGAAGCGGGTGATCTTAATTTACATGAAGAAGCGTTTAATATCATAGAACTTGTGCAAAGTGTTTTTGATCTTTTGGAAATGAAGGCTGCCAAAAAACGAATAACCCTTACGTTCGATATTGAGTATGACGATAGTATTTTTGTCTATGCAGATAGAGAACGAATCCAACAAGTGCTTACCAATCTTATCGTGAATTCCATTAAATACGGAGTGAAAGACGGTACTACAGAAGTAAGTATTGAAGAGTTTGTAAATAACAAGGTGTTGGTACGTATTACCGATAATGGAGAAGGCATTGAAAAAGAAAATCTAACCCGATTGTTTGAACGTTTTTTTAGGGTAGACAAAAGTGGTTCCCGCAAAGAAGGGGGTAGCGGTTTAGGTCTTGCCATTGTAAAACATATAGTGGAAGCCCATACCGAAAAAATTTATGTAGAAAGCCAGATTGGAATTGGGTCAGAGTTTTCGTTCACCCTCGAAAAGGCCGAATAGTTCTGAATAATCCTCACGAGCAGAAAACCCACCAAGACCCTTATAAAGGGCAATTTTATGCAACTTTTTCTCTGTAAATTTATCCTGTTGGCAACTAGGAACCACACCTTGCTCTTTCAATGTATCGGCTAGATATTTTTGCTCGTATTGTCCTGGTGTAGGGATAAAAAAAGCAGGTTTGTTTAGCACGGCCAAATCCATAATAGTTGTGTAGCCAGAACGAGCAACCACTACGTCACTTTCATTGATAAGGGTTTCCAAGCCTTCAGTTTCTAGATAATTATAAACTGTTATATTTTTTGAGAGCAGCCTTGTTTTTTCTTTGCCTACCAGGCCCTGTACCAAAGCAACCTTTTTTTCAGATTTACTAAAGGTTTCCAGTAGTTTTTTCTCTAAAATAGTGCGTTGTGGTTCAGGTCCGGAGAGCAAACACAAGACATCAAACTTTTTCGTTTGTTTTTTTTTGGACATCCTGCTTAAAGGACCAATATATTTTACGGGTAAGTTGGTTGCTACTGTCATATGACCTAATTTTCCACTTAGATTTATAGGGCCGGCAACATCAGGCACCCAGCATTCGGTAAAATTTTTAATAATTTTTTGGTGTATTTTACTACTGAAATAAGAGGTGTTTCCAGACAGCACGTTTAATTGATGCGTCATAAAAACGGAAGGCACTTTTTGGCTCAGTACACCCATTCGACTATCACTTATGATGCCTTGAATTTTACCTTCCGAAACCAATTGCTTCACTACTTTTTTTTCGGCCGTTATCGTTTTTTTTAGGTGCGGAAGTTTCAGTAAGAGTTTCCACTTAAAAAACGTTCCTTTTTTAGTGTAGGTAACATTGTAAGCAGGAAGTTCTATGTATTCAAGTGCTGGAAATTCTTTTTTTAGCAACCATAATGCGGCGCCATCGCTTCCCAATAAAACGTTGTAATTACTTTTCAGCAAAGAGCGAATAATGGGAATACACCTTGTGGCGTGTCCCAAACCCCAATGTAATGGGGCAACGAGTATGGTTTTTTTAGGTTTCAGCTGAAATGTAAGGTTGCATTAATTTTCTTCAAGTTAAAAAAACAAAAGTAACTAGAATTCCCCCGAGTTATATTTCCTTAATTTTACCGAATTATTAAAAATTGGTGTTTTACCCCAATCCTGAAAGGAACCATCAATTAAAGAAAAAATACAAATAGTTCAAAACAACCAAACGGTGGGAAGTAAAAACAAATTAAAACGCTTTAGAGAGAACGAAACTTTTGATAACGTTGTGCAACCAACAAGGGCAGAAGTAACCGATGGAACCTTCAGCTTAAAAGGAAACTGGAAAAAAGATTTTTTTAAGAATGAAAATCCCCTGGTGTTGGAATTGGGTTGTGGAAAAGGAGAATATTCCGTAAACCTGGCCCGCAAATACCCCAACAAAAATTTTCTGGGAATAGATATTAAAGGAGCTCGTTTTTGGAGAGGAGCAAAAACTGCTTTGGAAGAAAGTATGAAAAATGTAGGTTTCCTGCGTACTCAAATAGAACTAATCAATTTTTTATTTGCCGAAAATGAAGTGGATGAACTATGGATTACCTTTCCAGATCCACAAATTAAGTACAAGCGTACCAAGCACCGTCTAACCAATCAGGAATTTTTAGACAAATACAGGCTCATCCTAAAGCCCGAAGGCATTGTGCACCTTAAAACCGATAGCGAGTTTATGCACGGCTATACGTTAGGGCTTTTGCATGGGTTGGATGAAGACATTGAATACGCCCATCATGATGTTTATGGGAATTCCCATTCGCCGGAAGAAGTAATTTCTATCCAGACCTTTTATGAAAGCCAGTATCTTGAAGTGGATAAAAAGATTACCTACATCCGTTTTAAATTCCGTAACAAATAATTGTATATTGACGGAGCAAACTAACCCTTAATGTCTATTCTTTTAAATTTTATTATTGGCTTTGTAGCAGCACTTATTGGTGTCATTCCGCCTGGTTTGCTCAATATGTATGCAGCTAAGGTAAGTGTAAAAGAAGGGCGTAAGCGAGCATTAACGTTTTCTCTTGGGGTTTGTGTAACTGTGATGTTACAAACCTACATCGCGCTTATTTTTGCTCGTTTTTTAGACATGCATCCAGAGTATGTGGATATGCTTCAAAAAGTTGGGCTGGGGATATTTATTTGCCTAACTATTTATTTCTTTTTCATCGCAAAAGATACGCGGAGGGAAATTCCAGAAGGCATGGAGCGACATTCAAAAACCAATCGTTTTTTTTCCGGGATGCTCTTGGCACTTCTCAATTTGTTGCCTTTGCCGTATTGGCTTTATATAAGTATTACGTTTGCAGGTTTCGGCTGGTTCAGTTTTGGGCAGTTAGAGCTTTTGGCGGCCGTTTTAGCATCTGGAATGGGAACGTTTATGATGTTAACCATTTATGTGTGGTTTTTTCGAAAAAAACACAAGCCCGAAAAAAAAGGAGTTAATATGAATTATATCATAGGTTTAATTACAGCTATTATTTCTGCAATTACTTTCTTTAAAATTTTCAACAATTTTTAAAATGGCCGAGGCTAATTTCTTTGAAAAAGTATATCAGGTTGCTATCCAAATCCCGTACGGAAGGGTAACCAGCTATGGTGCCATTGCAAAATATCTCGGAGCTGCAGGAAGTGCGAGGATGGTGGGTTGGGCCATGAATGCTTCGGGGAAAAAAGAAAATGTTCCCGCTCATCGCGTAGTAAACAGGAAAGGACTGCTCACAGGGAAACATCATTTTCAAGGCACCAACCTAATGCAGCAATTGCTGGAAAGCGAAGGCGTAGAAGTGATCGAACATCAAATTCAGAATTTTGAAACACTTTTTTGGGATCCAATGACCAATTTACCTCCCCTCTAGAGAAGTGTTTCCGACAAGAAAGGCACGACCCAGAGAAAGACAAAAAGGGTGTGTGTTTTTTGCTAATTTTATAAAATTTTACAAATAATAGTATATTTCTTTTCATTGTCTTTCTGAAAATACTTATCCCACCATAAATCATTTCAATCTATCTCTTTTCTATTCTAAACCTTGCGCCGTATATTTGCAACTTAGAATCAATCTTAATAATGAAATTCAATAAACAAGACATTTTAAAAGCGTTAGAAAGTATCTCGCTTGCTGGAGAAGGAAAGAATATGGTGGAAAGTGGTGCCGTCCTTAACGTAATCACTTTTGCAGATGAGGTGGTTGTAGATATAAAAATGACCACCCCCGCACTGCACATCAAAAAACGTGCAGAGCAGGACATCATTGCGATCATTCAGGAAAAAGTTTCTAAAGATGCGCAGGTGAAAGTGAATATTAAAGTGGAAGCTCCTGAAAAGGAAAATGCCAATTTAATAAAAGGGAAGCCTGTTCCCGGTATTAAAAACATAGTTGCTGTGGCATCAGGAAAAGGGGGTGTAGGGAAATCTACTGTTACGGCAAATCTTGCTGTTACCCTAGCAAAAATGGGCTTTAAAGTAGGGGTGCTGGATGCCGATATTTATGGACCGTCTATTCCATTAATGTTCGATGTTTTTAATGAACGTCCATTATCTATAAACGTAAATGGAAAGAGCAAAATGAAACCGGTTGAAAGTCACGGCGTAAAAGTATTGTCCATTGGTTTCTTTACAAAACCCAATCAAGCAGTAATTTGGAGAGGTCCTATGGCTTCTAAGGCATTAAATCAATTAATTTTTGACGCAGCCTGGGGCGAATTAGATTTTATGTTATTGGATTTGCCTCCGGGAACGGGAGATATTCACTTAAGCATTATGCAGTCGTTGCCTATCACAGGAGCTGTTATAGTAAGTACGCCACAAACGGTAGCTTTGGCAGATGCTAGAAAAGGGGTGGCAATGTTTCAGCAGGAAAATATACAAGTACCAGTGCTGGGAGTGATTGAAAACATGTCGTATTTCACACCCGAAGAATTACCAGATAATAAATATTATATCTTCGGAAATGGAGGCGCTAAAAATCTGGCCGAAGATCTTGAAGTCCCTTTTTTAGGTGAAATACCATTGGTGCAAAGCATACGTGAAGCAGGAGATATTGGTCGTCCGGCAGCATTACAGACCGCATCCCCTATTGAGGCTGCATTCGAAGAAATTACTAGGAATGTAGTGGCAGAAACCGTAAAAAGAAATGATACCTTACCTCCAACTGAAGCCATTAAAATAACAACAATGGCTGGCTGTAGCGCCGTTAAAAAATAAATTATGGAAATACTTACATTACACGATAAAATTGAAGCTGCCCTAGAAGAAATACGACCTTTTCTTCAGAATGATGGAGGAGATATTAAATTGCTATCCGTTGAAGATGATAAAATTGTAAGAGTACAATTGCAAGGGGCTTGTGTGGGGTGTTCTGTAAATCAAATGACCTTAAAAAGTGGTGTTGAAATGACCATAAAAAAATATGCGCCACAGATTGAACAAGTAATCAACGTAGAAGGGTAAATTCAATAAAATAATATGACCGCTGCATACTAAGCGGAGTCGAAATATGATTAAAACCGATATTCTTATTATTGGCGCAGGGCCAACAGGATTATTTACTGTCTTTGAAGCAGGATTACTAAAACTAAAATGTCATTTAATAGACGCTTTGCCACAACCTGGCGGACAATGTTCTGAAATCTATCCCAAAAAACCTATCTACGATATCCCGGCTTTTCCAGAAATTCTGGCAGGCGATTTAGTGTCTAATTTAATGAAACAGATCGAGCCATTCCAACCAGGGTTTACCTTGGGCGAACGTGCTCAAACTATTGAAAAGTTAGAAGACAATACATTTATCGTAACCACGAATAAAGGCACAAAACACCACGCGCCCATTGTTGCAATTGCTGGCGGACTGGGAAGTTTTGAGCCGCGCAAGCCACCAATTACTAATATTTCAGAATTTGAAGACAAAGGGGTAGAGTATATTATTAGAGATCCCGAATTATATAGAAACAAGAAAGTAATTATCGCGGGTGGTGGCGACAGTGCTTTAGATTGGAGTATTTTCTTAACTGACGTGGCCCAAAGTGTGGCGCTGGTACATCGTAGAAATGAATTTAGAGGAGCGTTGGACTCCGTCGAAAAAGTACAGGAACTTAAAAATGCGGGTAAGATTGAGCTTCTTACTCCAGCCGAAATTATAGGGATTGTTGGTGAAACAAATGTAGAAGGAGTTTCCATAAAGAGAGGTGCCGAAGTTTTTAATAAAGAATGTGATCATTTCATCCCACTGTTTGGTCTGGCGCCTAAATTGGGGCCTATAGCCGATTGGGGATTGGAAATTGAAAAAAATGCCATTAAGGTGGATAATACCTTAGACTACCAAACCAACATTCCGGGTATTTATGCTATTGGCGATGTAAATACGTATCCTGGAAAATTAAAACTCATATTGTGCGGCTTCCACGAAGCTACGTTAATGTGCCAAAGTGCCTACCAACGTATTTTTCCAGACAAGCGTTATGTTATGAAATATACAACAGTTGGTGGTGTAGAAGGATTTGATGGCAGTAAAAAAGAAGCTCCAAAAGCTGTTGTAAAATCTATAGATTAATTTATTTTAAATGTCACCCAGAGTGTCCGCCAGAATACATCTTTCGGGCTGGGAGTAGAAGGTAATTTTATGTCAGATATTACAATTTATATCACAGATCGTAACGGCAAAACTCACGAAGTTCTTGCTCCAACCGACATGAATATGAACCTCATGGAAGTGATTCGTTCTTTTGAATTGGCTGAAGAAGGAACGATTGGCGTTTGCGGTGGAATGGCAATGTGCGCCTCTTGTCAATGCTATATTGAAAGTGATCATCAACTTCCTGAAATGAGTTATGATGAAGATTTAATGCTTGCTGAAGCTTTTCACGTGAATGATACTAGTCGTTTAGGGTGCCAGCTTTTTATGGCAGAAAATTTAGAAGGATTAAAAGTAACCCTTGCCCCAGCCGAAATCTAGTCTACTGCCTGTTTCGCCTTATTAAACAACCTGTCCACAAACAATTTATAGGCTTTCGCCGAAGGGTGCAATCCGTCATTGGCAACCAATTCTGTATCTTCTAAGCCGCGTCTTGTAATATCTGTAATGTTTTGAAAAGTCACCCCTTTTTGTGTTGCAATTTGCTTTGCAAAAGAATTGTATTGGTCTATTTCGTCTGAAATTTGTGGTGCGTTGCCACTGTTTTGCCCAAATGGAGTAAAGGCATAATCTGGAATAGAAACTACAATAACACTGGTTGCGTCTCCTTTGGCAAATTCGATCGCCATGTCCAATAACTTCGGAAATTCCTGCTCGTATACCGAAAATGGTTTCCCTTGAAATTGATTGTTTACACCAATTAATAAAGTTACTAAATCATAGTCTTTAGTTGGGTTCTGGCTTTCAATCGCATTTAATAAATTAGTGGTGGTCCAACCTGTACGCGCAATAATTTTATAGGTGCCTGTTTCAGCTAAATTTTTGCCTAAAGAGTCTTGCAGCTGAAAAGGAAAGTTTTCGGTAGCTGAAACACTTTCGCCAATGGTATAACTATCGCCAAGGGCTAAATAGGTGAAATTTTCAACGGTTGGTGTAGCTGTTGTGTTTTCATCGGAATTGGAACACGATAAAAATCCAACAAGGATACATAGCGGAAAAACATAGATGGCGAGCACTGCTTTCATAGTTAAAGATACGCAAATTAGCGTGATTTGGTTTTATAGTCTATAAGTTTTTGAGGGCCCTCCAATAGTCTTCGTATAACTTTTAACGTGCCATCTTCGGTGGTCGCTATATGCCATTTTATGAGGGAAACGGCTCCATTTTCAATTTCTAACCCAGTAATACTTCTTGGGTGCACGCAGCTGCCATCGTTAAAATAAGCAATGTCTCCTGGTTCTGGAAAGCGAGGACGATGGGTATGGCCAGTAATGGTGAATAGGTTGTCGTTCTCAATAATCCAGCGTTTGGTGCGACGTTCCACTTTAATGAGTTCTTTGTAGTTTTTTGCAGGACTTGTAGGATCGCCAATTCCAAAAATTTGTAGCTGCCGCCAAAGGGCGCGAACCATAAAGCGATTAAATTTCCAACCTACATAATTCATCCAGTCTGCCTGGTGACCGTGCACCATAAAGATTTCTTGTCCGTTGGTTTCGTTTGTAAATAAAAGTCCCTCGGTAAACTCGATACCCGGGAAAAGAGGCTCTTCTTTACCAGTCACTTTGTTTAAGTAACTATAGAGATTTTTTTCAACAAACTTCTTATTTCTGTAAACCATATCATGATTTCCAACAATGCGGTGCAGTCTGTTTTCCTGAAAAAATAACCGCATGAGATCGAATACATTTTGGTGTGCTTCAAAGACCTCTTTAAATTCAATATTCTCCCAAAGTTCATCGCCATCACCCAATTCGCAATAGGTGAATCCCTCGTTATAATAATTTTTTAAAGCGTGATAGTAAATGTTTCGGTTGTTGGCAAAATCATCTGCAAAACTATTGTCTCCGCGGTGGCAATCGCTAAAGATGATAAACTTGGAAGTGTCATTAAACGGAATTCGCTTGGCAGTTTTATAAGCGTTGCTGAAACGAATTCGGGAAGACATACTTTATTTTTTTCCTAAAGATACAATTTGACTGCCATTTAGGCTACAACAAAAAAAGCTTTCCGAAGAAAGCTTTAATAATTGCAAAGATTATTTTTTATTTAAAAGCACTGAGCCCGGTAATGTCCAGTCCTGTAATTAACAGGTGAATATCGTGGGTACCTTCATAAGTGATAACACTTTCTAGGTTCATCATATGGCGCATAATTGGATATTCTCCAGTAATTCCCATACCACCCAGCATTTGTCTTGCTTCACGGGCAATTTTAATAGCCATGTCTACATTATTTCGCTTTGCCATAGAAATTTGTGCAGAGGTTGCTTTGTCTTCGTTTTTTAGTTGTCCTAAACGAAGTGCCAGCAGTTGTGCTTTGGTGATCTCGGTAATCATTTCGGCCAATTTCTTTTGTTGAAGCTGAAATGCCCCAATAGGTTTTCCAAACTGAATACGTTCTTTTGAATACCTTAGTGCCGTATCATAACAGTCCATAGCAGCTCCAATAGCGCCCCAGGCAATCCCATAACGAGCACTGTCCAGACATCCCAGAGGTGCTCCCAGCCCAGATTTATTCGGCAATAGATTCTCCTTTGGAACTTTTACGTCTTGAAATATTAATTCGCCAGTTGCTGAAGCTCTTAGCGACCATTTATTATGTGTCTCTGGAGTGCTAAAACCTTCCATACCACGTTCCACGATTAAACCGTGAATACGTCCTTCTTCATTTTTTGCCCAAACAACGGCTACATCACAAAAAGGAGAATTAGAAATCCAAAGCTTAGCGCCGTTTAATAGATAATGATCGCCTTTGTCTTTAAAGCTGGTTACCATTCCTGCAGGGTTACTGCCATGGTCAGGTTCGGTTAACCCAAAAGATCCCATCCACTCTCCAGAGGCTAGTTTAGGGAGGTATTTGTTGCGTTGGTCTTCGTTTCCATATTTCCAGATAGGGTACATGACCAAAGAAGATTGTACCGAAGCTGTAGATCGCACACCACTATCTCCACGTTCTATCTCTTGCATGATTAATCCATAACTAATCTGGTCTAAACCTGCACCGCCATATTGTTCTGGAATATATGGTCCAAAAGCACCAATCTCTGCCAATCCAGGAATGATAGATTTTGGGAATTCAGCTTTTTGGGCTGCTTCTTCAATAATGGGAGATACATCGCGTTTTACCCAAGCTCGGGCAGCATCACGTATGAGTTTATGTTCTTCGGTTAAAAGATCGTCTATGTTGTAATAATCGGGAGCTTCAAATAAATCGGGTTTCATGTCTTTAATTTAGGATTACAAATGTAAAACTCACAACTTGAATGTCCTACATTTTCAAGTAAAATTCCGCCACCAGATCCATATAATTTTTGGTAAAGTGATGTCGGGTTGTTTCTATAATGAGTGTTTCCATAATCGGTTCGGTTTTATGGAAAGAAAATTCGAGTAAGCTCCTTTTTTCTTCAGCAGTGGGTGTGCCTTTTACGCTGCAAATTCGTTTTGGGAATAGCTTTCTTTTTGAGGCAAGTTCTATAAAATGAGCTTCTTCTTTTTTCGGAAGAATGACAGCAAAAGTTCCGTGTTCAGAAAGTAGATGGGCGGCGCTTATTGCAAGATGCTCAAAGGGAAGTGCATCTGTGAATCTGGCTGTGTCGCGTGCGGTATTTTCGGTTTTATAGTCTTCGGAATAGAAAGGAGGATTCGAAACCACTAAATCATATTTTTCGTCTATTTCAGAAGCAAATTCCTGAATAGAAGCATGGTAGCAAAATAGTCTGTCTGCCCATGGGGAGTTTTCAAAATTATCTGTGCATTGTTCGTAAGCGTTATCGTCAATTTCGATAGCGTCGATTGTTTCAGCAAAAGAACGCTGTGCCAACTGCAGGGCAATAAGTCCGGTTCCTGCACCAATGTCCAAAATATTTTGTGGAGTATTCTCTAAAGAAACCCAGGCGCCCAATAACACGCCATCTGTGCCAATTTTCATAGCACAGCGATCTTGCGCTACGGTAAATTGTTTGAATTGAAAGGGCTTGTTTGCCATTAGAGATACAACGCTATCAACCCATCTGGAGCCTCCAAATGCAGGATTTTGTTCTCTCTGTCTACCTTTTTAATAATCTCGTCATTAATAGGAATCAAAATGTCTTTACCATTAAATTCAATTTCAAACAAATGTTGAGGGGTGCTATCGTTTACACCTGCAACAACACCTAATTTTCCAAAATTGGCATCTGTAACTTTAAAACCAATAATTTCGTGGTAGTAAAACTTAGTGCCTGAAAGTTTAGGTAATAAGGAAAGTGGCAGGAAGAGTTCGGTGCCAAGCAGCGCATCTGCATCGGCTTCATTTTTTACTTCTTCAAATTGTACACGTAGCAATGTCGATTTATGAAGTGATAGTTTTTCAATAAAAAATGGAATCAAGTTTTTGTGTTGTTCCACAAAAACCGATTCCATTTCTAAAAATTGTTCGGGATCGTCGGTATCTAGTTTTACTAGCAATTCTCCCTTAAAACTGTACTTTTTTACGATTTTGCCAACGAAGAAACAGTCCTTCTTTTGCATATCGCTTCAGTTTTATTCTTCTTTTTTAGTATCCGTTGCCTCAGCAGCGGGTGCTTCTTCAGCAGCTGGGGCTTTTTCGGCCTTTGCTTCTTCTGCAGCTTGGTCAATAGCAGAAACTTCTTCCGTAGCCTCTACATTCTCAGTAGTCTCTGGAGTTGCTTCAGTTTCTTCTGCTACAACTTCTGGTTCTGGCTGTGCTTCAGCAATACGTGTTTGGTTTACTACTTTCTCTGCTGCCAGGGCTTCAGCTTTAGCTTTTTCCTGTGCGTCAGATAATTTTCCTTTTTTAGCATCTACTGCTTTTCCTTTGTCCTCTACCCAAGCGTTGAATTTTTCTTCAGCTTGCTCCTGGGTTAAAGCACCTTTGGCAACACCACCCGCTAAGTGATTCTTAAGCATTACTCCTTTGTAAGAAAGGATAGCTCTAGCAGTATCAGTTGGTTGTGCTCCATTTTGTAACCATTGTACAGATCCGTCAATATCTAACTCAATCTGTGCAGGGTTTACATTTGGATTGTAGATACCTAATTTCTCTAGGTATTTACCATCTCTTTTCGCGCGTGCATCTGCAGCTACGATCCAGTAAAAAGGTTTCCCTTTCTTACCGTGTCTTTGTAATCTAATTTTTACAGGCATAAAATTAATTTTTGAGGTACTCGACCTCGGGTTATAATTAAGGACGGCAAAGATACCGCATTTTTGATGTAAAAATAGTTAGATAGAACTTTTATTTTATATTTGTGCATTAACCTACAAATGTTTAACCCCATGAAAACCTATTTCTTACTACTGTGTATTGTGTGTTTCTTTGTTTCCTGCGAAGATATTGAAGATAACAGCCCTGCATTTCAGGCAAATTTAGATACTGAATTTTACAAAGCCTTAGATGCAAAAGCTATTGTTGCAGAGGACGGTACTGTTGCAATTGTAGGTGCTACAACCGACCAAAATATTACACTTATTCTCTCGGTACTGCAGTCTGGTTCGTTTCAATTTAATAGCGGTAATGGCCACCAAGCTATTTACGAAGATGCTGCTGGGCAACAATATTCAACAGAGTTTGAGGGTAACGGAGTTGTAAATATAACAGGTCGAGGGACCGACGCTGGAAATGAATTTCTATCTGGGGACTTTACATTTACAGCGATTTTAAAAGGTGTCGATACTGTTACAGTTAGTCGTGGCGTACTTTATCAGGTGCCAATAATTTCTGGTATACTAGAAGATCCTACAGACCCAGATAACCCCAATCTGGATGGTAATTTTGTAGCAGAGATAGATGGAGAGCTCTTTGACCCGTCAACGGTAGTTGGAACTACAACGGGAACCTCTATTCAGATTAACGGTGCATTAGGAGATGATACAATACAACTTATTATCCCCTTAGATGCAGAGCCAGCTACACAAGCTATCCCTGGAGATGGTTTTGACGCAAATTACTTCATATCTGGAGTTCAAGAACCTGCAATAAGTGGAACGATTAGAGTTTTTGCTCACGACATGGCGGCTAAGAGTATTTCAGGGACTTTTTCATTTGTAACAGAAAACCACGTAATTTCATTAGGTCAATTCAATATTGAATATTAAAATTGTAATAAAATATGTTGAGACCGATGGAGACATCGGTCTTTTTTTTGGCAGCTACTTAAAACCGTTAAATCGTGTTAAAGCCCGTTAAGCTTGGGTTAAATGCTTGGCAGTGGCGATTTTTACTAGTATATTGATGTATATCGAAATAGAGAAAACAAAGCTTCTAACTTCGATTCTTATTGAAACAGCTTTGCACATTTAAAATGAAAGAGATTATGTATACTGAGAGAATGTCAAATAAATTAAACGAATTACTAACCAAAAATTATGATGCGGAAGCAGGCTATAAAAAAGCAGCTGAGATTGTTGAAAATCCACAATTGAAGCAGTTTTTTGAAACACAGGCACAAGCGAGATACGATTTCGGACACGAGTTAAAAACCGAAATCCGAAACACCGGCGGGACTCCCGAAAAAGGAACAAGCTTTAAAGGTGATGCCCACCGCACTTGGATGAGTATAAAAGACACTTTTACTTCCAATGATGAAGAAAATATACTCGAAGAAGTGACCCGTGGAGAGAAAGCTGCAGTTAATGAATATCAAGAAGTGATTTTAGATACCACCTTGCCGCCCACCACAAAAGGGATCTTGACCAAGCAAGTGTCTAACATTGAAAGCACTTTGCAAAACGTGAAAAATTTTGAAGCGATTGTCGCTTAATTCAAAGCTCATAACAAACCCAAAAAAAGACCAGAACGAATCTGGTCTTTTTTTTATTAACGTACTTTTTAGACCAAGTTAAACGCTGTTAAAACTCCGCTAAGCTTCGGTTAAAAGACTTCTGTGACTTTTTAGATTGGAGTATCTTTAATCAAAATTAAACAAAAAAGCTATGAATAATTTAGAAGAAAGAGTACAGAAATTAAACGAATTAATTACTAAAAATTACGATGCCGAAGCAGGTTATAAGAAAGCAGCAGAAATTGTGGATGATACACAATTAAAGCAGTTTTTTACCAACCAGGCAAAAGCCAGATACGATTTTGGTCACTCGTTGAAAGACGAAATTAAAATGGTAGGCGGCGAAGTAAAGAAGGGAACTAGTTTTACCGGAGATGCACATCGCGCCTGGATGAGTATTAAAGATACGTTTTCGGCAAACGACTCCAAAGCAATGCTGGAAGAGGTGATTAGGGGCGAGGAAGCCGCAGTAGAGGAGTATAAAGAAATTTTGAGTAACGCTACGCTGGCGCCAACTACGCAAAATCTACTGCAAAATCAAGTAACTTCAGTACAATCGGCATTAGCAAATGCTAGATCGTTAGACGCCTGGGAAGCAAAGTAAAATAATTTCAATAATTTTAAGAAGGACTCTCTAAAAAGTAAAAACTTTTGGAATGTCTGGTTGAGCGCAGTCGAAACCTATATTGTCTATCAATATAATAAACTTCGACTGCGCTCAGTTTGACATTCTCATTTACTTTTTAGAGATTTTTTTGTGATAAACTTTACTGAAATGTGAACAACTCCCCAAAACTTTAAGGTGCCTTTCCAGCTTGTTTTTTATATTTTTACTACCAAAGTCATCTACGCGTGTCACGCGTCGTTCGCACCTCTAAATTTTGCCGATGTTTTTAATCTTCGATACCGAAACCACGGGACTTCCCCGTAATTGGAACGCTCCCTTAACCGATAGCGATAACTGGCCACGCTGTATTCAGATTGCCTGGCAATTGCACGATGCGATGGGGAACGTGATCGAGCACGAAGATTATTTGATACAACCCGATGGCTTCAATATTCCGTTTGATGCGGAAAAAATTCACGGGATTTCTACGGAATTGGCACAAAAGGATGGTATTCCTTTAGCTGAAATGATGCAGAAATTTTCAGCAGTTTTAGAGAAAACCAAATTTTTAGTAGGTCAGAATGTAGGGTTCGATCTAAACATTATGGGCGCCGAGTTTCTTCGGTTGAATGAAGAGAATGTTTTGCCCAATTTTCCAGTATTAGATACGTGTACGGAAACTACTGCGCAACTATGCCAGATTCCCGGAGGACGTGGAGGTAAATTTAAATTACCCACCCTTTCAGAATTACACCAATTCCTGTTTGGCAACTCTTTTTCTGAAGCCCACAACGCCACAGCCGATGTGGAAGCAACTACCCGTTGTTTCTTTGAATTGGTACGCCGTCAAATCTTCACCGTTGAAGAGTTAGACGTGCAACCCGATTACTTCGAGAACTATTCCGAAGCAAATCCGAAGGAGATTCAACTTATAGGGTTAGAGCATATAAATTTAAAGGCGGCTTCCGAAGCCATCCGAAAGGAGCTAGAGGCAAAAACCCAAACGCAAGAGATTTCTTCCGAGGAACTGAAAGAAAATATTGAAGTTTTAGAGGAAGCGCCTTTTGCGCATTTACACAACCATTCGCAGTTTTCTATTCTACAATCCACCGCAAGTACACAGGATTTAGTGAATGCCGCGATAGCCGATAAGCAGCCTGCCGTTGCCATTACCGATAGCGGAAATATGATGGGCGCGTTTCATTTTTCACGTTCTGTAAATATGCACAATGCAGCCCTTCAGAAACAATATGAAACTGACCTTAAAGCCTACGAAGACTTTGACGACACCGCAACTGATTTTGACGGTAAAGTTCCGGACAAACCCGAGCCACCACAGGAATTAAAGGCGATTGTGGGTTGTGAGTTTTTTGTGTGTGAAGATCACTTAAACAAGTCGCAAAAGGACAACGGCTACCAAATTGTCTTGCTCGCAAAAAACAAAAAAGGGTATCATAACCTGGCGAAAATGGCCAGTATCGCCTATGTAAATGGGTTTTATTATGTGCCACGAATTGACCGCGAAGTCATCAAGAAATACAAGGAAGATGTGATTGTCCTTTCGGGAAGTATGTATGGCGAAGTGTCCAGCAAAATCCTGAACATTGGTGAAAATCAAGCCGAAGAAGCCTTGCTTTGGTGGAAAGAAGAATTTGGAGCCGATTTCTATCTGGAAATTATGCGCCACGATCAGGAAGATGAAGACAGGGTGAATGATACGTTAATTGCTTTTAGCAAAAAGCACGACGTAAAGCTGATTGCCGCCAACAACACCTATTATATTGATAAAGAAAACGCCAATGCCCACGATATTTTATTGTGTGTAAAAGATGGCGAAAAACAGGCAACGCCTATTGGGAGAGGTCGCGGCTATCGCTACGGATTGCCAAATCAGGAATATTACTTCAAGTCGCAGGACGAGATGAAGTCTATTTTTAAGGATTTGCCAGATGCGATTGCCAATATTTCAGAAGTAGTTGCTAAAATTGAATCTTATAGTTTACAGCGTGATGTCTTGCTGCCAAAATTCGATATTCCCGAAGAATTCAACGTAGCCGAAGACGAAACAGACGCCGGAAAACGCGGTGAAAATAACTACTTAAAACACCTCACTTTCGTAGGTGCCGAAAAGCGCTATGGCGAAATTACTCCCGAAATTAAGGAACGAATAGACTTTGAACTGGAAGTAATTGCCCACACTGGCTATCCGGGATATTTCCTCATTACCGAAGACTTTATTCGCGAAGCGCGTGCGATGGATGTTTCGGTAGGGCCGGGACGTGGTTCGGCAGCGGGAAGTGTGGTTGCCTACTGCCTTTGGATTACCAATATTGACCCTATTAAGTACGACTTGCTTTTTGAGCGTTTCTTAAATCCGGATCGTGTGAGTATGCCCGATATCGATATCGATTTTGATGATGAAGGCCGAAGTCGCGTAATGGATTATGTAATTAAGAAGTACGGTGCCAACCAAGTAGCGCAGATTATTACCTACGGAACTATGGCGGCCAAGAGTTCCATTCGGGATACCGCGCGTGTACTGGACTTGCCGTTGGGTGATGCCGATAGAATTTCGAAGCTGATTCCTAATATGACCAAGCTGAACAAGATCTTCGGAATGAGCGATCAGGAGCTTCGGTCTAAGTTTAGAAGTGATGAATTGCCTAAGGTAAACGAACTCTTAAATCTTGCTGAAGGAAGCGACCTAGAAGCCGAAACTATCAACCAGGCAAAAATTCTGGAAGGTTCGGTTCGGAACACTGGGATTCACGCTTGTGGGGTGATTATTACCCCAAGCGATATTACCGATTTTGTTCCCGTAGCCACCGCAAAGGATAGTGATTTATACGTTACCCAGTTTGATAACTCCGTAGTGGAAAGTGCCGGCTTGCTGAAGATGGATTTCTTGGGACTAAAAACCTTGACGCTCATTAAGGACACGGTAAAGCTCGTAAAGCATAAGCACGATGTGGATTTGGATCCTGATAATTTTCCGCTGGATGATGAAAAGACCTACGAACTTTTCCAGCGTGGGGAAACGGTAGGGATTTTTCAGTATGAATCTGCCGGGATGCAGAAATATATGAAGGAGCTAAAACCCACGGTCTTTGCCGATTTAATTGCGATGAACGCCTTGTATCGTCCGGGTCCGTTGGAATATATTCCTAGTTTTATCCGCCGTAAAAACGGAGAGGAAGAAATTGAATATGACCTTCCAGCGATGGAAGAATACTTAAAGGAAACCTACGGAATTACCGTCTACCAGGAGCAAGTGATGTTGCTGTCGCAGAAACTGGCCGATTTTAGTAAAGGTGATGCCGATGTACTGCGGAAGGCGATGGGGAAAAAGCAAAAATCGGTTCTCGATAAAATGAAGCCGCGCTTTATTGACAATGCTTCCGCCAAAGGGCACGATGCCGAAAAGCTGGAAAAAATCTGGAAGGATTGGGAAGCCTTTGCGAGTTATGCCTTTAACAAGAGTCACTCTACCTGCTATGCGTGGATTGCCTACCAGACCGCCTACCTAAAAGCGCATTACCCCGCCGAATATATGGCGGCTGTGCTCAGTAATAATATGAGCGACATTAAGCAGGTGACGTTCTTTATGGAAGAATGTAAACGAATGGGCTTGGAAGTATTGGGCCCGGATGTAAACGAATCTTTTTACAAGTTTACGGTAAACGACCGAGGCGCCGTGCGTTTTGGAATGGGTGCCGTAAAAGGCGTGGGAAGTGGTGCCGTTGCAACCATTGTAGAACATAGACAAGACGGTAAGTACAAATCTATTTTCGATTTGGCGAAGCGTGTCGATTTACGAAACGCCAATAAAAAAGCCTTTGAAAACCTGATCTTAGCGGGTGGTTTTGATAGTTTTAATCAGCACCGGGCGCAGTATCTATTTCAGGAAGGGGATGGCGTGACGTTTTACGAAAAGGTGTTGAAGTATGCCGCTAAATATCAGGAATCACAAAATAGCAGTCAGGTAAGTTTGTTTGGCGATGCCAGCGAAGTACAAATTGCTGAACCCCAGGTGCCGCCTTGTGAAGAGTGGGGTACCATGCAAAAGCTAAAGCAGGAAAAAGAAGTGGTGGGAATTTATATTTCTGGTCACCCGCTGGACGACTTTAAAGTAGAAATGAAAAACTTTACCAATTGTAAAGTGTCCGACTTTTATAACCTGGAAAAATTTGTAAACCGCGAGCTCTGTTTTGGAGGCGTGGTAAGCGATGTACAGCACCGCGAAAGCAAGCAAGGAAAAGGTTGGGCTATTTTTACCGTAGAAGATTATGTAGATAGTTACGAGTTTAAAATTTTTGGGGAAGACTATTTAAAGTGGCGTCATTTCTTAATTCCCAACAGTTTTATCTACGCCCGTGTGTTTGTAAAAGAAGGCTGGACCAATCGCGATACGGGTAAAAAGAGCGATCCAAGATTGCAATACACCTATATGCAAATGCTGCACGACGTGATGGATAACCAAGCCAAAAAGCTCACCATACAAATGCCCGTGCAGGATTTGGAAGACGGCAAGATAGAGCGCTTAAAAGAGTTGTTTAACTACCATAAAGGCGATCAAAAGCTCCATTTCACCATTTACGAACTGGAAGAAAAAGTAAAGCTACAAATGCCCAGCCGCACCCATAAAATTAAGATTTGTAACGAGTTGCTGGAGGAGTTGGAATTGGAAGGGGTGACTTGTAGGTTGAATTAAAAAATTTGTTTAAAGAAAATTAATTTTATACTTTTGTCATTAATTGACAAGTCTTATGAAAGAAACTTTTGGAGAGTATATTCGATTTTTACGAAAGGATAATGAGTTGACTTTAACGCAACTTGCTGCCCAACTAGATTTAGATTCTGCAAATCTCAGCAAAATAGAAAACGGAAAACGAGACTTTGATGAGAAGCGTTTACCAAAACTCGCGAAAATTTTCAAACTAAGTCTTAAGGAACTAAAGAATGAATATGTTACTGACCAAATTGGAAAGTATATTTACGAAACTAATTGTACAAAACAGCTCTTAAAAGTTGCTGAAGAAAAGGCTGAATATAGAAGAGTGCAAAACAAATCATTTCAAAAACAATAATTTATGAATATAGTATCATTTTTCGCTGGAGCCGGCGGACTCGATTTAGGATTCGAAAAGGCAGGTTTTAATGTAGTTTGGGCAAATGAATATGATAAGGATATATGGGAAACTTATGAGAAAAACCATAATAATACTATTCTAGATAGACGAAGTATAGTTAATATAGCCTCGGATGAAGTGCCTGAGTGTGATGGAATAATTGGAGGTCCACCTTGTCAAAGTTGGAGTGAAGCTGGTTCTTTGCGTGGTATAAATGACAAAAGAGGACAATTATTCTATGATTTTATTAGAATTTTAGAGGCGAAACAGCCAAAATTTTTCCTTGCAGAAAATGTAAGCGGCATGCTTTTAGATAGGCATAGTGAAGCCCTGAAAAATATTAAAAAAATGTTCAAAAATGCTGGTTATAAATTATCTTTCAAATTATTAAATGCCTCAGATTTTGACGTGCCACAAGATCGTAAAAGAGTATTTTTTGTGGGTATAAGGAAAGACCTTGATATTAAATTTGAATTTCCAAAACCATCAAAACAGAAGGTGACGTTACTTGAAAAAATTTCTGATTTAAAAGACAATGTACTACCAGCAAGGGATGGGAACAGGTCAAATTTAGAAGATTGTACAGTACCTAATCATGAATATATGATAGGTGGATTCTCCTCAATGTTTATGTCTAGAAATAGAGTAAGAAGTTGGGATGAACAGTCATTTACAATTCAGGCTGGAGGAAGGCATGCCCCAATCCACCCTCAAGCTCCAAAGATGAAGTTTATCGAACAAAACATACGTGTTTTTGTCCCGGGCAAGGAAGATTTATATCGGAGATTGAGTGTTAGAGAATGTGCTCGAATTCAAACTTTTCCAAATGACTTTGTTTTTCATTATAATCATATTTCTGCAGGTTATAAAATGATTGGAAATGCTGTACCAGTTAATCTAGCAAAACATATCGCTTTAAGTATTAAGAAACAGATTACTGAAGCAGATGAGAAACATAAAAATATAAAAGTTGAAACTATTAAATTAGAAGCAACACTTTCGTAAAATATGGCAAGCCAAACAAAAAATGGAAAGGCATTTGAATATGCCCTGCTCTTTGAATTCTTTGAAAAGCTGAAGGTAATGACAAATGTTTCGATAACAAAAAATGATCCATACGAAACTGCTAAAGCATGTTTTGATTCCTTTAATGTTGATGAACAACAATCTTATGTAATCACAGCTAGTTCTGCAATAAATTTTTTAATGGATATTGAACCAAGATTAAGGTTTGGAATTAGTAGTAAAGATGTATTACAATTAGAAATTATGAGTGACCAAGCTGGTCAAGCGGGAGATGTTAGGGATATCCTTACTATTCGTGCTTTGCAAAAATGGGAAATTGGAATTTCTGCTAAGAATAATCATAAGGCTGTAAAACATTCAAGATTATCTCAGAAAATAAATTTCGGAGAAAAGTGGTTAGGCGTTTCTTGCTCAAGTACATATTTCCAAGAAATAAAACCAATATTTGACGAGTTGACTGCTATTCGTGCAAAAAACAAGGCAACTTTATGGAGTTCGATAGAAGATATGCACGAAATTGTTTATGTACCTGTATTAAATGCGTTTAGAAAGGAGCTTTTAAGACTTGATAAAGAAAATCCTAATATCGTGGCTGAAAATCTAGTTCAATATTTAATAGGAAATCAAGATTTTTATAAAGTTATAAAAGGAAAAAAGCAGGTAGAAGTTCAGGGTTACAACTTGCACGGAACATTAAATTTACCGTTTGAAAAAGAAAAACCAAAAGCTAAAATTCCAAAACTAAAACTACCATCAAGGTTGATTGAAATAGTTTATCAAGAAAATTCAAAAACTACCTTATTAGTTTCGTTAAATGAAGGTTGGCAGATTTCGTTTAGAATTCATAACGCAAGTTCTAGAGTAGAGCCATCGTTAAAATTCGATATTAATTTAGTTAGCGCTCCACAAACATTATTTAAGACGCATAAGTTTATTTATTAGCACCTAAGATGAACATAATCAATCAAATCGACACTCATTATCTAAGACCAAATAGAACAATAGAGACTATCTTTATAAAGAATATCGATAAAATGGTTTACGTCTATAATTACGAGGGAAACCATTTCAGACTATTCACTAAGTTGATTGATCTTATTCGGTTTTTTCAGTTTGGGATTGAACCTAAATTAGACTTTTCAAATGAATTGGATTTAGATGATTACCTGACTAATCAGTTGGTTTAATTTCATTAATCCCAATCACATCAAAAACCCATTCACCGTCTCTGTAGGTTTTGGGATGTTGGTGTCGTCTATCATTTCGCGCAGGTCTATTTCTATGCCTCGGGCAATGGCGGTGATGGGGACATCGTTGTAAGTGCCTTCAAAGGGGTTTTCGCTATAGTCGCCTATCTTTTCCATGAGAAAGAACACCCAGATAATGATGGCGGTAATCACAGGACCTAGCCAGTACATCCAGCCCATGGTAGTATTAAATATTTCTAAAAGTCCGAAGGGTACAAAAGCACAAAATACAATGGTGAGCCAATAGGCGGTAGAGGCATATTGCCTTGGAAAAGGGAAGTTTTTAATCCGTTCGCTTTTGCCTTGGTCCTCGTAAAAGGTCTGGATGAGGTGATGAAATTCCATATGGCGAAAATCTTCGTACAAGTCGGCATCGCGTAATTCCTGCAGGCGTTTGGATTGGTTTCTCAAAATTTGCGTCGCCATATTGGAATAGGTTGACAGCGATTGTATTTCGGCAGGGCTTAAGAATTCGGCTAATTCTTTTTGCAGGGTTTTTTCATAATCTTCGGAAACGGTGGGTGCGTATAATTTGTTGATACGTTCTTCGGTATGTTCCCAGGGACGGCTCAATCGCATTTGATGGCGAAGGGCGGTGAGCCAGGCAATGTGGCGGTAGAGGAGTTCTTTTTTTATTTCGGCTTCGTTGGCTCCTTGCACAAAAGAAACCACAGCGGCACCAAAGGTTCGGCTGTTGTTTACCATGCTACCCCATATTTTCCGGGCTTCCCAGGTACGATCGTAGGAACTATTGTTTTTAAAACCCAGATAGAATGCTACGGCAATACCTATAAGACCGAGCGGTTGCCAGGGTAAATAGAATCGGATTTTAATAAAGTAAAACAGTGAGAAAAGTACTGCGGCATACAGAAATCCTAGGAGCATGGGTTTTTTAGACCAGTTGAGGGTCATAAAAAAGCCGTAGTTACGTTTGGTATACATATAATACGTGTTGGTTGAGATAAAGTTACTAATAATAATATTGTGATGGATGACTCGGGCAGGGATTGAGGCGGCATCCTTTTTTGGTAGTGTAAGAAATTGTCACACTGAGTTTAGCTTTTACTGAGCTTGACGAAGTATCGAAGTGTTCTAACAAATGTTGATTTTGTCAAAAAAGATATAGCCGAAAGCCCGGTGCTGCTTTTTCTGCAGCAGCCCGCCTAAAGGCAGTTGGGCAAGCTCGCCAAAGTGACAAAATATTGGCTATCAACTTCCCAAATAGGTACATCACCTAAACTAATGTTAAGCCCATATGGTTTGAAATACTTTTTGACTATTTTTGTGCAGTAATTAAAAGAAGTACAACTTGATTTCCTTTTTTGGAGATATAAATAATAATAGTAATTGAGGTTCCCGTCTTCACGGGAACGAAAAAAATTAAACAACATGGCTTTAGAGATAACAGACGCGACATTTGAAGAAACAGTATTAAAAAGTGATAAGCCCGTAGTGGTAGATTTTTGGGCAGCTTGGTGTGGACCTTGCCGTATGGTAGGACCTGTAATAGACGAGTTGAGCAAAGACTACGATGGAAAGGCGGTAGTAGGAAAAGTAGACGTAGATGCCAACCAAGAGTTTGCAGCGAAATACGGAGTACGTAACATTCCAACTGTTTTGATATTTAACAACGGAGAATTAGTAGGACGCCAGGTAGGTGTTGCTCCTAAAAACGTATACGCAGAAGCCATCGACGGATTGTTGAATTAAGTTTCTGTAAATAAAAGGATAAAGGCTTGGCAGTTTGTCAAGCCTTTTCTATTTTTCAGTTGTATTAAAATTGTCCGTTCGAGCATTATTTGAAAAATTATAATTTATAATTTTGAAGATAGGTAGTGCAGCGCTCGAGAACTCTTTTATAGTTAAGGACAATTCACTAACCTCTCGACTGCGCTCGAGGAGACTTTGTAAAAAAAAGATGAGCACCGATAAAAAACAAAAAGTACAGGATAAAATAGAGCAACAACAGTTGGAGAACCGTACCATATTCCTTTGGGGACAGGTGGACGATAAAACAGCGAGACATATTGTTGACAGGCTAATGTATTTAGACAGTATTAATCACGAGGAGATAAAATTGTACATTAACAGTCCAGGGGGTTATGTAACTTCTGGTTTTAGTATGTATGATACCATCAAGCAAATTAAGAGCCCAGTTTCTACCATCTGTACGGGTCTTGCGGCTAGTATGGGAAGTATTCTACTTTCGGTAGGTGAAAAGGGACGTCGTTTTATTCAGCCAAATGCGCGGGTGATGATTCACCAACCAAGTGGAGGCGCGAGAGGTCCGGCGAGTGATATTGAAATTACGGCACAAGAAATTTTAAAGACGAAAGAACTTTCAGCAAGAATCTTAGCCGATAACTGTGGTCAGGATTTCGATAAAGTAATGAAAGACTTCCAGAGAGATCACTGGATGGACGCCAAAGAGAGCGTGAAGTACGGGATTGTAGATGGAATACTAAAATAATAAATCATGCGCTCGCTCCCCTCTCCTTTCTTGCCTCCGACGAGTGCAACGAGAGGAAGGCAGAGGGGTTGGGGGTGAGGATGGATGGATATAGAAAAACAAATAAACGAGATTACTGGCTTTAAAAACCTGGAACTCCTCGCCACACAAGTGGTAGAAGGATTCATTTCTGGGTTGCATAAGAGTCCGTTTCATGGTTTTTCTGCGGAATTTGCCGAGCATAAAATCTATAACAATGGGGAAAGTACCAAACATATAGATTGGAAGCTCTACGCCAAAACCGATAAACTCTACACCAAACGTTACGAGGAAGAAACCAACCTGCGTTGCCATTTAATTCTGGACAACAGCAGCTCGATGCATTACCCGAAGTTGAAGGATTTCAACATTAATTCGTTGAATAAAATCGGATTTTCGGTGTTAGCGAGTGCGGCGATAATGAACTTGCTGAAACGTCAGCGAGATGCCGTGGGGATGAGTATTTATAGTGATGCGTATGAATTCTATTCCAACGAAAAAGGTAGCGAGCGTCACCATCACATGCTTTTGCAGCATCTTAATACTGCACTGTCACAAGCACGTAAGGAAGTGCAAACCAAAACATACACTCACCTACATTTAATTGCTGAAAAGTTAAAACGTAGAAGCCTAGTATTTTTGTTTACCGATATGTTTCAAAGTGATGCCGAAGAAGAGCAATTGTTTGAAGCGTTACAGCATTTAAAGTACAATAAACATGAGGTAGTATTGTTCCACACCTTTGATAAAAGCAAGGAGTTGGAATTCGATTTTAACAATCGGCCGAAACGCTTTGTAGATGTGGAAACAGGGGAACATATTAATTTATATGCAGATACTATAAAGGAAACTTATGAAGAAGCTGTGAAAGAATACTTCGATGCTTTAAAATTAAAGTGCGGCCAATACCGAATTAAGTATGTACAGGCAGATATTAATGCGGGTTTTAATAAGATATTGACTACCTATCTCGTGGAGCGTCAGAAGTTTGGGTGATAGGAATTTGAAAAGGGATTTGCAATCAGAAAAAAAAGTTCATTTTTTTGAACAAAAAATTTGCGGGAATAAAAACACGGTGTATATTTGCACTCGCTTCTAGCAATAGGAGTAAAGACAAGCTTTTAAAGTCTCTAAAATAGTAGCACGGTCTGGTAGTTCAGTTGGTTAGAATACCTGCCTGTCACGCAGGGGGTCGCGAGTTCGAGTCTCGTCCAGACCGCAATTCCGTAACAAGTGCGGAATGACATAGCGCAACAAGTGCGCTATGACAAAACAATGTTGTGTTGAGTCACTTAAATGTGGCTTGTGGTTTAGTTCCGTACTAAATACGGAATGACAAACCGATGAGAAGCTTTATCAGCCTGTGGCTGATGGGCTTTTTTTGTTTAATGCAAAACCCAACCTATAGCAAGCTGGGTTACTTTGTTTAGATTCTTTTTAAAATCCTTTTTTTATTTCACCACTCCAGAAACATTTAATAGTATAGGTTTTTTCTGAGCATTGGTTGCGAGCCTAATTTTTTCTTTAATATCACCAGCTGTACCAGCATTGTATTTCAATATTATTTTGGACTTCTCTCCTGGTTTAATAGGTTCTTTAGGAAAAGTAATAACTATAGCTTTCGAACTACTTTTGTATCCTTTAATTACTAAGGGTTCCGTACCATCATTAATAAAAGGTAAAGTAACTTCTTCCATGGTTCCTTTTTTAATAACGCCTAGATCGACAGATGGATTTTCGAATGTGATCTTTGCCTTCCAGGTTCCGACAATTTGAGCGTTTGACATGTGCGTGAAGGATACCATCATAAAAAGTAATAGAAAATATTTCATAATTGAGATTTTAAGATTAGTGACATAGTTATTTTAACTACCTCAAAATTAGTTTATTAAAACATAATGTGCATCTATGAATTCTATGAGAATAGAAGTTTGGATGAATTCATTGATAGTTTTTAGTTAGATTTTAATTTCGAATAAGAATTATAAGAAGTTATGTAAACAAATAGTTGAATACTTTTTGTTTTAAGGCGTTTGTGTCCCTTGTTTGTCAACTTCACAAAAAGAATAAATCTGGAAATGTTACTTATAGTGATAGGTGTTTGCTTAGCCGAAAACCCATTTTGATGACTTTAAATAATTGTCCAACATACAGATGCTCTTGTAATTTTGAAATTTATAAGAGCGTAGTGTTAAGATAAATGTGTCTAAATTTATGATTTAACATGGCACTATTGGCTTGAATTTAAGATATGATTAAAGCAGATTGGATATTTTTACGTTTTTACCTACAATCCCCAATGAATGCAAAAAAGTAGCCCCAAAGCTTTTGATAATGTTAGCAATGTAGACAACTCCATAATTTTTGAGAAATTTCAATCGCTGTTAAAGGTAGGAATATGGAGATATAACTTTCAGACGCAAGAGGTAGTATTCGATGCTTCTTTTTATGAAGTTATTGGTTACACTTCCGAAGATTTCAAACTAAAAACTCTTAACGATTTCCTCAATTTAATACACGCAAACGAAAAGGAGGTTTTTGATTTTTTAAAACCGCCCTTTTTTATACCATTTTCAAAAAGATATACTTCAGAATCCAGAATTAAACACAACAGTAAAAACTGGATATGGGTTGAGAATAACTGCGAAGTGTTAAGTTTTACTGCAAACGGAGAACCTGAATGGTTACTTGGATTTATTCAGGATATTACAGAAACCAAAAACAAAGAATTTGTTTCTATAAAAAACGAAAATTTACTAAACCGAACCAATGAAGCAGCTTCTATTGGAACCTGGGAAGTTAATCTTGTGGATATGACGGTTTCCTGGAGCGACGTAACCAAAAAAATTCATGGGTTTGATGAGAGGTATGTTCCAAGTCTAGAAACAGGTATCAACTTTTATAAAGAAGGGGCACATCGAGATAGAATAACCGAGTTGTTTAATGCTTGTATTTCTGAAGGAAAAGGGTTTGATGACGAATTTTTAATTATTACGGAACAAGGTCGTGAAAAATGGGTTCGTTCCATTGGGATTGCTGTAATGGAACAGGGAACCTGTGTTAGGGTGTATGGTTTATTTCAAGATATTGATGAAAAAACCAGAGCTTTGCAGAAAATTGCCACTACAGAAGAAAAACTTCGAAAAACGTTCGATTTTTCAAGAGTTGGGATGGCCATGGTAGGGATCGATATGCAGTGGCAAAGGGTGAACCAAAGCCTATGTACTATGTTGGGATATACTAAAGAAGAGTTCCTTCAATTAAAATTTAAAGACTTTACCCATCCTGAAGATCTTGAAGGAGATAAAATTTTATTAAGAGAAGCATTGCAAGGAAGAGTGGACGATTATACAATCGATAAGCGGTATCTCCATAAAAGCGGTAAAGTGATCTGGACAATACTTACCGTTTCGGTTATACGGGATGACGAGGGGAAGCCAACTCATTTTGTTTCTCAGATAAATGATATCTCAAAAGCCAAGAAATCTGAAGAAAAGGTAAAGAACTTATTGGAATTAACTAAAGATCAGAATGATCGTCTTTTAAATTTCGCGCACATTGTATCTCATAACCTAAGATCGCATTCAGGTAATTTGGAAATGTTGCTGGATCTAATTAAAATAGATAATCCGGAAATTAATGATACCGAAATGTTTCCCCTTTTGCAGAGCGCTGTCGATCAGCTAGAAGAAACAGTGCAGAACTTAAACGAAGTAGCCATTTTAAATACCAAAACCGAAGTCAATCTGGCGCCTTTAAATTTGTCCAATTATGTAAACAATGTTATTACAAGTATTAATTCTATTATTATAGAAAACTCTGTTCATATAGAAAATAATGTTTCGAGTGCCATCAAGGTTTTAGCCATTCCCGCCTATTTAGACAGTCTTATTCTTAATTTTTTAACCAATGCAATTAAATACCAATCACTGGATCGTTCGCCCAAAATAAAGGTAGATGCAAGTTATGAAAAAGAGTATGTTGTTTTGAGTGTTACAGACAACGGGTTAGGAATAGATTTGGAGACTTACGGAAAAAAACTATTTGGTATGTATAAGACTTTTCACCAACATAAAGATTCACGAGGTTTGGGATTGTTCATTACAAGAAATCAAATAGAAGCCATGGGGGGAAAAATAGAAGTGAGAAGTGAAGTTAATAAAGGCACCACATTTTTAATATATTTACAACATGAAAAAAATTGATATAGCCTGTATCGTTGACGATGATCCCATATTTGTATATGGAGCCAAAAGAATGATGGAACTTGCCGATTTTTGCAATAGTTTCTTAATTTTTAACAATGGTCATGACGCATTGCACAAGTTAAAAACCTTAATCAAATGTAAAGATGAACTTCCAGATTTGATACTGTTGGATTTAAACATGCCTATTATGGATGGATGGCAGTTTCTGGATAACTTCACTCAAATTAAAATAGACAAAAAGATTATTATTTATATCGTTAGCTCTTCCATAGATCCTGTTGACATGGAAAGATCTAAACAGTATTCATCTGTCAGTAATTTCGTGGTAAAGCCTATTTCTGTCGATAAAGTAAAAGAGATCATGCAAGATGTAATGAAAAATAACAACTAACATTATTACGCTTTGCAGTATAATATTTAGTAAACCCCCTCTTAGCAATTGCTTTCGAGGGGTTTTACATGTATAGCGATTTTGCTGAAATCGTTTCAGTATCTTTATAGTTCTAATATATTCTGAAAAAATGCTTGCTGAAATTATAAAAAACCGCCGTGCCATCTATCCAGATGCCTATTCAAATGAACCTGTTTTAAAAACTGAAATAGAGCAAATCCTAGAAGCGGCCAATTGGGCACCCACACACAAACGTACCGAACCCTGGCGCTTTAAAGTGTTTCATACCGAAACTTCCAGAACTGCACTTTCAAGTTTTTTAGGAGAAGCCTATGTGAAATCTGTTGAAAACCCTTCCGACTTCAAACAAAAAAAGATGGGACAAAAAGCCTTGCAGTCGGGTTGTGTCATCGCCATTTGCATGCAACGTGATCCGGATGAAAAAATTCCGGAATGGGAAGAAGTGGCTGCGGTTGCCATGGCAGTCCAAAATATGTGGCTTACGGCACACGATTTGAAAATTGGTGCTTATTGGAGTTCCCCAGCCTTACTTAAATATCTTGGAGACCACGTTTCTCTTGCTGAAGGAGAACGCTGTTTAGGATTTTTATATATGGGAAAATTCCACGGGGAATTACCGGAAGGAACGAGAAAATCTTCTATTAATGAGAAAACCGTATGGTTGTAATTAGGAAAAGAAAAGTTCCCAGTTCACAAAAACTGTATAGATAAAGATGCCTAAATAAACCAGGGTTGCAAAAAACTTCATAAACGTAGACGCCAAAAATCCAAGGAAGGAACCAAACGCAGCTGTGATCGCTTTTTTGCCTTCGGTCCTATTAAAAACAAGTTCTCCAATCAAAGCTCCCACAAAAGGACCCATCAAAATTCCAAAGGGGATCGGGGCAAGAATCCCTACGATTAAACCTATGGTTGTACCCCAGGCACCCGCTTTACTACCACCAAATTTTTTGGTTCCTATGGCTGGAATAATATAATCCAGAATATAAAGGGTGACTGCTACTACGCCTGTAATGCTAATAAAAACCCAGTCAAACGGAAGCGAAGGAGCGAGGTATAAGCAAACCAAACCCAGCCAACTCACAGGCACGCCCGGCAAAACGGGTAAAAAACTACCTGCAATTCCTGCAAGCATTAAAATAAAACCAATACCAATTAAAAGTATATCCATAGTGGTGCATTAAATACCAAAAATACAGCTATGTTCTATTTTTGTAACTAATAAACTAGTTTAACTAAATAATTAGTTGTAATATTGAACCTCGATACATTTCAAAAATGCTTTTGGACATTTTTGAAATACTCGGTTACCTTAGATAGCTATTTAATTAACAACTGTAAAGGCGCGAGCAGCTACCAGCGAAGCGTCCTACTCACTAAAAACTACCCGCTACAACATGAAACAACTCACAAAAGCAGAAGAAGATATTATGCAAGTCCTGTGGGATTTGGGCGAAGCCAATGTAGCTGCCGTAATAGATGAGCTACCCGAACCCAAACCAGCGTATAATACCGTAAGCACTATTATACGAATTCTGGAAAGCAAAGAATTTGTAGACTATCGCAAAGAAGGCCGTGGCCATATCTATTTCCCAAAACTGAAAAAGAGCGAATACAGCAACCAATCTATCAACAAACTGGTGGATGGGTATTTTCAAGGATCCTTTAAAAGTATGGTTTCGTTTTTTATGAAAAAGAACGACATCAGTATTCAGGAATTGGAGAGTATTATGGGCGAAATCAATAAAAAGGAGAACTCATGATACATTATATTCTACAAGTACTATTGTTTCAGCTACTGTTCCTGGTCGTGTATGATGTATTCCTGAAAAAGGAAACGTTTTTCAACTATAACCGCTTGTATTTATTGGTTACTTCGGTAGTGAGTTTTGTGATTCCTTTTCTTAAAATTGAAGCCATCCAGCAAAGTATTCCGCAGGAATTTAGAGTGCAGTTACCTGCTGTACTTATTGGGAATGCCTCGGAAACTACTACAAATTCATTAATCGTATTAGATGAAATAGTACTATCACAACAAAGTGTGTCCTGGAGTACCATTACTCTGGGAATTTATCTTTTAGGAATAGTAATTTCAATCCTATTTTTTATAGTAAAACTTCGGAAATTATACCTGCTGAAGAAAACTGCCAAGCTTGAAAAATTGCGCAATTACACGATTGCCACGGTCCCAAATTCTGATGTGGCTTTCACATTCTTAAACACCATCTTTTTAGGAGATCAACTTACCGAACCACAGAGATCGAATATCCTGCAACACGAATTGGTACACGTACAGCAGCGACACACACTGGATTTGTTGTTTTTTGAAGCGCTGCGAATCCTGTGTTGGTTCAATCCAATGGTATATATTTTTCAGCATAAAATACAAACGTTGCACGAGTATGCGGCAGACCGATTGGTGGCCTCAAAAGATAAAGCGGGCTATTATCAAAACTTACTTTCAGAAGTGTTCAGCACCACAAAAATATCATTCATTAATACCTTTTATACATCATCAATAATCAAAAATCGAATCGTTATGTTACAAAAATCAAAATCTAAGAAAATCGTTCAGTTAAAGTATTTACTTCTTATTCCAGCTGTTTGCGCTATGTTGTTTTATACGTCTTGCTCCAATGATACTGCTGAAACGTTAGAAACGGAAGCCAATCTGCAAACCGAAGCAGACACGGAGGTAATGCAAAAAATCAATGAGCTTGCTGAAGCTATCATGAAAAAGGGAAATTTAACTGAAGAAGAAGAGCGTGCACTTAAATTTTTAGCTACCGAAGCTAAAGAAGGGGATAAAGTGTATACTTCGGTGGACGAATATTTAACCGATACTAAAGAAACATCGGACGTACCATTTGCTATAATCGAAAAAGTTCCCACATATCCAGGTTGTTTCGGAAACAATGATGAAATGAAAGAATGTATGGCTAAGCAGATACAGGCTTTTGTTGGGGAAAATTTCGACACCAAAATAGCCAACACGGTCAACCTTTCAGGGAGACAGCGTATTTCGGTACAATTCAAAATAAACAGAAACGGAACTGTTGCAGATGTACGTGCCAGAGCTGCACATCCAGCTTTAGAAGCTGAGGCCATTCGCGTAGTATCTAGTCTGCCTAAAATGATTCCTGGACAACAAAAAGGGCAATCAGTTGGCGTAATTTATGCCCTCCCCATAGTTTTTGAAATAAATGAATAAACTTTTAGTACTCATACTAATTACACTTACCACCTTAGCCGATGCTCAAAATGCATCGGCTATAGGTGATAGTTTGTATGCTTTGGGCGACTATAGCAAAGCCATTACCTATTATGAAGAAGCCAGTGAAACTGAAAAAATTGCTATTTCTTACGATGCCTTAGGAAACGGTGCAAAAGCGTTACAGTTTTATAAAAAAGCACTTTCAGTAAAAGAAGCCAGTCTATTAACTCAATACAACTACGGAAAATTATTGCTGAAAGCGGCGCAATATGAAAAAGCAGATAGTTTGTTTCAAATACTTACCAAAGCAAGCCCTAAGAACTCAGAGTTTGTATACCAACTAGGGCTTATAAAAGAAAAACGAAACGATTCCACAGCATATCCTACATTTTTCTATGCGCATGTATTAGATAAAAACCATCAAAACGCTTTGTACAAAATCGCAAAATATGCTGCGGAAGAGCGCGATTTTGATACAGCAAAAAAACATATTAAAAGTGGTTTAGAAGTAGATGCCAACAGCACCCGTTTTTTACAACTAAAGGCCATTGTAGCGTTTGTTGAAAAAGAGTATCATACGGCTGCCCAAACATATGAAGCCCTTTTAAAGCTATCTCAAAGTAATATCCCACAACACGAAAATCTAGCGGTAAGCTATACCAAAACCAACCGTTTTGAGGAAGCTATTGAGCAATACACCCTTCTCATAAATGAGTATGACGATAAAAACCCGTCGTGGCACTTTAGCATTGCCAAAAATTTTGAAGCGCTACGGTATTTAGACAAGGCGCAACATCATTTTGAAATTGCTATTCTGCTGCAGGATATTCCCCTTGACAACTCTTATGTTGCTTTGGCTTCAGTTTTTAAGAAACAGAAAGATTATAAAAATCAGTTGGAAGCTTTACAAAAAGCAGTAGAGGAAAATCCTGAGAATGGTACCGCATTATATTTGTTAGCTACTGCAGCTGACAATTATTTTGAAGATGAAGCCAGTGTTATTCCCTATTACGAAGCTTATTTAAAAAAATTTGGTGAAAATGTACAGTTTTCAGAATATGCCAAACAGCGTATAAAAGATATAAAGACAGATCTTCATTTTAATAAGAACTGAAAATAACACATTATAATGTCTGGTTGAGCCCTTCGACGCGCTCAAGATAAACCAAGGTCGAAACCTACTTTAATTTTCTGAAATTTAAAAAACCTTCCTAACCTTTAAAACCAGCAATCCCTCAAAAAATTGTACTTTCGTGTGTAGTTGCACGCTATGAAGCATTTTACGTACCTTTTAATTGTTTTACTCTGTACTTCTTGTCAGTTTTTTGAGACGGAAAAAATTTCGTCAGAGACTTTTTATGAAGAAGAATTAAAAACAATAGACTGGAAAAATGTGGATAGATATCCCGCTTTTGCTAGTTGTGATACCCTTTCGGAAAAAGAACAACAGAAAAGTTGTTTTGAAAGCGAATTGGCGTATCAACTACAAAAAAGTATGACAGCACAAGGTGTTACGTCACTTCAGGATTTGAATGATACCATCATTTTATCGTTCTCCATTTCAGAAAAAGCACAAATTTCTATTCTTGATATGCAAGTAGATAGTTTGTTGCAACGAGCTTTCCCCAACTTAGAAGATAGCTTAAAGTATTCCATAGATGGGCTGCAATTAGTAGCGCCAGCCTATAAGAGAGGCATTCCGGTAAAAACACAATTCACATTACCCATTGTGGTGACTACAGAAGCGTTTTAAATTTTTAACCCTTACAAACTCAACTTATACCCCACCGTAAAATCTACAGGGAAGGAGTCGTGACTATCCAATCCTATTCCAACAATATCGTTATAGGTAAAAAACAAATACCCATTTCCTAGCTTATAATCTGCTCCCAAACCGAAAATTCCGTGAGCCGTAAAATCGCCCCCCGAATCAGAGCCTAAAGTACCATCATTTAATAAAAAATCGTCACGACTGGAATAGGTGTAGCTTACAAATTTGGTATTGAGGAAAACATCCAGGGTTTCAGTTTTTACAAATTTTAACCGGTAATTTAAAGAAGCCTGTGTTGCGTTGTATTGAAATTCGTCATTTCCAAAAGTCTGTTTTAAGCGAAGTACCACAGAGTGTCGCTTCAATTTTACTTCGTCAATCAATTCAAAATCAATTCCTGCTACGGGTAATAAAGTGTTGTTTGGGTTTTGTGTGAAAATAGCATTGCTTACACCAGCAAAAATGCCCAATCGGGCACTTAGTTTTATAGAAGGCCTTTCGTTAGAAAAACTAGGGTCTACTTGTTTGTTATACGTATTTACATATTCCCGAAGACTAGACAGCGTCAAATTTACCTTGTCCGTATGTACAGGATTATCTACGGTAAGCAGTTGCAACGCCTCTTTAAATTCTTCTTGATATCTGCCGTTGGTTTTTGAATTTTTAAGTTCGGTGATGGTATTTCCTTTTTTGGCGAAATAACGGTAATCACCATCAATCGTATTCCATAATAAGGTGAGAGATCCGTCTACTTCGGTTTTTAGCGAATAAGATTGACCGTCAACACTATAGGTTTCCTGAGCAAAAATTTGGAGTTGCGCGAGGAGTATAAAACTTAAAAAAAGAAGAATGCGTTTCATAGTAGGTATATTATTGGTATGGTTAAAGGTAGAAAAAAATATGAATTGGGTGAATGGTTGAGAATTTTATGTAGTTAAGAGGTAACTATTTATTTTTAAGGTGTTGTTTCTCTTGCGTTTTAAACAATCGTTCTTTCCATACATAGGTGCCTTGAATACTTGAAATTACAACAACTACTGTTACGATTGGGTATATAAAAGTACTTCCCAGAAAGCTAAAGAAAGGAAACGATTTTTTAAAAAACCGAGCACTCTTCCGAAGCAATATAAAATCGATTGTTAGTTTGAAACAAATAAGGGCGATACTAAAAAGAACGTATTGCGGCCAAAAAAGTAACGTGATGAGTGCTAACAGAATCAACAAATTCATTGCAAATACCAAAATTCCCAATAATTTTGAAACAATACTTTTCTGTTGGGACGTTTTAGAGGCCCAGCGAACACGTTGTGAAATTATTTTTTTCCAAGAATCTACAACCTGTGTTGTTACTACAGCATCGCTGGATTTCAGATAACCGATTTTCTTCGGGAAATGTTGTTTGTATTTTTCCAGAAGAAACATGTCGTCACCGCTTGCTATGTGTGCATTATCTTCAAATCCATTTACACTTGTGAAGGCTTCCTTTGAGTATGCAAAATTGGCTCCATTGCTAAGCAACAAGTTTCCTAGTCCAAAACTTCCCACGGTAACCGCCTGTAAGCTCCAATTATCCAATTGTTGGTAACGTTGCAGAAATGAGTTGTTCACTTCATAAGCTACGGGCATTGCCACGCAAACAGGGGCGTTCGAAAGAATAAAGTCGTTTAAAATTTGCAACCAATTTTCTAGTACTGAACAATCTGCATCTGTGGTGACAATCCACGGATGTTTTGCTGTTGAAATTGCCAAAGTGATTGCCGCTTTTTTAGGTGAAGGTTGGTGGGGTGTATTCTGAAGAATTTGAAAGATAAGATTGCTTTCTTTCAGGTGTTGTAGAATTAGTTCTTCTGAAATGTCTGTAGATCCATCGTTTATAAAAATGATTTCAAAATGACTTTTTGGATAGTGCAATTGCTGAAGCGTTCTTAACAATCGCGGCAAATTTTGAGCTTCATTTCTAAAGGGAATTAGTACCGAAAATTTAGTTGCTGCGGTATTTCCAACACTCGGAAAATAAGGCACACGATCGTACCCAATGTACAGCAATACAATTGACCAAACGTATACTAGTGCGATAAAAAATGCTGCCCAGATCATTCTCGTTTCGGTTTAAAAGTAATTACAAAGTAACTGCCCACTGCCGCTGGAAGTACTGTGTTTAAAAGCCACATAAAAAATACAGTAGAGAGAATTAAAATTTCAGAAATACCCACGAAAGAAAACAACCAAACCGCCACGCCTCCGCGAATCACAACATCCAGCACAAAAAACGACGGAATTATAGATGCCAAAAGGTACATTGTAAAAATGACGATAGCGGCATCTTTCAGTAAAATGGATCCCCCGAAAAACTGCAGCAACTGATACCATAAAAAACTAAAAACCAGATAGCGAGCGACGGAGAGTAAAATTATTTTCAGCTTTCTTCCCTTGGAAATCTCTTTAAATTTCTTCCAAAAATTTTCTATTGAGAGTCCTTTAATACCCAATTGCTTTTTTCGATACAAATAGCCTAGCAGCAGCAATATGCTAACAACACAAATTAAGAGAAGTACCTTGTTGGTAGCAAAAGCAATGTTGTTATTCCAGATAAAGTAAAAGAGCGCAGGAACTCCAAAAAGTAGTGTCACAAACATTTGCGAACTGCTATGCACAAAGTTGAGAAAGACTATTTTTTTTCTATATTTCGGTTTAAAGTAAAGTGCTTTTACACCGTATTCGCCAATTCTATTTGGAGTAAGTAAGGAAGCTGTTAAGGATCCTAAAGTTTGTTTAAAAGCTTCTTTACACTTTAGCGGGAACCAAGTAGTAACGCTTATCTTCCACTTATAAATTTCCAACAGCCAGTTAAGCGTTGCCAGGCCAATAAATAACAGCCAGGATTGGATATTGGCTATTTGAAAACTATCCGTAAGTTTTTTAAGCACCGCAGTGTTTTCATCTCTAATTTTTAGAAAGATATATCCCAGTGCCAAGACAAGTAGGAAAACCTTTAGGGCAACGAGCCAATATTGCGTAGATTTGTGAGAAGCCATCATCACGTACGAAAGTAGTGAAATCGAAATCGGGCTTCGTTACAATTTCGCAAAAAAGCGAAATCACTCAGCCACCTTAAAAAAGAAAAAAGATTGTTTGCTTTGCTTTCTGAAAGAAGAAAGACTAACTGCCAATTTTTTTTATATATAATTATATGGCTCCTTCCCCCAGTGGGATATAAGTTTAATCAAACTGAAATTTTTTATTCCACGTTCTGGGGGAAGGTGGATTTCGGAACAGAAAAATGATGAAACGCTAGAACCTTTAATCCGAAATTCGGAAGGGGGCTAAGAGTTTTACAAAACGCATGAAAACAGAAAAAATAATCTTAGGAATAGACCCTGGAACCACCATTATGGGTTTCGGACTCATAAAAGTAGTGGGTAAAAAGATGGAGTTTCTGCAATTAAATGAGTTGCAACTTTCCAAATACGACGACCATTACAAGCGCCTGCGCCTTATTTTTGAGCGTACCATTGAGCTGATAGATTCCTATCATCCAGACCACATTGCTATTGAAGCACCCTTTTTTGGAAAAAATGTACAATCTATGCTCAAGTTGGGACGTGCACAAGGAGTTGCCATGGCAGCAGGACTTTCGCGCCAGATCCCAATTACTGAATATTCTCCAAAAAAAATAAAAATGGCGATTACGGGTAGTGGAAATGCAAGCAAAGAACAGGTAGCAAAAATGTTGCAAAGCACGCTGGGTCTTAAGGAGCTTCCCAAAAACTTAGACAGTACCGATGGTCTCGCCGCAGCTGTTTGTCATTTTTATAATGAAGGCAGGGTTGAGGTAGGTAAAAGCTACAGCGGTTGGGCAGCCTTTGTAAAACAAAACGAAAAACGAATCGACAAGTAAAATAAGTAAGCAGTATACAGTGGCAGTATGCAGTTTCTTACTGCCGACTGCCGCTGCCACTGAAAACTAAAAAATGAGCGGCATCTACATCCATATTCCTTTTTGCAAACAAGCGTGCCATTACTGCGACTTCCATTTTTCTACGTCCATGAAGAAAAAGGACGAATTGATTCAAGCGTTAGTAAAAGAAATTCAACTTCGGAAAGAGGAGCTGGTAGGAACGGTAGAAACCATCTATTTTGGTGGCGGAACTCCTTCGTTATTGGAGATCTCAGAGTTAAGAATGCTGATTGCTGAAGTATATAAAAACTTCAACGTTTCTGGAGATCCTGAAATTACTATTGAAGCAAACCCAGATGATCTCACTGAAACACTACTTCACCAATTAACGAAATCACCAATAAACCGTCTTTCCATTGGCGTACAATCGTTCTTTGAAGAAGATTTAAAGTTTATGAACCGAGCGCATAATGCTGAAGAGGCTTCAAAATGCATACAATTGGCAAAGAAACATTTCAGTAACATAAGCATCGATCTTATCTATGGGATTCCAAAAATGACTAATGAGCGATGGTTGGCGAATGTAGAAAAAGCACTCGAGCTGGATATTCCGCATTTGTCTTGTTATGCGTTGACGGTAGAACCAAAAACGGCGTTAGAAAATTTTATTAAAAAAGGGATTGTCCCACCTGTAGAGGATGACGTAGCCCAGGAACATCACAACCTTCTCATTGAAAAAACCGAAACTGCTGGCTACGAAAATTATGAGTTTTCAAATTTCAGCAAACCCGGATGGCATTCCAAAAATAACACAGCATATTGGCAAGGCAAGCCCTATTTGGGCATCGGCCCGAGCGCGCATAGTTATGATGGTGATAGACGGAGTTGGAATGTAGCGAATAATAGTTTATACATTAAAAAAATTGAAGCCGGAGAACTTCCTCTGGAGCGGGAAACCCTTTCCATACGCGATAAATATAATGAATACGTCATGACACGTTTAAGAACTACAAACGGTATTTCCCTACAAGAAATTTCTGAAATGTTCGGAGAGCAGTATTTAGAATATTTATTAAAGCAGGCCAAAGAACATATTGAAAACGGACTTTTAAAACACGTTACCTTTGGGGATTTAATTCGGCGAAAGCCAGATGGGAAAGGTGTTGAGAGGCTCATTGTTACCAAAAAAGGAAAGTTTTTAAGTGATGGAATTGCCAGCGACTTGTTTTTAATAGAATTGCAATGATAAATTGTATCTTACCATGTAAAACAGAACCGAATGCACGCTACATTAAATATGAACGATAAACTGCAGACGATAGACCTATCCAGGCCTTTGGATATTTCTATACCTTTAACGGATACTTCAAAGAATCCGCTGGCCTGGTATTTGGATAAACCTGCTATACAGCCTGTAAAATTAGATAATTGGGTAGGGAAGGTGAGTGAGGGTGCTTCGGTTAATTTTAATTCCATTCAGTTTAATCCGCACGCACACGGTACGCATACCGAGGGTGTTGGACATATTTCTAAGGAGTTTCATTCGGTTCAAGATTCCTTGAAAGCGTTTTTTTTTACTGCTGAAGTAATTTCGGTTACGCCTGAAAATTTTGGAGAAGATTTAGTGATACCTTCAGGACAATTAAAAGGATTGCTGGAAGGCAAAAAATCTGAAGCGGTTGTCATTAGAACATTACCCAATACATCCCAAAAAAAATCTAAAAAATACTCGCATACCAACTGGCCCTATTTACACGAAAATGCGGCAAAGTATTTAAGAGAATTGGGCGTAAAGCATTTGTTGATAGATTTGCCTAGTGTAGATAAGGAAAAGGATGAGGGAAAGTTGTTGGCACATAAAGCATTTTGGAATTTCCCAAAAGCACCACGTTTTGATGCGACCATAACCGAATTTATTTACGTACCAAATAGTATAAAAGATGGCTCGTACATTTTAAACTTACAAACGGCAAATTTTGTAAACGATGCAACGCCTAGCCGTCCCGTTTTATATAAATTGCTGAACTAATTAATTATATTTATCTAATGGAATTACTCTTTATAGGCTTGGCATTTGGTGCGGTGATCGCATATTTTTTGTTTCTGAAATTCAGCAGTGGACGAAAGAAAGAAAAGACCCAAACACAGTCTGTTATCTTAATGGAAAAAATACGAAGCGTCTGTAAATTTATCACAGTAGAAGGCGACTTTTCTGAAATTTACCACTACGAAAACGTAAAAGAAAAATGGCTCAGTTTATTTTTGGGAAAAAAGAAAGCGCTTGTTTTAATAGAAGCCAAGGCACACGTTGGTTTTGATCTTACAAAAATAAAAATGAACGCAGATATCAAAACGCGAACCATCATACTCAACAATTTTCCACAACCCGAATTGCTCACGGTGGAAACAGACTTTAAATACTACGATAAAAAAGAAGGATGGGCAAACCCGTTCACCGCTTCAGATTTAACCGAAATTAATCGCGAAGCAAAACAACACATTATAGATAAAATTCCCAGTAGTGGGCTTTTGACTGAAGCTTCTACGCAAGCATTAGAAACTATAAAACTGATGGAAAAATTGGTGGAAACAATCAATTGGAAACTGGATTTTACTGCTTTGGAAGTGAACGATTCTTCCATAAAAAAAGTAGGGCTATGAATAGAATAGGGATCCTTATTGTGCTGTACTTTTTCTCAACGGGAACAATCTCTGCTCAAATTGATACTGCTCAAATTGATGCTACCATTCAATTTTATCCTACTAATTTCAATACGGTTGCCGAACTTTCCAACTTAATAAGCCGTGATTTTACTTCCGAAGAAGCTAAAGTAAGAGCGATATACGGATGGATTATTAACAATGTCGCTTACGAACCTAACGAATATAAAGTATTCAATTATAGTTTTAAAAATTACCGGGAGCGTAATATAAAAGAAGAGAATACACGCGATAAAATTATAGAAAGGACGCTTCAAAAAGGAATTGCAGTGTGCGAAGGGTATGCAATGCTCTTTGAAAAATTATGTGAGTTACAGGGCATTCAGAATTATTTGGTGCGGGGCGATATAAAAACTAACTTCGAGGATATTGGAAGAGCATTTAAGCGGGTTCATATGTGGAATGTAGTGTACCTGGAAGGAAAACCGCACCTTATTGATGCCACGTGGGGCGCTGGGAAATACAAACAAAAATTTATAAAAGAACCTAGTTATTATTGGTATAAGACAGATTCCAAGCATTTTATAAAAACGCATTATCCAGATTTGGTCGAGGATGCATTTCTAGATGTTACCTTCAGAAAAGAAGCATTTGCGAACCTGCCCATCATTATAAAAAAAGAGTTGTTAATTGAGGATGTAAAAAAACCAGAAAGTGGTGTAATACATTCTGTTGAAAATGAAAAAGAAATTACTTTTTTACTGAAAACAGATGCGCCAAAAACTTTGTCTTATTCGTATAATTTTGGAGCAAAAGAAAAGATAAAAAACAGTATTTCAAAAGATGGGTTTTTAGAATTTCAGATTAAAACCAAAGCAGGGAGTAATTTGGTTGTGTATTTTGATGACGAACCTGCGTTGGCCTATAAAGTTGAATAAATGAATATTGAAGAATTCAGAAACTATTGTTTAGCCAAAAAAGGAGTCACCGAATCGCTTCCTTTTGGCCCGGATACCCTTGTTTTTAAAGTAATGAATAAAATGTTTGCTGTGTGTGGCCTGGAACGCACACCAACACAAGTGAACTTAAAATGTGACCCAGACCGCTCCGAAGAATTACGAGTTGAATATGAAGGACTCATTATCGCTGGTTGGCATATGAACAAACACCATTGGAATACCGTTTTTATTGAAGATGCGCTTCCACCCAAATTAGTAACCGAATTAATTGACCATTCGTACGACATAATCGTAGCTTCGCTTACCAAAAAATTAAAAGCAGAGTACGCCGCCTTATGAAGCAAACCCCAAGAGAGTTTTACCAGTCGCAACTGGAGCAACACACCCAGAATTTAAACCAATTGAAAAAGCAATTGGCATGGTCCAGTACCTTGCGTTTAGGAGTCTTTTTAGCCATCTGTGCAGGAGCTTACGTTGCTTTTGGCAACACAAAACTGGTGATAGCCATTATAGTAGCAGGAATTGCTTTGTTTATTTATATGGTGACTAGGCATAGTAAATTGAAGAACCAACGCGACCTTGCAAAATCTCTAATTGCCAGTAATGAAACCGAAATTAAAGTACTGCAACGCGACTTCCAGGAGCTACCAGATGGAGCCGAGTTTAAGAGTCCAAAGCATTCCTTTAGTCAGGACATAGACTTATTTGGACGCGGTTCTTTTTATCAATATAGCAATCGTACAGCCTTACAAATGGGATCTCAAAAGCTGGCACATTTGTTAACAGAAAATGCTATTGACAACATCCCACAAAAGCAAGAAGCCATTCAAGAGCTTTCCCAATTGCCAACGTGGCGACAATATTTTCTTGCCGTAGCGTCACTGGTGAAAACCGAAGTTTCATCTGCCAAAGTGGTTTCCTGGCTTAAGGATTATAAACCCTTCGCTCCCAAATGGATTAAAGGTGTCGCGGAAGGATTTTCGGTGCTTTCGGCAGTTTTGATTGCATTGTATTTCTTTGAATTTATTTCAGGTTATCTGTTATTTGGTTGGTTTGTATTGGGGTTGGCTATAAGTGGACGGTATGTAAAAAAAGTGAACGCTTTATCACAACACACTTCAAAAATCCAAAGCACGTTTGAGCAATTTTATAAATTGATTTTAGAAATTGAAGGGCAGGAATTTTCTTCAGCATTGCTTTCAGAAAAGAAGAATTTGGTTGTAAATACTGAAGTAAAAGCTTCAGCTTCCTTGAAGAAGTTTGCCAAGCACTTAGATAATTTAGACCAACGCAACAATATGCTCGTTGGTGTTTTGCTGAATGGATTTATGCTTCGGGACATCCGGCAGGCCTATACTATTGAACAATGGATTGCCACCTATAAAACCGAAGTGGAAACCTGGTTTAATACCATTACTTTTTTTGATGCGTATAACAGCTTGGCAAATTATACTTTTAACCACCCTACATACGTTTTTCCGAAAATTGAAAATAACAAATCGGTTCTGAAAGTTAAAGGCGGTGCCCACCCCTTATTGAATCCTGAAACTATGGTGCGCAACAATTTTGAGATTAATGAAAAGGAGTTTTTCATTGTCACAGGAGCAAATATGGCTGGTAAAAGCACCTTTTTAAGAACAGTTTCGCTACAGATAGTTATGGCGAATGTTGGACTGCCTGTTTGTGCCACTTCGGCAGCGTACAATCCCATAAAGCTTATCACAAGTATGCGAACTGCCGATAGTTTAACAGATGATGCCTCTTACTTTTTTAGTGAGTTGAAGCGTCTTCAGTTTATAGTAGAAAACATTAAAACAGATCGGTATTTTATTATTTTGGACGAAATTTTAAAAGGCACCAACAGTACCGATAAAGCAATAGGTTCCCGAAAATTTGTCGAGAAATTGGTCGCAGGAAATAGCACAGGAATTATTGCGACTCATGATTTAAGTTTATGCGAAGTTTCAAAAGAATTGCCTGAAGTAAAAAACTATTATTTTGATGCGCAAATTGTAAACGAAGAACTGTATTTTGACTACACCTTTAAACCCGGAATTTGCCAGAATATGAACGCTTCCTTTTTACTGAAGAAAATGAATATAGTTGACTAGTAGGTGCAGTAGCATTTACTTTTCTTTTACCACAAACCACAAACCACAAACCACAAACTTGGACTCCCTCACTCAAATAGTATTAGGCGCTGCAATAGGCGAAGCCGCTCTCGGTAAGAAAGTGGGTAATAAAGCTATGTTGTATGGTGCTATTGCAGGGACTATTCCAGATTTGGATGTAATATCCAGGTATTTTGTAGATACCGTAACCGCACTAGAATGGCATCGCGGATTTACACATTCCATACTTTTTTCTATTGTTTTTGGGCTGTTATTTGGTTGGCTTGTCTCGTTGTGGGAAAAACGGGCGAGTTGGAAACAATGGTCGCTGTTTTGGTTTTTATGTTTTGTGACACATCCTTTGTTGGACGCACATACTACTTGGGGAACTCAATTGTTTTGGCCATTTGATCTTCGACTGGCGTACAAAAATATTTTTGTGATAGACCCACTCTACACGCTTCCTTTTTTAGTGTTTTTAATTTTAGCGCTACGGCGGAAACGTGACGATCCCAAACGAAGGAAGTTAAACAACCTTGGATTATACATAAGCAGTGGCTATCTTTTGTTAACGTTACTGCTAAAGGGAATCACCTTTCTGAAATTTGAAAATGCTTTAGCAGCACAAAATATTGCCTACACCGAAATAGAAACCAAACCCGCGCCATTACAAAGTATTTTGTGGACAGCAAACGTAGAGACAGAAGACGCTTTTTTAATAGGATATTATTCACTTTTCGATTCGCAAGCCATCAATTTTGGTAGCCATCCTAAGAATCACGGGCTATTGGGAGATTTAGCGGAAAACGATAAAGTACAACGCCTCATACAACTCACTAACGGCTTTTACACCATCACAAAAACCGATGGCAACTTATATTTCAATGACCTTAGATTTGGAACTCTAAGTGTAAACCCAGACAATCAACAATACGTTTTTAGTTTCTTGCTAAAAGGCGATAAAGAAAACCTTACCATTACCGAAAACCAAAAAAAACCCGAAGATGCCAAGAAGATATTAGCAGAACTGTGGCAGCGTATTAAAGGAAATTAATATTTTTAAGTACAAAGTACAAAGTACAAAGTACAAAGTACAAAGTACAAAGTACAAAGAACAAAATCTCTTTTCTAAAATCTCGTACCTCGTCGTTCGTACCTCGTATTTTTTAAGAAGAGCCCGTAGCTAAAAGAAAAGGACATCGAACAAAGATTTTAGTTGTTTTGACTACCAGTTGCCCCGACTACTGGCTATCTACAAGCGAAGCGTCCTACCCGCTACCAACTACCAACTAACTTGACATGTCTGCCACAATTTTCCACGCACCATCAATCTTTTTGAAAATAATCAGGAAGTTTCCATTGGCATCGCCCACCTTTCGTTTTAAGAAGTAGCGTCCCATAACCCAATAGCTGTTGGTTTCAATGGGTGAAATATCGTCTATTTCAAAGGTGAGAGTTCCGCTATGATCTTTGGTGGGATAGCTTTTTTTGTAGTTGTCTAAGGTTTGTTGCCAGCCTTTAGTAAGCCCGTTACTTCCATAGAATTTTAAGGAATCACTTTTCCAGTAGCCTTGCATAAACCCTTCCAAATCGTTTTGGCTCCAGGCTTTTTCCTGCTCTTTCATCACCTTTAAAATGGAGGCTTTATCTGCTGTGGCACTCTTTTGAACAGCACATGAAATAAAGAAAAAAGATATAATTATAAAGTAGGTGATTTTCATATTGCTGAAATTTTAATTGAAAGGAAAGATACGTAATTTTGAAAGAGATAATTTAGCATATATGATAGATGTAACCATAGTAACCTGTAAAAAGTATCTTCACAATAAGGAGGGGAACTCTTATATACATACTATTTTCTTGGAGTACACACTGCTGAAAGATGCACTGGAAAGTAAAGGGATTTCAGTAAAAAGAACCCATTGGGACAATCCCGATTATGATTGGAGCCAAACGAAAGCGGTCGTTATTAGAACCGTTTGGGATTATTTTGAACGGTTTGATGAATTTAATACCTGGATGATACAAGCGGCTTCGGTAACTAATTTAATTAATCCGTTGCCTTTACAACAATGGAATTCACACAAGTTTTATTTGCAGCAATTGCAGGAAAAAGGCGTGCGCATTGTCCCTACCGAATTTGTTGCCAAAGGATTCAAAACTTCATTAGAAGAAATTTCAGTAAAAAGAGGATGGACGCACTTAGTCATAAAACCTGCCATTTCTGCGGCTGCTTTTCATACCTATAAAGTTTCAGCAGAAAACAGAGCCGCAAAAGAAATAGTTTTTCAGGAATTGCTGGTAAGTCGCGATATGTTGGTGCAACCCTTTATAGAAACTATTGTCGATAAAGGAGAAGCCTCTTTAATGGTTATGAATGGCACTTACACCCACGCAATTTTAAAGAAAGCAAAACAGGGAGATTTTCGCGTACAAGACGATTACGGGGGCACGGTCCATCTGTACAACCCCTCGAAAGAGGAAATTGAGTTTGCCGAATATATAAACACGCAATGTCCAGTATTACCCATCTATGGAAGAGTTGATATAGTTTGGGATGCAGCGGGAAAACCCATGCTTTCCGAAATTGAATTCCTAGACCCTGAACTATGGATTAGAAACGCCCCAACAACTGCTGAAATTCTTGCAGAAGGAATTGCAAAAGCTATATGTTAATGAAGTGATTCCTCAAAAATCAAATCGGGATCTGGACACAGTTCTTTCCAGCGTTCTAGTTCTGAAGGGAAAGCGACACCATTATAATTTTCGGTTTCGCCTAATAAATCTGTAATAAGCTGAAAATGGAGGTGTGGCACCCAATGCCCGTTTTCTTGCTCATCACCCAAATAAGCTGCTAATTCGCCATTTTTTAGTTGTTTTCCTTTGGGGGAAAGCGCTAAGGAATCTTGGCTCAAATGTCCATATAAGGTATAAAATGTATGTTCAGCAATGATGTGTTCAATAACCAATAGAGGGCCGTAATCTTTATGAAAATCATTATGATGAGAAATCACTACGGTGCCATCAAATGGAATATGAACTGGAGTTCTGGCGGGTACCCAGAAATCGGTTCCCAGATGAATGTTTCTGTATTCGGTGATTTGGTTTACACTTCTTTCGAACCGTTTGGTATTGTAAAAGCTTCGTTCTTCCAAGTATCCATTGGCCAATAGTGCATTTGAGTACTTCTCCTGAAATGCCTGCAAACGATTGGCAGCGAGCTCTAAATTTTCATGTTGGGGATCTTCTCCAAAAAAATGACTCCCTACACTCATATCTGGAATTGCCACTTCAGAGAATTTTAGTGTGGGAAATAGCGTCTGTAAAGAAACTTTATTAGTTTTAAAAAGCGTTTCAAAAGTCATCATCAAATTTTAGTAAATTTAATGAACTTCTTATTTTGTAAATGCTAAACACTTCAGTTTTTACAACACTCCTTTCTGCTTTTTGTAAAAGGCATCGGCCTGGTCTTGCATTAATTCCCTGGCAATCTTCCGTTTGTAGTCGTACAATTCTTGCTCGTCTGCAATGTCTGCGTATACACGGTTATTTACATCCTGGTCTGTAGCCACCAATATGTCTCGCTGACTTTTTTGCTGCGTCACCCAACTTTTTAACGCGCCTTCTTGTTCGCCTAGTTTAAGATCGTACGAGCCTTTTGGTGAAATTAATTTGGCGAAAATAGGGGAGGTTTCAATCGCTAAGAATAATAAAAAGATAAAGAACGAAGGCAACCAAGGTAATTCGCCCAAAGCGGTTACACGTGCCATTAACCCGTCAAAACCGTCTATGATGGGTTGGGTTTCGGCAATTTTATCTTGGTATTGGGTGGCCAACTGCGCTATTTGCGCTTCGGTGGCTTCAATCCTGGCGTTGTTGGTTTCTTTTAATTCTTTAAGAGCGGCTAATTCGGCATCGTGTTTGTCTCGCTTTTCCTTATATACAGGACCTTTTCCAAGTTTTTCGGTGCCTGCGGTCCCTTCAGCTTCAGAAATATAGACGTTGTACAAGGCATTAACTTCGGCTTCTTTTGTAGTTACTTCTTTTTTAAGGGCTTCAATTTCAGCAGTAAGTCCTTCTACAGCCGGCGTGTATTGAAGTGCCAATTGGTCTTTATTCTCCAGCGTTAAGTCATTCTTCTGTTCCAGTAAAACCTGATTGATTTCCTTTTCAAAAATCTTCAATTCTAACGGTTTCGAAATTACAACGGCAATAATTACAGCTAGTAAAATCCTTGGCGATGCTTGTATTAATTCATCTATAAAACTGTCTCTTTTTTTGATGGTAGAAACTATAAATCTATCCAGGTTAAATATGAGCAAGCCCCAGATAAGTCCGAAGAAAATTGCGGTAAATACATTGTCAAAAACGGTATATAAAGCATAACTACCTGCAATGGTAGCCATCACGGCCGTAAAGAAAACGGTGGCGCCAATACCTGCATATTTGGTGTTTTCGCCCGCGGAGCAATCGTCTAGAATGTCGGTATCTGCCCCCGAGCAGAAAATGAAAAAGCGTTGTAACATAGGTTGATAGGTTTTTTCCCGAGTTATTAAAACGGGTTAATTGATGAATTTATATAACGCAATTTGTTTCAGTTTGTTACATAAAAAAGCTCCAAATTAATTGGAGCCTTTTTAAATAATTCTTTTGAGTGTCTTTATATTTTACTAAAAACTACTGAGGGCACGTCGTGTGGTGTATCTAGGGTGTCCATAGCAATAATTTTATGTTTTTTACATAATGCAATCGCCTCTTCTTTACTTATGAAACCACCATTTGTATAAAAGGTGGTTCCTTTTTTAGCTAATTCATTAAATAATTCTAGATAATTATCTGTGCCATTTTTTGGACCTAGGTTGGGTGGATCAAAAAGGGTCATTTTTAAGGTTGCCTTAACTTGTTCTTTATTTCCGTTAATATAGGTTTCATTTTTATTGGTATCTGAAGAAACATTTAAGTTAAATCCTTGTCTAAGATCTTTGCGAACTATTTTAAGCGCTTCGTTGAACGTAATTTCAGAACCGTTCAAATAAAATGTGGCGCCATGTCTATTCATTACTTTTAAATGGCTTACCACATTCCCTGCTGTTGGTTTTGGAGCCTCTCTTTGTTTTTTTTCTACGACAGTACCCGTTTTTTTGTTTGAATCGAATGTAATAGGCTTTGTAGAAATTTTGACCTGCGGATTTTTAGAACTGCTTCCAGTACTTTGAATATTCAGGTCTTTATTTTTCTTTACTAGCTCGATGGCCTTGTCTGAAGTTATTTGCTTTCCTTCAAAATAGAAGGTTGCATTCTTTTTTGCCATTTCAATAATATGATCTATCGGGCTCGTTGGCGGTGGTGGCGGGGGAGGAATATTGAAATTGCCGTCGTTTACACCTTTTAGCACTCTTGGAGCATCCGGAGCAGGTGGTGGCGGTGGTGGAGAGGTTGGAATTATACTTTCACCACCATTCGCTTTAAAGTATGCTGTCTTTCTAAATTCTATATCCAGCTTTTCCATAAAACTATCTGGCGTACCAGCAACAAGTACCGACGGATGCGCTGCTTGATACTCTGCCGTTGTCCAGTCTTTGGTCGCTTTGTCTAGATCCTTGGCAAAGTTTTTCAAGGAAGTTGTTTTCCCATTGATCATTATTTCACTCACGTTTATGGTAATAACGATACTTTTCTTATGGTTTCTTGCTGCACCCTCATTATAAGCCTTAGCATAGTCTTTTTCCCAGGAAGATTGGTTTTTTGGAAGACATTCTGGAAAGGGTAAGGCGTTTTGCTTTTGTTCTTCACTCATTTGACGGTAAATGTTTTCCAGCTTCATTAAATCTTCCCAACCAATTTTACGTTCCGCAACAGGAACGGCATTGTATTTTTTTGCTAGTTGGTTGTAAATTTCAATCTGTTTGGCGGTGGCTTTTTCTTTGGAAGAATTTCGAATCGTATTTTCACTCCAATCATTATTTTCCTCATTAACTGTTGGGTGGTTTATTATTCTGTATATTCCATATTCACGAAGTTTGTTATTTACTTCAAAAACTGAACTCATAGGTATGTTTTCTTCAGCATACATATGCACTACTACGTTTTTACTTCTTTCTGTAAAAGAAAGTGAACTATTAAAGCGGGTTAAAGTTTCAGAAAGATTTTCTAAATTGGTTAAGTTCTCGTTAACCAAGATACCTTCTGTATCATTTATGTGAATATTGATATCTTCTGCGATGATTAAATTGTCAGAAGTCTTTTCAATTATCTGGGTTGTGCTAAACCCATATATCAATACCGCCAATAATGGCAATACTAATAGACTTTTAAGCCATGCGGCTCTTTTTGATGTGTGTGTTTTCATAACTGTAAAACGTTTTTTGATAGATGAATAATTAATAGAATGTGCCATTACCGGCACACTGGAAGTTGATGAGAAATCCAGTAAAATTGTTTGATAGGTTGAGAGCTCGGCACCCTGATTTAAAACGGTGCGGTCTGCCAAAAATTCGTGATTAAGCTTGATGCTGTGTTTGATAAAATATAAGAGCGGATTGAACCAAAATACAATGCGCAGCAGTTCAAAAAATACAATATCCCAACTGTGCTTTTGTTCCACGTGCGCTGTTTCGTGAACGATTACTTCCTGCGGAATTTCACCTGCTTCATATTCCTTTTTACTGAAAAATATATAGTTAAAAAAACTATGCGGTGTTACTGGAAGTTTCAGCAATACATGAAAAATAGACCCTTTTTTAAATTTTGGATTATGTTGTACTTTAGTGAAAATGCGAAATATATTTCGCCCAAATCGAAGGCTGAATATAAGTGCGCCTACTAGGTAAATTCCTCCTAAAATATACGGGAGATAGTTTATAGGCGTTGCTATTGCTGCAGTAGGTTCAACCATCGGTACAGAAAACTGTGTGAAGGTTTGATTGGCTATAGGCGCCACTTCAATGTACTCAGTAAATGTGATAAACGGAATTACAAATGATACAGCCAAACTTCCCAATAAAAAGAACCGTTTGGTGGTGTGCAAGGACGTGTTTTCTAATACGAGTTTATAAAAAAGGAAGAGAATTCCCAAACAAGCAGCCGATTTTAAGATATATACTTCCATCTCTATTTGTTTTTTAGTTGTTGGTCAATCATTTTTTTGAGTTGTTCCAATTCTGCTTTGTTTAAATCGGTTGTTTCCGTAAAGAAAGAAGCAAATTGAGCGGCGTCATTATTAAAGAAATTTTTAATAAGCCCGTTCATATGTTTGCTGAAATAGTCTTTTTTCTTCACTAACGGAAAGTACTCACGTGATCTTCCCAACTGTTTATAATCTACAAAACCTTTGTCCTGCATACGTTTTAAAAGTGTCGCAATAGTCGTTGTTGCTGGTTTTGGGTCTTCATATGCTTCCAGTAGGTCTTTAGCAAGTGCTTTTTTCTGTTTCCACAGATATTGCATTAATTGCTCTTCGGCATTGGATAAAGTCATAGTGCTTTTAGTTTTACTCTACAAACATAGAACAAAGTTTTTAATTCTACAAATGTAGAGTGAGTAAAATTTCAAATAAACAAAAAACAAATCCCAAAATGCATTAACCTGTAAGGTTTCAAGTGGCCGCAACGCAATGGCAACTTTGTAGGTTTCCCTCGCAAAATTTAATTTCCCTACTTTTTTCAGAATTTAATTATTAAAGTCTCTCTTTGAAGGGAGATTTAGAGGGATGTATTTACCTTTGTCTCTTAATCAAACAAAGTCGGATGTAGGAAAGAGATTTCCGCCTTCGCGGAAATGAAAATGAATGCTACCATAGAAAGAGAAGTCACTAAAAGAGCCGACAACACCTGTGAATTGTGTACCGCTACAGAAAAACTAAATGTATATGAAGTACCCGAAACGCCCGTAAGAATTGAAGGGGCAGACGGTGCCATTTTAGTTTGCAACACCTGTGAGTCGCAATTTGAGGCTGAAGAACGCGATGCCAACCATTGGCGTTGTTTAAACGACAGTATTTGGAGTCCCGTTTCAGCAGTGAAAGTGATGTCGTTTAGAATGTTACACAGATTAAAAGCCGAAGGTTGGCCACAAGACCTCCTGGATATGATGTATCTGGAAGAGGACGAACGAGAATGGGCAAGAGCAGCGGGTGATGCAGACGATAAAAGCAATGCGCTCGTTCATCGGGATGCGAATGGTGTCATCCTGCAAGCGGGAGATAACGTTGTTCTTATAAAAGACTTAAAGGTAAAAGGGAGCAGTATGGTTGCCAAGCAAGGAACAGCGGTACGCCGTATTTCTCTGGATCACGAAAACGAAACCTATATAGAAGGAAAAGTAGATGGGCAGCAAATCGTACTCATTACAGAGTATGTGAAGAAAATGTAATATTCTTACCTCACCCTTTTTAAAAATAAAATTTAAAAAAAACCTGTTAGATTTTTTAAATCTGACAGGTTTTTTATTTCTCTAGTGTTTTAACTTGATTACTACAGCATAAAAAGAATCATCGACGCCACTCAAGGATCTTAAATGGCTAGTTTATTTGTTATGAACTTATCTTTGTAAATTCATGATAAAACTGCGGAATTGTTTCAATCCCTTTCAAATAATTCCAAATACCAAAATGCTCATTAGGCGAATGTATAGCATCGCTATCCAGACCAAAGCCCATTAAGATGGTTTTACTTTGTAGTTCCTTTTCAAATAGAGCAACAATGGGGATGCTTCCACCACTTCGTTGAGGAATGGGTGTTTTGCCGAATGTAGTCTCATAAGCTTTGCTCGCAGCTTTATAACCAAGGCTATCAATGGGAGTTACGTATGCTTGTCCTCCGTGATGTGGTTTCACCTTTACCGTTACGCCTTTGGGAGCCATACTTTCAAAATGATTTTTAAAAAGTTCCGTAATCTTTTTCCAGTCTTGGTCTGGAACCAAACGCATAGAGATTTTCGCAAACGCTTGGCTTGCAATTACTGTTTTGGCTCCTTCGCCTGTATAACCACCCCAAATACCGTTTACGTCTAAAGTTGGTCGGATGCTATTACGTTCGTTTGTACTGTAGCCTGCTTCTCCATATACATCTTCAATATCCAACGCTTTGCAATACGCTTCTTTGCTGAAAGGTGCTTCTGCCATTTTTGCGCGTTCTTCGGCTGAAAGTACTTCCACCGTATCATAAAATCCAGGAATGGTAATATGGTTGTTCTCATCGTGTAAAGAAGCAATCATCTTCGTTAATACATTAATAGGGTTTGCTACCGCGCCGCCATACAATCCGCTATGCAAATCACGATTGGGGCCTGTAACTTCAACTTCCACATAGCTCAATCCACGAAGTCCTGTGGTGATGCTTGGAATATCGTTAGCAATCATTCCTGTATCGCTAATCAAGATAACATCGTTTGCTAACTTTTCCTGATTGCGTTTTACGAACCACTCTAAACTTTCGCTACCCACTTCTTCTTCTCCTTCAATCATAAATTTTACGTTACAGGGGAGCTGATCTGTAGCCGTCATATATTCCATTGCCTTTACGTGCATATACATTTGGCCTTTATCATCACAACTTCCACGAGCGAAAATAGCGCCTTCCGGATGTAGCTTTGTCTTTTTAATTACTGGCTCAAATGGTGGGCTCACCCATAAATCTAAAGGATCTGGGGGCTGCACATCATAATGACCATATACAAGTACGGTGGGAAGGTTCGGGTCAATTATTTTTTCAGCAAAAACGATGGGATACCCTGGTGTCTCACAGATTTCAACCGTGTCACAACCCGCTTTTTCTAAGCTTTGTTTAATAACATCGGCTGTTTTTATCACATCAATTTTATACGTTGAATCTGCCGATATAGACGGAATCTTCAGTAAATCAATGAGTTCGTCAATAAATCGTTGTTTGTGTTTTTCTATATAAGGTTTTGCGCTTTTCATAGTTCGACGGAGTTTATCCTGAGCTTGTCGAAGGGCTCACCTTCCGTACAAGCTGATATTGTTTTAAAGGATTAATTTTTTGATTTGCGCTAAGTTACAAAAAGTGCGTTTTTTAAAAGAAAGATTGCATATAAATAAAAATAGTTCTTTATATTTGCCGTCCCTTAACAGGGCGCTAGAAGATCACGCGGATGTGGTGGAACTGGTAGACATGCTAGACTTAGGATCTAGTGCCGCAAGGCGTGCAGGTTCGATTCCTGTCATCCGCACTTTAGTAAAAGAGACTATCTGTAAAAGATGGTCTCTTTTTTTTTATGAGCTACAAGGATGTGAAAAAATTGATATGGTGTTTTGAGTGCAGTCGAAGGGATTCATATCATCCACACCAAAACCCTTTTGAGAAATCGAGAGGTTTGTTATTTAGCTAGTTTTTTTATTTAGTATCTTTGTCAAAATTTAAAATTGTTACATATGGGCTTAGGTGCTTTGGTTGTTGGTACAGCGTTGTTGTGTTTGTTTATTGGAGTTGTTATTGAAATTAAAGAGCGTTTGTAGCTACCTTGAGTTCTTAACTTTCCACGCCATTAATTAATTCTTTAATTTCTTCTTTTTCATCGCTATTCAACTTCGTTTTAGGGGGTGTTACTGCTTTTTTTTTTAGATGAATTTCATAATACATCCCGAAATGGTCGCTACCAAAATTTTGAGTACGCTCCATCACTTTTACAAATAAATCTTTTGTGTGGAACAAATGGTCTAACGGAAACCGCATAAATAAATAATTAGCATGGTAAGTCGAGTAGAATCCGCGTCCAATGCGAGGGTCTATCATGCCAGTCATTTTTTTAAGTAATCGCGTGGTACGACTCCAAACTACGTCGTTCATATCCCCACAGACTACTGCGGGTTTATTTAATTCCCTAATATATTTCCCTGTTGAAATAAGCTCGGCATCGCGTTCTTTGCTAGTTTCATTTTCGGTAGGGCTGGGTGGTGCAGGATGTAGGCATGCGAAAAATATTTTTTCACCATTTTCCAGTTCGTAGTTGAAATATATGGAAGGCACATCGTCTTCTATCTGGAATTGCGACGATATATTTTGTAATTCTTTTTTGGAATACAGATGCATTCCGTAATAATTTTCTAATGGGATTTTTACTGAAAACGGATGCGTTTTATCAAGAGTAGCGAGTCCTTTTTCCCATTCGCCGTTAGATTCCATGGTTAGGATAAGATCGGGATCGTGGGATTTACATTCAGTTAAAAATTTCTCATACTCACTATTGTCCTGTAAAACATTGGCTGCCAGTATAGAAACACAACCGTCACTAGGGAAATTAGGCTTTTTTCTTGGGTGTAATGAGCTGTATTTATAAACTTTATGAAGTTGATATCCTATGCTGAAAAGCAAACCACCAGCCACTATCCATTCAAAGGTTGAAAACTCCCAACCAAATAAAGTAAGTAATGCCAGCAAGAAGATTTCAATAGAAATAGACTGCAGGCGCACAAAATCTGCCGTACGAAAAAACCAATGCGGATTCCCAGTAGCGGGAAAAAAAGCTGAAATCGCAAAGAAAACACATAAAATATAAAGTACAATCATAGCCTAAAAGTACTTTTTTTTAATGGGTATTTCATACGTGTTTACAAACAATTAATAGTTTAAAGCCCTTTCATTGCTTTTGTAAAGCCGTAATTTTGCAGAATAATTTTCACAGAATAAGATCCTACAATGCAATTAAAACCCAACGCAAAATTAGAGCTCACCAAAGATGAAATGAGGACCTACGGATATAGTGTTGTAGACGCTATAGTGGAGCATTTTGACACTCAAGATCAAAAGTTACCCATCGCACAGGCGTCTAGAGCCGAAATGGACCATCTATTTTTGGAAGAAGCCCCAGAAATGCCCAGCGATCCTCAAGGGGTGTTACACTTCGTTCTAAAAAATGTAATGGCACAAAGCCAAATTGTATCGCATCCAAAATCTTTTTCCTTTGTGCCTGGTCCAAGCAACTATATTAGTGCTATGGCAGATACACTGGCTACAGGTTTTAATATATTTTCTGGAGGGTGGGCAGCTTCTCCCGCAGCTGCAGAACTAGAGATAGTTACCGTAGGTTGGTTGCTCAAAATATTCGGGTTTCCGAAGAAAAAAGGAGGAGGAATTTTCACCAGTGGTGGATCTATGGCAAATTTAACTGCAGTTGCCACAGCGAGACGAATAAAATGTGGGGAAGATTTTAGTAAAGCGGTTATTTATCTTTCAGACCAGGCACACTCATCCAATATTAAAGCTATACGAGTGCTAGGTTTTAAAAAAGAACAAATACGTATTATCCCAACTGATGGGGAATTTAAATTTGCGATTAATAAATTAAAAAATGCTATTGCGAAAGACCAACTAGAAGGCTTGCAACCTTTTTGTCTTATTGCGACCGCTGGTACTACAAATACTGGAACCGTAGACCCTCTCACAGAATTGTCGAAAATTTGTAAGGAAGAAAACATTTGGTTTCATATAGATGGTGCTTATGGTGGAGCGGCTATCTTGGCAAAAAACGGAAAGGATTTGCTCAAAGGGATCAGCAAAGCAGATTCGCTCACGGTAGATCCGCATAAATGGTTTTTTCAGCCCTACGAAATGGGATGTCTTTTGGTACGTAACCACAAATGGTTAAAAAGTACCTTTACCGAAAAGCCAGAATATTTACGGGATATTGAAGGAAATGAATCTGAAATAAACTTTTACGACCACGGTATTCAGCTTACACGCCGGTTTAGAGCGCTCAAATTTTATATGAGCATTAAAACTTTCGGTTTAAAAGCATTTCGGAAAGCAATTACCTACAATTGTGAACTTGCCGAAAAAACTGAAAAAATATTACGAAAAAGCAAACAGTGGGAGGTGGTTTCTCCAGCTACTCTGGCAATTATAAATTTTAGATACAACCCAATAGGGATCCAACCAAGTGAAAAAGCAATAGACGCACTCAATCAATATATTTCAGAAAAGGTAGTCAATTCCAGGAAAGCTTTATTGGTAACTACTGTTTTAAATAAGCAAGTAGTCCTTCGTATGTGCCTTATAAACCCGCGCACAACGTTGGAAGATGTAAAAGAAACGTTGGCACTATGCGAACACTTTGCTGAAGAAAAATTAGCTGTTTTATAATACCAGGTGTCTTTGTAGTTAACCTATATAATTTAAGATATGTACTTTTGTAGCCATTTAAATTAACACGTATGAAACATTTTACTATCCTTTTACTCGTCCTTTTTTTAAGTTCTGCTACAGTCATAGCGCAAACATATACAACACCTAATACAGGCGTAGACTGGACCTTGGCGGATATTGCAAATGCAAGCCCATCTACCATATCGATTAGTGGTACTGAATTTACCCTTCAGGAAAATTTGGTTATTGCTGAAAATGATAAATTGCGAATAGATACCGATGCCACAGTTTTAATAGAACAAGCTCTTTTAATTACTGTTTTTGGCGAGTTTGAGGTGACCGCAGATGAAACGATGTTTTTGGCGGCAGATACCAGTTTGCCTTATGAAGGATTTCGGTTTGAAGAATTTTCAGTCATTACTATTCAAAATGCTACGATTAAGAATGGGGGTGGACTAAGAGTGTTAACAGAAGACTTCACTATCAATAATTGTATCATTACTGAAAACGTAGAAGGCGGTATTACTACAGGTGCCGTGATTTCACTGTCAAGAGGCACCCCGCAAATAACTAATAATCAAATAACTTTTAATGAGTTACCCGCCATTAGCTCTGCCGCAAATTCTCAAGTTTCTGCAACTATTTCAGGAAATTATATAGAAGGAAACAATACATTAAATGCGAATAGACCTCAGATTAATTTAGGAACCACGAGCACTACTGAAGATCTTCAAATTATTAATAATATTATTATTGGAGATCCCTTACATACGGAAGCAGGAGGTATCGCAATAGCAAATCTTGTGGGAGGTACTATTAGAGCGGTTATTTCGGGTAACGAAATTAGAGATAATAGATACGGTATCACTATTTTAGGCGGCAATGCAACTGTTGAAATTTCTAATAATGTGATCGAGGACAATAATACGCAAGGGAATCCCAATCTTGGCGGAAGTGGTATAAATGTAAACTCACCTTCAAGTACAATCGAAATAAATGCTTTCTCAAATCAAATTCGAAGAAATTTATGGGGCATCACACTGCAAGATGAAGCTTCAATTAATTTAGGAGATACTGCTAGCAATGTAGGTGCAAATGTGTTTTCTGAAAATGGAAACAATGGTGAAATTTTTGCGCTTTACAACAACACAGCCAACACCATTTCTGCTTTAAACAACTGCTGGATAGAAGGCGTGGATAATACCTTGGTGCTTGCCGAAAGTGTTATTTTTCATCAACAGGATGATCCTACTTTAGGTGAAGTTTTATTTGACCCTGTGAGTTGTAAATTACTGGATGTTACCGAAAACACCCTCGAATCGTTTGCCTTTTACCCTAACCCTACAAAGAATACCTTGAATTTTGCTACAGATTTTTCAATTCAGAGTGTTGAAATATTTTCTACAAATGGCGTTTCTGTTTTTAATGAAACTATCGTAGAAAACCAGAACAAAGTTAGGTTCCACCTATCTTCGGGTATGTATTTTGTTTTATTCACATCTAATGACAATCAGATAGTTAGAAAATTACTAGTTGATTAATTGTTAACTAAATTTATCTCTTGAAAAACGAATATGATATTTTAATATTGGGTGGCGGTGCAGCAGGATTTTTTACTGCCATTAACGCTGCTGAATTAAACCCATCATTTAAAATTGCTATTCTAGAGCGAGGCCAGGAAGTATTGACTAAGGTGAAAATTTCGGGCGGAGGAAGATGTAATGTAACGCACGCCGAATTTATCCCAAAAGAACTTTCCACCAACTACCCCAGAGGAGAAAAAGAATTGTTGGGTCCGTTTCATAGTTTTATGACGGGCGATACCATTGCTTGGTTTGAAGAACGGGGCGTGGCACTAAAAATTGAAGAAGATGGTAGGATGTTCCCAACATCAAACAGTTCACAAACTATTATAGATTGCTTTACTTCGGAAACCGAACGCTTGGAGATTGAAGTGCTCAAAGGCCAATCGGTTAAGGCGATTGTAAAGGAAGAGGAGCATTTTAAAATTGTAACCACTTCCGAAGAATTTGTAACAACGAAACTAGTTGTCGCAACTGGGAGCAATCCGAAAGTCTGGAAACTTCTTTCAACATTAGGGCATACAATTATTCCGCCAGTACCCTCCTTGTTCACATTCAACATAAAAGATGAACGCATTGCCAACTTACCAGGCATCGCTACAAATGTTTCCATTAAAATAGTATTGCCCTCCCCCTTCGGGGGAGCTGGTGGGGGACTAGAGAGCGAAGGGCCTTTGCTGATTACCCATTGGGGAATGAGTGGTCCAGCTATTTTAAAATTATCGGCCTGGGGCGCGCGATTGTTAGAGCCAACTAAGTATCATTTTATTATTAGGGTGAATTGGTTGCAGTACCTTTCGACAGAAGATGTGCTAGAGCAATTACTAGAACTGAAACTTCAAAATCCCAAACAAACTCTTCAAAAATATGCACAATTCGATTTGCCAAAACGCCTATGGCAAAGTTTACTGAAAGCTTCAGGAATTGATGAAACCCAAATTTGGGCAGATATTACAAAAAAGCAATTAACAGCAATTTCCGAAGCGCTCACGCAAAGTACCTTTAACGTAGAAGGGAAGAGCACTTTTAAAGAAGAATTTGTCACTGCGGGAGGTGTAAAACTAAAAGAAGTAAATTTTAAAACTTTTGAAAGTAAACTACACCCCAATCTCTTTTTTGCCGGTGAAGTGTTGAATATAGATGCCATTACGGGCGGTTTTAACTTTCAGAATGCTTGGACAGGTGGTTTTATGGTGGCGAATGCTCTTGTAAAAGATATATAGATTGTATATATTTACTATATAAATTATATGTTATGGCTACTAAGAAAAAATTAATAGAATTAGATATTAAGGCAATAGAAATTCTTGAAAAACAAGCAAAACTAGAAAAACGTTCTCTTAAAAGTTATCTTGAACATATTATAGAAAATTGCGCAAAAGAAATGGCTGAGCCGTCCGAGGAATATAAAATAATGATGGATGATATGCTTGAAAGGCATAAAAACGGCACACTTGAAACTATTCCATATGAAGAAATAAGAAAGAAATATGGGTTTTGAAATCGAATTTTCTCGGGAAGCGGACATAGAATTTAATACAATTGACTGCTATCTTGGTGCTATAGGTTCTAATGTAAAATTTCATAAGGATTTTCATTTGCAAATAACTCGCATCAAAGGAAACCCTCACCAATTTCAAATTAAATATGAAGATATCAGGGTCGTTTTTTTAAAACGTTTCAATTATTCTATTCATTATAGAATTGTAAGGAGCACAATAACAGTACTTAGGATTTTACATCAAAATCAATCTTATTGATATGGAAAAATTCATAGCCCTTCTCCGCGGCATCAATGTTGGCGGACATAAAAAATTTCCAAAGGCAGACCAGTTAAAAATGGCGGAGCAGTTGGGTTTTAAAGAACCTCAATTGTATTTGCATACGGGGAATTGGGTGTTTAGTCCCCCTAACCCCCGAAGGGGGAATAAAAAATTAGGTAGACAAATTTCTGAAGCAATTCATGAAAAATTTGGTTGGGAAGTTCCTGTATTGGTCTTAAAAGCTTCGGAACTGGAACGCATCTTTAAAAATTGTCCCTTTTCCGAAGAAGTGATAGAAAAAAGCTATTTCACTTTATTGGAGGAAAAACCGAAAACGGAAAATAGTAACGTCTTGAAATCCTATTCTTACCCAAATGAAGAATATCATAGTACAGACAGTTGTGTTTATTTATATCCAGCGATGGGCGCAGGCAAAGCAAAAATGAGCAACAATTTTTTTGAGAGCAAACTAAAAGTCACCGCTACTTCCCGAAATTACAATACCATTAAACGCGTTTTAGAAATGGCTTTAGGATAGTCTGTTTTAATATTTTCTTCGGCATTGAGGGCGTATATAATTTCGCTGTATTGTTTTGAAATGCATACAATTCGTTCTTCGTTTTCTTCTTTTTTATCTTCGTTGCTAAACCTTCCGCAGGAGAAAAAAAGAAGTAGTATTGGGATACTTAGGAGTATTTTTTTCATTTTTAAAAGTGTTTTGAAATAGGGGTGTCTAAAAAATTTATTTTTTAGTTTTAGAATAGTCGGGAACTTATTTTAATATGGTGATACTCAACTAACCTTTCGACTGCGCTCAAGGAGACATCGGAACATTTTTTATTTTTTAGACACCCTATTTTCATATTATAAAGTATACTTCAAATTCACGCCACCGTAGAAAACTGTGTCCAAGGGAGCAGGGATGTAGGCGTCGTCTAATTGATTTATAAACAACATATTGTAATACTGAACGCCCGTAATATTTTCGGCACCAGCATATAGATCTATAGTAAACTGACCGAATGTTCTTCGGAAGCCCACTTTTGCATTCAGCAAACTGAAAGATTCAGCAACATTAAGTCCGTCTGACGTAAATGGAACAGGGTCACGATAGCTATAAAGAACGCTTCCGTAAAGACCCGGATTTGTGTTAAAATCTATCCCAGCATTAAAAACCCACGGCGCCACACCAGCAACATCGTTGCCACTATAATCTGCTAAAAAAACTTCACCAGCGTTGTTAACAGATTCATACGAATAATCTTCATACTTAAAATCGGAATAAGTAGCATTTACAAACGGATTTACACTGCTGAAGAACCCGCTGGTAGCTGAATACGCTTCATATTTCAGCAAGGCTTCTACCCCTTTGTTATTGAGTTGCCCACCATTTGCGATAAAGCTGTACGCGGTGGTATTTTGATCCAAAGGCACGGCAACCGAAGTAAATTTATCTTTAAAAGTAGCCTGAAAAAGTGCTAGTTGATAGCTAAGACGGTTGTTTAGTAAATTCCCTTTGCTACCTATTTCAAATTGATTGCCTTCTTCAGGAACAAGTCCTGTGTTGAGCGCTCCGGTGGTTGAAATGATCACATTCCCGCTCACTGGCGCATTGTACGCTTTGCTATACGAGGCATAAACCGATACTTGGTCATTAAAAATTTTGTTGATGGCAACGTGAGGCGACACTAGGTTTTCATAATCTGCCGCGACATATCTAACTTTAACCTTCGCGGGATCGAATATGCGGTTTTCCAGATCCAAGAACATAGAGCTTGTTCCCACACCGGCCGTCACCGAAAAATCATACGGCAACTGCAACACCCACTCTGTAAACAACGAGTATGTTTTGGAACGTGCAAATTGATTGCTTCGGGTTGCGCCAATAATAGTATAACCATCAGGGTCGGCTGGGTTTTCTACCAAACCATATCCTAAAAGATTTGCGCGTTGTTCTTGAAATTCAAAACCTGTAATTCCGCTAAGGCTTATGTCTGAGCTGAGGTCAAAAGAAAGGTCGAACGTGGTGCGGGTACCGTAATTTGAAGGCGCTTTTTCTGTATATCCTCCAGCCGAGCTTGCATTACTGTTTAACCCAGATCCAAAAACGGTAGTGGTGTTAGAAAACCAATTGGTGAAATCGTATTTGTGACTCAAACCCGCTCTAAAACTTACTACTTCGCTGTGCGCATCGTTTTTAATGTAACGGGCATTTCCGCTGTAATCCTGATTTGCATATTGCTCAATGGTCAGCTCACCTGCGCGTTGGTCATAACTATTACTAAAACCGAAATAGGTGCTTATAGACTGTCGCTCACTCGCTTTAAAATTGAATACGGCATTTATAAAATCTTTTGTAGAAGCATTGTGTACAAAAAACCCATCCGATATTTGATGCCCGTAGTTAAGCAATAAGGATGTATTTTCAGTAGCTGTCTGGAATTGGGTAGTAAATCTGGCTAAGCCGTAACTCCCAACAGTTACCTTTTCACTAATAGAAGTTTTCCCTATTTCCGGCTGAATGGTTTTTAAGTTTATCACCCCAGAGATTGCAAATCCGTAGAGAGAACCAGCAGGTCCTTTTATTACATCTACATCTCCAATAGAGCCGAAATCTATGTCGTCTAACAGGGTTACTCCTTCCGCATCGGTAATAGGAATGTTATTGTAATACACTTTATACCCTTGTCCGTCAAAATTGTTGGAGGCGCCTCTAAAGCCAACACCATTTCCATAGCCACGGATGTTAAATTGCTGTCCAGAGGAAACGCCACGGCGTGTTAAGGTTGCTCCAGGAACGTTTGCATTAATAGCATCATCAAGAAACAGCCCTACGCCCCGTTCAATTTCCTGGGAGCCTAATTCAACTTCAGAAACTGGTTTTTTAATCTGTTTTTTGTTATTAACGACTCCAGTTACTTGTACCTCGTCCAGATTGTTAAGGGAAGGAGCTAAAGCAATGTTGAGTGTTTCGTTGCAATTTTTGGTTTTCGCAATATAGGTTTCATAGCCTATGTAGCTTATAGTTAGTATCATGCCGCCATTGCAGGGTACGGTGAACATTCCTTCAGTATTTGAAGAAGCTACGGTAGTGCTATTACTCTCTATTTTTGCACCAGAAAGAGGGGTGTTGTTGGTGGCATCGTAAATTTTCCCGGTGAGCTGCCCATCCTGGCCAAATACAGATGCGCAAAGGAGTATCCCCAAAAGGGATAGATATAATTTTATCATTTTTTAAAGTTTTATAGTGTAACAAATAGGTGTGGGCGCACATACTTGGAGTATGCCGCCGCAAAACATAAAGCGAGTCGCCTTATGGATTAACTATAAAACCTGTTTGGGTGGAGGGCTGGAAACTTCGAGCCATCTTTGGTAGCGAGTTTCCGTATAAAAGAATACGTTTTTTTGATTTTTCTGAAATACAAACGATTCTTCTTTTTGTGGGAGTAGATTTATCCTTGGGAGGAATTTAAAAACCTTTGCTGTGTTGCTTCTACGTTTTTTATGTTGGTTGTTTTTCTGCTGGTCTTTGGTGTATTCTGCAATAAGTTGCTGTTCCTGTGCATCTGAAAGGCAATAATATACCGTAGTATTTTCGTTGATTTTTTCAGCATGAACCACATCATACATCATGTGGTTATAGCGAAATTCTTCGTCGTTTTTCCAATCAAGTTCATGTTGGTTTTGTGGCGATACGGCAATGGTGGTAAGCTCACTATCCGGAACACCTTTTTTGATGCTGTGAACAATTTCTCTTCGCACTTGGTATTGCTGAAGTTTAAAAAGAAGGTAACTTCCTCCAAGATTGAAAGTGAAAATAACAAGTAGAAATATGGCTATAATATGCTTCAACGTTCCAAATGTCATAAAAACACCTTAGTTAAACAAACTTTAAAACTGAATTTTTTTGCGGTTCCTCAAAATCAATACATCCACTCCACGATTGGGAACTATAAATTACCATAACATTACTCTGAAGTATGTAAAGTAGCTTTTTTACTACCCACATCGATTTTACTATCTTTACCACGAAATTTTTTCTTTCATGAGCGCAGACAATTTTATTCCAAAACCATACAGTCATTCTATAGAAAACGGCAGTGTTTCCGTGCAAGCTCCCAGCAATATTGCCTTGGTGAAATATTGGGGAAAGTACGGCGAGCAATTGCCACAGAATGCGTCGGTTAGTTTTACATTGTCCGAATGCAGGACGGAAACGACGCTGCATTTTGAAAAGATTTCAAGGTCTGAAAATTTCAACTTTGAAGTCTATCTCGATGGAAAAAGAGAAGAAAGTTTTGAGCCAAAAATCCAGAAATTCTTTGAACGGGTTGAAAAATATGTTCCCTTTTTAAAGGAATACAAATTTAAAATTGAAACCAAAAACACCTTTCCGCATAGCAGTGGAATAGCCTCCTCCGCTAGTGGAATGAGTGCGTTGGCGGTTTGTTTGGTTCAATTAGAAAATCAGTTACTGGGTGTAAACCTCTCGACTGCGCTCGATGAGACGCGTGAAAGTCAATTAAATAAAGCGTCCTTCCTTGCCCGTCTGGGTTCTGGAAGCGCATCCCGAAGTATTGAGGGGCCTTTAGTAGTTTGGGGAGTTCATCCTGAAATTGAAGGTAGTAGCAATCTTTTCGGTGTGAAATATCCAGATGCTGTTCATGAAAATTTCAGCAACTATCAGGATACTATTTTGCTCGTGGATAAAGGGGAGAAGCAGGTGAGTAGCACCGTGGGGCACGATTTAATGCACGATCATCCCTATTCCGCCGAACGTTTTAAGGAAGCCAATAACAACCTCGCCAAACTGAAAACAATTTTCAAAGAAGGAGATCTTTCAGCATTTATAGAAATCGTGGAAAGCGAAGCCCTGCAATTACATGCCATGATGATGGCCAGCAAGCCGTATTTTATTTTAATGAAGCCCAATACGCTGGAAATTATCAATAACATCTGGGATTTCAGAAGAGAAACTGGAAGTGAGGTGTGCTTTACCTTGGATGCTGGGGCGAACGTGCATGTGCTGTATCCGGTTTCAGAAAAAGAACGCGTACAGAAGTTTATTGTGGAACAGCTAGCTGTTTTTTGCAAAAATGGTGAATATATTCACGATCAATGTGGTTTGGGAGCAAGGCTTATATCCTAAGAAACAGTGCGAAACATACATTTTTTGTATCTTTGCCACAACTAGCTAAAAAATTGTACTTTAGTACTACTTAATCTAAACAATGCGCGGACCCCTTTTCTATTCAAAAATCCTACTTTTTGGTGAGTATGGCATTATTAAAGACTCTAAAGGTCTTTCTATTCCGTATAACTTTTATAACGGTGCGTTGAAGATAGATGAGCACAAAACTATTGCTACCCGCAAAAGTAATGATGCCCTAAAACGTTTTGCCGACTATTTAGAAACTTTACAAGCGGAACAACCTTCATTGGTAACGTTCGATTTGGAAAAACTAAAGATCGATGTTACTGCAGGATTGTATTTTGATTCTAGCATCCCTATGGGGTATGGTGTTGGGAGTAGCGGTGCTTTAGTGGCTGCTATTTACGACCAGTACGCAAACGACAAAATTACAATTCTTGAAAATTTAACGCGTGAGAAATTATTGCAGCTAAAGAAAATATTTGGTGCGATGGAATCTTTTTTCCACGGAAAATCATCTGGCCTGGACCCGCTGAACAGTTATTTAAGTCTTCCTATTTTAATTAATAGCCAGGACAGTATTGAAAGTGCCAATATCCCTTCTCAAACTGCAGATGGTAAAGGCGCTGTTTTCTTGTTAGACAGTGGTCAAATAGGAGAGACTGCTCCCATGGTGAATATTTTTATGGAGAATATGAAGCAGGAAGGGTTTCGGAATATGTTGAAGAATCAATTTGTAAAACACACCGATGCTTGTGTACACGATTTCCTAAAAGGCGATGTAAAATCACTTTTTGGGAATGTAAAGCAACTTTCAAAAGTAGTACTGGATAATTTTAAACCTATGATTCCGCAGGAATTCCATACACTTTGGAAAAAGGGAATTGATACTAACGCGTATTACCTAAAATTGTGTGGTTCTGGCGGCGGCGGTTATATGTTGGGCTTTACCGAAGATATAGACCAGGCGCGTACTGAGCTTAAAAACTACAATCTGGAAGTGGTTTACAACTTCTAAACACCAATTTTCATGCTAAGCCGAAAACAGAAATACTTTTTGTTGAAGTTTTTCAGCCTGTTTTCTATTGTACGAGGCTATAATATCCTGGTGATTGCCCTGGCACAATACCTTACATCTATCTACATTCTAGCACCCAATTTACCCTTACGGGAGGTGTTGCTGGATCCTAACTTATTAATGCTCGTTTTAGCATCTGCCTCGGCGATTGCTAGTGGGTATATTATTAATAGCTTCTACGATTCTGAAAAAGACCTCATTAACCGGCCGCATAAAACCATGCTGGATAAATTGGTGAGCCAGCAAACCAAACTTTCTGGATATTTTGTACTAAATTTTCTTTCCGTAATTTTTGCTAGTTATGTGAGTTTTAGGGCGGTGGTGTTCTTTTCGATTTATATTTTTGGCATTTGGTTCTATTCCCATAAACTGAAGAAATATCCATTTATTGGCAATCTGGTAGCCGCAACTTTGGCGGTTATTCCATTTTTTGCTGTGTTTATATACTATAGCAATTTTGACGTGGTGATATTTGTACACGCAACCTTTTTATTTCTGCTTATTTCTATGCGGGAACTCACCAAAGATCTTGAAAATTTAAAAGGCGACTTGGCACAAAACTATAGAACTATCCCAGTGGTCTATGGCGAAAAGGTTTCCAAACGTATGTTAACCTTATTGAGCCTTGCAACTTTGGTTCCCATTATTCTATTGCTTACCAGATTTGAAATTGGCTATATGTATTTCTTTTTCTTCGGCAGTATTCTCGCTTTGGCTGTGTTTCTTTTGATACTATGGAATTCGGCCAAAAAAATTCATTATATCATCCTTCACAACATCTTAAAACTGATTATCGTGGTAGGTGTTTTCAGCATTGTACTTATTAATGTAGATCTTTTATTGAATCGGATTTTTTGAAGAACTCGAAATTGAAATTCAAAGAGAAGAAATATTTTTGCAATCGGAGTTTACGCATTGTAGCCCAACCTGAAAATAAAACTAACTTTCTTAGCTCTTTCCCCTAGTAGCCAAAGGATTATAAATGAAATAGAAAGATATTTTTGCTACATATAGGGGAAGGTGAATTTGGCTTGAAGTTCTGAAATGGATAGCAAAAATATCATAACCAAATTCGGAAGGAGTAAAAATCCCTAGCTGTTATTTATTTGAAAGATAGAAAACAATTTCCCAAACCGCTCCGGCAACTCACTTTTCACCAGGATTTTTTCTTCCGTAACAGGATGTATAAATTGTAATGAATACGCGTGCAAATACAATCCCTTTCCGTTTAAAATTAAGCCTTCTATTCCATATTCTTTATCTCCCAAAATAGGATGTCCCATACTCGCCAAATGCTTCCGTAACTGATGCCTTCGGCCTGTTTTTGGGTTTAGTTTTACGAGATTGAGAGTGCTAAAACGTTCGGATGAAACGGACTCACAGACTTGAAAACTAGTATGGGAAGCTTTCCCATCTAGTAGCGAAGTGATTTCACCCTGCGTTTCCATCTCGCCAATGGTGACGGCGTAGTATGTTTTAGAAACCCTTTTATCTTTAAACAGTTGGTTGAGCGCTCGTATACTGCTGCTCGTTTTTCCTGCCAATAAAACCCCTGTAGTGGGATAATCCAATCTGTGCGCTGGTTGTGGGGTACAGGCATCTGGAAGCGTACTTTTGGTTAGGTTTTGTGGCAATGCACTGGTGATGGTCTTAAAAGTATTCCCACTTACCATAATCCCTGCAGGTTTATGGAGGATAGCGAGATAGTTGTCTTCAAATAAAACTTGTAATGGGAAGCGAAGTTGTTTGGTAGCTGTTATTTTTTCTGAAATTGTAAACGCAATAACCTCTCCGCCCTGGATATAGGTTGCCGTAGTTGCGATTGTTCCATTCACGGTAATAAGCTCTTTTTTAAGTGCTTTTTTTAGGGCAGATTTGGTAAGACAGCTTTCAAAAATCCCCACGCCGTATTCTTGTAGCCGGATGGGCTTTGATTGCGGTGGGGCGGTATGGATTTGGGTTTTGATTGAGTAGAATATTATGTGGGGGTTATTAGTTATTTATACCAGTTAGCATTAGTTTGCTGCTATTTTGAAAATATCATGATATCGCCTTTCTGATATATGAGAATTTTATTTAGTGTAGAATCGATAATTATATTTTCAATTTGCCCTTGGGATTTATTATTCAAATAATATTTAGGTTGAAAAAATTGCATATAACCACTTACTCCACCTTGCATATAGAAACCTTCGAATTCTTTTTCATCCATCCAGACTACAAATTTCATTTCTTCATTTGTTTTTGTGTTAGAGATTTTAATCTCTTTTTCATCATATATTATATTATATTTTGATTCAGTTTTTTTAATAACATCACCTTTTATTGAAATCATTTGATTTACTTCCATGGTACTAACAATTCTAATCTCACTTTGTCCCATTACTATTGCGGAGAAAAGTAGTGTTACTATCAATATTGATTTTTTCATATTGTGATTTGATAACGATTCGTTATGACTAATTAATTTAACGGGTCTGCATTAAATACGGCGGGTTTTGAGTAGCTGCATCGGCTGAGCGTTGGAAGCGCAGCGTGCAAATCAGCCATCTGTCTCCGACGAGTTTTTCACAAGAGGAAAATACTGGATTCGCCACTACGTAGGTATCCACTGTACTAATTTTTTATAAAGTTAGGGAATTTAATGAAAGACGAATCTGACCCGTTGGATTATATCGTTGTTGGCAATAGTTATTGTTCGTAATCAAAATCAATAAATTTTCCCGATTCAGTGTTTATTAAAAATTTTGGATTGAAGGATTTAGGACCCGCATAATAAAGTTCCCTACCTTTTTCTTTGCCACCTTTTAATTTAAGATTGGCATTGACGTATCCATCAATAATTGATTTCATGTGATAATCATAAGGTTCTAAACATTTTCTATCCTCACTACACAGCAAAATTTTCTTAAGATTGACATCTGTGGTAGTATCAGTAAGATTTTTTATGATAATTGTTGCTTTGTAAAATTTTCCGGGTTTATTTGATGAATCTTCTTTAACATATCTGTACGAACCCAAACCACCATCATTCATCATGCCATTTTGCGCAACATTAATTAGTTTGATAGTATGTGTTTTTTCGATTATTTGATATTCCTCATCTTGGTTTTCAATTAATCTGTTTGTAAAACAAGAGGAGGTGATTATAAGAATTGTAATTAGTAAGAAATGTTTAATTAATTTCATAAATTATAATTATTGACAACTCGTTATATAGTTGATTATCATGGCGATCCCGTAAAGATACTTTAATCAAAAAACTTAAACAACTACAAACATTCAAGATAGGGGTTCATCAAAATATTTTAGATACTCAATTTTATTGGGGAGTTAACTCATGATTCCCTTGGAGCAATGTCCATTGCTTGTCAACTGGTTTATGGGTTTTTGCAAACTCAAGTGGTTCCATCAAGAAGAAGGAATCGTTATACTTAAATTCAAATCTATAGGTTTCCATATTAATAAAACCACTGGACCAGGTAGCATCACACAAATACCACGTACCATCTATTTTTATGACATTCCAAGAATGGTTGGGAATAGCTGTAATTTCAAATTTCAGTAAATCACTTTTGCCATAGCCGTGAATAATCTCGCACTCCAATCCTGCTAAGTTTGCGAGCTCTTTAAGTAGATAGGCATATCCAGTACAAAGAGTCTTTTTTTCTTCCCGTAAAGTTGTAAAGATTGTCTTTTTGTACCGTTTATTCCATTGGTGTAATGCAGACGGATTATTGTTTAGTTTTCTGCGGGTTTGCTCATTAATTTTCATTAAAGTATAATCACCCCTTATGTTGTGTGTTACCCAATAATATAGGGCTCTAAAGCGTTCTGCTTCAGTATCTAACTGTGCGGTTAATCGCAACGCAAGTATGGGTAAATTAAACAATTCTTCACCTTTATACCGTTCTGCAATCTTATCTGCTTTCTGAAAATCGATTTTATTAAAATCACTTTGTTGAGCGTGTAAGAACTGTGTAAAGATGAAGAAGAATAAAATAAAGATAGTTCTCATCGTGGAGACTTTTTATTTATTAGGAGTGCCTGGCGTCTTTTCGGTTCGTAAGGCTCCATAAAGTAACACAGGATTATCTTCCAAAAACGGTTCGATAAACGATGTAACTTGATTGATTGTAATTTCTCGATTTTTGTATCCTAAGTAGCTTACGATTAAGACATCGTTTTCTTTCAGTTGCTTCGGAAATATAAAGGCTCCCGATTCATTTGTAGCTACACCAATTGTGGTTCCTTTTAGGACAATAGTCGCGCCTAATAAAGGACCATCCAGACTAGTCACCACTCCCGTGACGGTTCGTTCTGCGTTTTGAGCATTCATGGGACTGGCAAAAAGGCACAGTGCCATAATAAAAGCTAATACCCATACATTTTTAGACATGTGTTGTTGCATTGAGTTTGAAAGTGTTTTCATAATAGTATTGTTTTTGTTTACCCAAACATAGGAATGCCTGAAATTTATAAAAATGAATAGTGAGTTAACCAAACAGATGAATGAGTGAAGCGGCGATCTTATTGAGGAACGTATGCGTGTAGGTCTTCTCATTTAAAGCAAGCCTCCAGTTTTTACACAAAATTTACTAATAACCAGTTCCCCAAATAACACTAACTTTATCCTATGAACACATCGCACCTTCTTAAAGTCGCACTCGCGCAAATCTCTCCCGTATGGCTGGACAAACAAGCCACGTTGGAAAAAATAGAAATCCAAATCCAGGAAGCCGCAGAAAATAAGGCAGAGCTTATTGTTTTTGGCGAAGGATTGTTGCCTGGTTACCCTTTTTGGTTGGCACTTACGGGCGGCGCGGAGTGGGATACAAAAGTGAATAAAGAACTACACGCGCATTATGTGCGTAATGCCGTGACTTTAGAGAAGGGAGATTTGGATAGCGTTTGCGCTTTGGCAAAAATGCATGAGATAGCAGTGTATTTGGGTTGTATTGAACGTCCGTTGGATCGGGGTGGGCACAGTGTATATGCTTCTTTGGTCTATATTAATGAAAAAGGCGAAATTAAAAGTGTACACCGTAAACTACAACCTACCTACGACGAGCGTTTAACCTGGGCGCCAGGCGACGGGAATGGCTTGCAAGTACATCCATTAAAAGAGTTTACCCTTGGCGGACTTAATTGCTGGGAGAATTGGATGCCCTTGCCCAGAGCAGCTTTGTACGGGCAAGGTGAAAATGTACACATAGCTGTGTGGCCAGGCAGTTTGAATAACACCAAAGACATTACCCGTTTTATCGCCCGGGAGAGCAGGAGTTATGTGCTGTCGGTTTCGGCGTTAATGACAGTGGAGGATTTTCCTAAGGAAACTCCGCACCTCGATAAAATTCTAGAAAAAGCACCTAAAATCTTAGCCAATGGCGGCAGTGGCATCGCAGGTCCCAATGGCGAATGGTTGGTAGAACCCGTTGTAAATAAAGCAGGTAACATATATCACACCCTGGATTTCAACAGAATTTACGAAGAACGCCAAAACTTCGATCCCGCAGGCCATTACTCACGACCAGACGTAACGAAGTTGGTAGTAAATACAGAAAGACAGTCTACGGTTGAAATAAATCACAAAGATTAAAATCTCAAACCCCAAAATTCTCAACAAATTAAGCTAGTACCCTCCCTTCGGGAGGGTCAACTTTTGTTTTTCACAAAAGTTGTGGAGGGACTTCTTCGGGAGGGTCAGCATCTTAAAGCCGATAGGCGCATAAGATGCTGGGGAGGGACTTCTCTGGGGAGGGATTAAATCTTCGTACTTCGTCATTCGTAGCTCGCACATAATACCGTATCTTTGCAAAAAATAACAACACACTAACTTTTAGTGTATTAAAAAGGAAGCCGCTGCATATTGAGCGGAGTCGAAATATGAGCAGACAAGACAACAGCAAGAAAGGTAAGACTTCAGGAAGAGGAAACAATACCAGCAAAGGAAAGAGCAGTGCACGTGGCAATGCGCCTATGAAAGGGGAGAACCGTGCTAAACCTTCAGGTAGAGGGAGTGCTCCTGTGCGACCAGCTACAGACAAGAAAACAACTATATCTAAGAAAAAGGAAGAGACGCTTGCAAAAAAATCTACAGAAAAAGGCGCCAAAACACCTAAGAAAAAAGGGGATGTTCGAGAGGGTATTCGTTTAAATAAATATATTTCCAATAGTGGCGTATGTTCCCGTCGTGAGGCAGATACTTATATTGCAACAGGCTTGGTTACCGTAAATGGTAAAGTAGTAAATGAGATGGGTTACAAAGTGAAATATGAAGATGATGTACGTTTTGATAGTCGCCGTATTAAACCCGAACTAGACACATATATTCTTTTAAATAAACCAAAATCTGTAGCCTCTACTACCAGTGATAGTAAGGGTTTAACGGTAATGGATTTAATAAGTAACGCTACCACAGCAAATGTAAAGCCAGTTGGAAGATTAGGTAGAAACGCAACAGGATTAATTTTATTTACTAATGATGATACATTGGTGAAGAAACTTCATAGCAAAGGGATGGAGCGCTTGTTTCATATAGAATTGGACAAGAATCTAAAAGCTGCGGACATGGATAAAATTAAAGAAGGTATCCTAATTGGTGGTGAAAAAGTATTTGTAGAAGAAATAAGCTATGTTAACAATGCTCCTAAAAAAGAAGTAGGTTTAAAAATTAAAAACATGGGAAATAGTGTCATCCGTACTATTTTCGAACATCTTAACTACAACGTGGTAAAAGTAGATTGTGTAACTATTGCGCACCTTACCAAAAAAGACTTACCAAGAGGCCGTTGGAAGGTTTTAACAAAGCGTGAAGTAGAGTTATTCTCCATGTTATAGCTGAACGCAGAATTAAATTATTAGACGTACTTCTCCTAATTCCTCAATACTGTAAGGGAAATCTTTTCCTGGAGCTCCAATGAACATAAAGTTGGTTGGGATGTTCCATTTTTTAGAAAGCTCTCTTATTTTACTTGGGGTAAAATCTCCTAGTTCTTCAATTAATTCGACTGCAATTTTGGGGTAGGCTCTGTCCAAAACTTCTATATCTGCCACTAATTCTTTATTGAGGTGTTCTTCTCTATGTAAGATGCTTACAATTTTAAGCTTTTTGGTAGGTTCATTTTCCATTATATACTGCATTACCTTGTTAAGCATTTCTACATCATGATGGTAGGTGAAAAATACAAATTGCTGGTTGTTTAGTTTTTCTAATCTGAGGAGAGAGTTTCTGTAAATCCAATAGGTTAGCTTGTTATTTTCTGGAAATAGTTTTTTTGTAAGCTGCATTAAAATTTTAATAATGTGCGTGCGATACAACATAAAGAATACGACCATTAACGTAGGTGCCAGATACTTCAGGAAAATTGAAAAATAAGTAGGATTTAATAGGATGTTCCCTGCTATAGCAGCTAGTACGGCGGCTATAGCTACTACTAATGCTATCCAAGAAGAACGTTCGGGGCGCGGTAGTCTTGATCTTTTTAGTTTTAGCAAAATGTTTCCTACACCAAATAATACCATAACCGATAAAAATGCAATGGTATATACGCCAGCCAGTTTTTTAAGATCTCCCCAGGTAATCATTAATATGGAAACACAAAGTATAAAAAACAGTACATAAATTAAATACGAAGTATTCCGCGAACTTTTCTTTACTAATGGTTTTGGTAAAATCCTATCCAATGTCATGCGTTCCATAAGTCCGCCAACGCCAATAAAACTAGTAAGTACAGCGCCGCTTAGTACTAAAGCAGCATCCACTCCTATCAAGATGGATAACCAATTCCCAGCCGATGTTTCCCCCATAAAAGACAAGAGCGCTTCCTGATTTGCGGTAACTGTGGGAATAGGAATAATCGCCAAGGCCAGAAAAGCAATAAGCGGATTAAAAACACTCACCACAATCCACATATTCCGAAGGGTTTTTGGAAACACTCCCTTTTTCTGTTCTTCCACATAATTGGCCGAACTTTCAAAACCGCTTATGCCTAACATCGCGGCGCTAAAACCAAAAAACAACGCCATAGTAATACTGCCTTCTACGGGTGTTTCAAAATTTGAAATAAGCACATCAAAACCATTGTTGAAAAAATAAAAGATACAGAAGCCACAAAGTATGGTGAGCGAAACCAAATGAAAGATAAAGATGCCAATTGCCACTTTAGAAGATTCGCCAATGCCCATTATGGTTAGGCACATAAAAACCAATAATAGGATTACTGTAGCTGGAATAACCGGGATAACTTCAAAGAAAACAGCTATATAGTGTATTGCTTCACTTGCCGAAATTACCGCAGTTGCCATATAAGACAAAACGGTTAAGGCTGCTGCTGTGGCTGCCGTAGATTTCTTGGTGGTATTTAATAAAGCGTTGTAGGCTCCGCCGTTTAAAGGCAATGCGCCAACAACTTCACCATATATTTTTCTAAATAAAAACAGCACGCCAGCGACAATCAATAATGAAATCCAGGCATATTGCCCTGCATATCCAATAGCCAACGCCGAAACATATAGACAAGAAGAGCTTATATCGTTACCGCAAATTGCAGTTGCTTCTAATTGGTTAAGTTTTTTGGCCACTTTGTAGTGTTTACACTGTAAATTTAAGTGAGAAAAGGTTTTAAAGCAGCAATATTTTGTTAAACAAAAAATTAAAATTTGAAGCTAAAATTTATCAGAAATAAAATATTCACTTCAAAAAATAAATTACATTTGCTCTGTTTTTAGCTGAACAATTTGAATCCAGTTTATATGTTTGGGCTTTTGGGGATTAGGAAGTCATACTCAAAAGAATTCCGCAAGGCGGAACACCGAAATTTAAAGCTAGCTTCCGTTACCCCTAAGATAGAAGGTCCGGTTATTAAAACCAAGGGCATCGCATCCCGTTTGGCCTATTGGCTCAACCCCATCCGTGTATAGTTTTTAGCGTTAAATTATTGTTATTCTGCATCTTTACTGTGGAAACGCTATTGCTATTCTCTATTTTTATACCTTCAAAAAAAACAAAATGAATACTAAGTATATAGATCTTATAGATCAGACCTATCATTTCCCGCAAGCAGAATTTAATTTAAAGGAAGATACCCTCACCTTTCATGATATCGATTTAATGTCTTTAGTGGAAGAATACGGAGCACCGTTGAAGTTTACTTACTTGCCAAAAATTTCAGATAACATCCAGCGCGCTAAGAAATGGTTTGCTGAAGCTATTGAAAAAAACAACTATAAAGGAACCTACAATTATTGCTATTGTACAAAAAGTTCTCATTTCAAACACGTTTTGAATGAAGCGTTAAAGAATGATATTCATATAGAAACCTCTTCGGCATTCGATATTAATATTGTTGAAAAGCTTAAAGCCGAAGGAAAAATTACCAATCAAACCTATGTGGTGTGTAATGGTTTTAAACGTGATCAATATATTCAGAACATAGCGCGGCTTATTAATAATGGCCAAGAGAATTGTATCCCAGTGATCGATAATTATGAAGAAATTTCGTTGCTTTCAGAAGAAATTAACGGCGACTTTAAAGTAGGAATTCGTATTGCGAGTGAAGAGGAGCCAAAATTTGAATTCTACACTTCAAGATTAGGAATAGGCTACAAAAATATCATTCCCTTTTACGAAGAACAAATTAAAAATAATGACAAGGTAGAGCTTAAAATGCTTCACTTTTTTATCAATACAGGTATTCGTGATAACGCCTATTACTGGAACGAATTGGTAAAATGTTTAAAAGTGTATACAAGACTAAAGAAGATTTGTCCTAGTCTAGATAGCTTAAACATTGGTGGCGGATTCCCCATTAAAAATTCTATGGCATTTGAATATGATTATGAGTATATGATTGATGAAATCATTAACCAAATAAACATTACCTGTGCCGAAGCTGAGGTGCCAGTACCTAATATTTTTACAGAGTTTGGGAGTTTTACGGTAGGTGAAAGTGGTGGAGCCATTTATGAGATTCTGTACCAGAAGCAACAGAACGATCGTGAAAAATGGAACATGATTAATTCATCTTTTATTACAACACTTCCAGATACGTGGGCTATTAGCAAACGATTTATCATGATGGCCATTAACCGTTGGAATGATGAGTACGAGCGAGTGTTGTTAGGAGGTCTCACCTGCGATAGTGACGATTATTATAACAGTGAGCAACATACAAACGCTATTTATTTGCCGAAGTATAAAAAAGAAAAGCCTTTGTATATCGGATTTTTTAATACAGGAGCGTATCAAGAATCTATTGGGGGCTTTGGTGGCTTGCAACACTGCTTAATCCCAAGTCCTAAACACGTTTTAATAGATAAAGATGAGCATGGAAACATTACACACAAACTCTTTTCAGCACAACAAACCAGTGAACAACTTCTGGGTATCTTAGGCTACGAAAATGTTCCTGTTGAAGAAAAAAAACAAACACAGCAACCAGAATTATCAAATAAATAATCAGTAAAATGAACACCAAAACATACGCAGGCATTCCACAAGAATATGCCGCCTTGGAAACTTCAAAAATAGTTTTAATTCCTGTGCCCTATGACGGCACAAGTACATTTCAAAAAGGAGCAGATAAAGGGCCAGAGGCTTTTTTACACGCTTCAGAAAATATGGAACTGTACGATATTGAAACTCAGACTGAAGTCTATAAACAAGGTATTCACTTAACCGAACCTATTACTGAAAACAGCTCTCCAGAGGCTGTAGTGGCTGAGGTGCACAAGCAAACAAAGGAATTAATCCTGCGTAATAAATTCGTGACCGTTTTTGGCGGGGAACATAGTATTTCTATAGGAACCATCCGTGCTTTTAACGAGTGTTTTGACGACCTAACGGTGTTGCATATAGATGCCCACGCCGATTTACGTAAAGAATATGAGGGTTCCAAATGTAACCACGCTTGTGCGGTATATGAAGCGAGCCAAACTACCAATTTAATTCAGGTTGGAATTCGTAGTATGGATGTAGCCGAAACAACGGTGCTAGACGAGGATAAAACGTGGTTTGCGCATGATATGGCGCAAGATGAATACTGGATGGATAACGTGATTGATGCCCTAGGAGACAATGTATTTATCACTTTCGATTTGGACGCATTAGATCCTTCCATTATGCCTTCTACGGGAACTCCAGAGCCAGGTGGATTGTTTTGGTACGAAACGTTGGATTTCCTAAAGCAAGTATTTGAAGCAAAAAATGTAGTTGGTTTTGATATCGTTGAATTAATGCCAAGAGCAGAAGATAAGTCTTCAGATTTTTTAGCAGCTAAATTGTATTATAAGATGCTAACCTACAAATTTTCAGGCCAGGATACTGCCGTTGAATTTGAAAGTAATTTTTCAGATAAAAGCACGATTTCAAAATTTAAAGACACAGATAATGACAAATAAAGGAGCGATTACAAAATTCATTGAAAAGTACTATTTACACTTTAACGCAGCTGCTTTGGTGGATGCCGCAAAAGGGTATGAAGACCAGTTAAACAGTGGTGCTAAAATGCTGGTTTCTTTGGCAGGTGCAATGAGTACTGCAGAATTGGGGAAGATTTTTGCTGAAATGATTCGTCAGGATAAAGTGCATATCATTTCGTGTACGGGCGCCAACCTGGAAGAAGATATTATGAATCTGGTTGCACACAGTCATTACAAACGGGTGCCTAACTACCGTGATTTAACAGCTCAAGACGAGTGGGATTTGCTAGAAAAAGGTTTAAACCGTGTGACCGATACGTGTATTCCTGAAGAAGAGGCCTTCCGAAGAATTCAGGAACATATTGTGAAAATATGGATGGATGCTGAAGCCAATGGCGAGCGCTATCTTCCACACGAATATATGTACAAATTATTATTGAGTGGAGTTCTGGAAGAGTATTACGAGATAGATTTAAAAGATTCGTGGATGTACGCTGCAGCCGAAAAAAACCTCCCAATTGTTTGCCCAGGCTGGGAAGACAGTACTATGGGGAATATTTTTGCTAGTTATGTTTTAAAAGGTGAATTGAAAGCCACTACAATGAAAAGTGGAATAGAATATATGACGTTTCTGGCAGACTGGTATACCGATAATTCAAAAAAAGGAATTGGTTTCTTTCAAATAGGAGGTGGAATTGCAGGAGATTTCCCTATTTGCGTAGTGCCCATGCTCTATCAAGATATGGAACGTACAGATACACCGTTTTGGAGTTATTTTTGCCAGATTAGCGATTCAACCACAAGTTATGGAAGTTATTCAGGGGCTGTTCCTAATGAAAAAATTACCTGGGGTAAACTAGATATTAACACACCAAAATTTATTATTGAAAGTGATGCTACCATTGTAGCACCCTTAATATTCGCCTATTTATTAGGTATGTAAGATGAAAATAAAAATTGAAAATATAGAGCTTTCATATTTAACTATTGAGGACTACCAAGAGTTAAAAGAAGCTACGCAGGAGTCTTACACGGGTATGACAAATTCGTACTGGACAAAAACCGCCATTCAAAAATTAATCGATATTTTTCCCGAAGGACAGATTTTGATTAAAATTGATGGAGAGATTGCCGGTTGTGCGCTTTCTATTATTGTAGATTATGTACAATTTGACGATAACCATACGTATGCTGATATTATTACCAAAAGCACCTTCAAAAATCATAACAGTGACGGAGATGTAATGTATGGGATAGATGTTTTTATTAAACCGAATTTCCGCGGATTAAGGTTGGGAAGACGTCTGTACGATTACCGAAAAGAATTGTGCGAAAATCTAAATTTGAAAGGAATTGTCTTTGGAGGTAGGATGCCAAATTACCACATACACAAGAATCAATATTCACCCAAAGAATATATTAATGCGGTAAAACGAAAGGAAATTAGCGACCCAGTGTTGAATTTTCAGATATCAAACGATTTCCATCCTATTCGAGTTATAAAAGGATACTTGGAGGGCGATATGGCTTCTGCAGAGTATGCAGTGTTGATGGAATGGGATAATATTTATTATACAAAACCCACAAAGTCACCATCTGCGGTAAAAACAATTGTAAGACTGGGATTAATACAATGGCAAATGCGTCCGTATTCCGGCTTGGAGCAACTCATGCAACAAGTAGAGTATTTTATAGATACGGTATCGGGCTACCGATGTGATTTTGCTGTGTTTCCTGAGTTTTTCAATGCACCACTAATGGCAGAGTTTAATCATTTAAAAGAATCTGATGCGATTAGAGAATTGGCAAAATTCACTGAGGAAATAAAAAACCGAATGTCCGAATTTTCTATATCCTATAATATCAATATCATTTCGGGAAGTATGCCAGAATTAATTGGAGATACACTTTTTAACGTTGGTTATTTATGCAGAAGAGATGGGAGCGTAGAGCGTTACGAAAAAATTCATGTAACTCCAGATGAAGCAAAAGTATGGGGAATGCAACGGGGAAGCGAATTAAAAACTTTTGAAACCGATTGTGGAAAAATAGGAATTTTAATTTGTTACGATTCTGAATTTCCAGAATTATCCCGCCTGTTGGCCGATGAAGGAATGGATATTCTCTTTGTGCCCTTCTTAACAGATACGCAAAACGGCTATTCAAGAGTGCGTTTATGTGCGCAGGCTAGAGCCGTAGAAAACGAATGTTATGTAGCAATTTCAGGAAGTGTGGGTAATTTGCCTAACGTAGAGAATATGGACATTCAATATGCGCAATCTGCCGTATTTACACCTTGTGATTTTGCCTTTCCAAGCAATGGAATTAAAGCAGAAGCTACCACAAACACTGAAATGATTTTAGTGGCAGACGTAGATATAAGTTTATTACGTGAGCTACATTCATTTGGTGCCGTTAAAAACTTAAAAGACAGACGGAAAGATGTGTATGATGTTATTCGGGTGAAGAAGCAGAAGTAAATTGGATCTTCCCTCATCACAAACCCTTCTCCCGCAGAGAAGGGTTTTTTATAGAATAGAGCTAAGTACTCTCCCTTGGAAGAGTCGAAAGATTCGATCCTTCGCGGGGGATCGATTCTTTCGGTACGGGCTTAATAATAAATCACTCCACAACCCTGAAATTTCCTTTCTGTTCACCGCTTTGTGCAACAATTTCAGTAATAGCAAAGGCCATCACAATGATATATTCTACAGCAACCAACCACAAGTTTTCTTTAAATCCATCAGCTCCATAGGCCGAATAACTTAGCATCACCACAGCACTCCAAACAATAGGAAATTTATACTTCGTAAATACTGAAAGCACCAAAGGAGTTGCTATATACCAGGGATGTACCGTAGTCGACAATAGGAAATAAGCCGTAACTGCCAGTAGCATTGCTGTAATTAACTGTTGCGTAGTAGTATTCTTTCTGAAAAAAGTAAGTGCCAAAAGAATTAAGATAACAAAAACGGGTAAAACTTTGCCAACCGTACCAATTAAATTCCATCCCACGGTTTGAAATCCAATCCAGCGGATAATGTAATAGACGCTGGCATTAAACTCAAAATTCTGAAACCAAAGTGAAATAGTAGCTGAAAAATTAGAGATAAATTCCGAAGACAAAAACGGTGCAAACGTAAGAAGTACAGTTCCTAAAACAACCACGTAAAATTTAAAAGACGATATCAGGTTGAGCGCAATCGAAACCTCCTTTTTAAAGAACCATTTATAAAACAGCGGCAACAATAATAATGGTAACAGCTTCACCGAGACTGAAATCCCCAATGAAACAGCTGCCCAAAACCAATTATTTTTATGAAGTAGGTATAGCGACCAAATTAAAAAGAAAAGCATAACACCCTCAAAATGTAGATTTCCAGTAAGTTCAATTAGAATAAAAGGATTAAGAAAATACCAAAAAATATTCTTTACAGGAAGATTTAATCGTTCCAATAATTTCTTCCCGAAGTAGAGAATCCCTATGTCGGCCAGAATAATAAGTATCCGCAGCACTAGTACAGATCCTACAATACTTTTTCCAGCAAAAAAACCAGCAATCGCAAAGCATAATTGGTTTATTGGTGGGTAGTTACTGTAATGACCAGCATTTAAGTCGCCCATTCCAGCATATAATTGAGCAGCTTGAGCTACTTCCTTTCCCGAGGTTACCTGGAGCGCAGTCGAGAGGTCTGTGAAAAATAACTGTGGGGTACTACTATACGGATTCACGCCCTGAACCAGCAATCGCCCATCCCACAAAAACCGATAAAAATCCTGTGAAAGATTAGGAATAGCTGGTGAAAAAAGTAGTCTAAAACCAACACCCATCGCAGCCAGCACCCAGAAATTAAATTTGGAATATTCAATAATGCGCCAGGCACAAAAAAATAATCCAGCGTAGAGGAGGAGGAGTTTTATAAATTCACTTCGGTCAAGGTTATAGGCGAAAAGTAAATACAATACAATACTCCCGATCACTGGAAATAGAAAATTATTGTATTGCTTTAATGCTTTCAAGACATAATGAATTTTTAGTAGCAGTCATGAATTAATTTAGTTTAATGAATGTCGTGGTAGGTCTCAACTGCGCTCGACCGGACAAGGACATATCTTCCTCATTCAATATTTAAAAAGGTTAACGATCAAAAATCGTCAATCAAAAATCAATCCTGCCATTCAGCAATAAATAAATTCGTATCTCTCCCGCCACCATTATTTCGGTTGGAGGAGAATGCTAAATACTTTCCGTTGTTTGAAAATACTGGAAACGCATCAAATGTCTCGCCGTGAGTTACCCGTTCTAAATTTTTCCCGTCAATGTCAATTAAATAGAGGTTGAATGGAAATCCGCGTTCAGCTTCAAAATTACTACTGAAGAGAATTTTTTTCCCGTCTGGTGTAAAAAACGGACTCCAATTGGCATTTCCAAGACGGGTTATTTGTTTCATATTACTTCCATTTGCATCACAAATAAAAAGCTCCATTTCGGTAGGTTGCACGAGGCCTTGTGCAAGTAAATCTTTGTATTCTTTTATTTCGGCTTCGGTTTTTGGGCGTGAGGCTCTAAAGATTAGTTTTGTTCCGTCTGGCGAAAAGAAAGCGCCACCGTCGTATCCCAATTCGTCGGTGATTTGGTTTACATTACTGCCGTCCAAATTCATAGTGTAGAGTTCTAAATCGCCACTTCGCATAGAGGTAAATACTATTTTATCACCTTTAGGAGAAACCGTTGCTTCGGCATCATAGCCTGGTTCTTTGGTAAGTTGGCTTGTAATATTTCCTTGTAAGTCGGACACAAATATGTCGAAACTATCATACACTGGCCAAACATAGTTGCCATTTTTCCTAAGAGGAACTTCTGGGCATTTTTCATCTACCAAATGTGTGGAACCATATACAATGTGATTGTTGTCTGGAAGAAAATAAGCACAGGTAGTTCTGCCTTTTCCTGTTGAAATCATTGGAGGAACTGTACCTTTAAAAGTTTCCGAAGCATACATCAAAAACATTTGGTCACACGCTACGCCCCATTTTTTGTAGTTGGATTGAAACACCAATTTGCTATCGTCAAAACTCCAATACGCTTCGGCATTATCGCCTCCAAAGGTAACCTGGCGAATGTTCTTAAAATGTTTTTCATCTGGATATATAAGACTGTCACTGTCCCATTCCATCACTGTTTTTTCTAATGTATTTTCGGTAAGATTACTTTCAGTATCCTTTTTTTCATGTTCCTTTTTTTCGCCGCAAGAAACAACCAGTACTAAAAGAGCAATAATATGTAGCGTGTTTTTCATTTAATTTATAAGTTTTGCAAGTTTATTCTTTTGGAAATTCTTTTTTTGTGGGATTTGAATTGGTTGTATTTTTGTGCAAAAATAAGGATATGCGTTTAATATGTTTACTATGTATCACTTTAAGTATAATTTCTTGTCAAAAAGAAGTTGAAAAGAAAGAAATCACAATGAAAGAAGATGTGTTTGCTTTGGCAGACGATTCTTTTAATGGCAGACAAACAGGAACAGATGGCGAGCTGCAGGCTGCGAAATATATCGAAAACAGGTTTATAGAAATTGGTCTACAGCCCAAAGGCGATAACAAAAATTACACCCAAACATTCACGTTTCGTCCTAGCAGCAACCCTCACGAACAGGCCGAATATACGGGCTTAAAAGGGGATAGCACTTTGACGGGAACCAATGTGGTGGCTTTTTTAGATAATGATGCCGAAACTACGGTCGTAATTGGAGCACATTATGATCATTTAGGAATGGGAGGAGAAGGCTCTTTATACCGGGAAAAAAAAGCTGCAATCCATAATGGAGCAGATGATAATGCGAGTGGTGTAGCCGTGCTATTAAATCTTGCTGAAAAACTGAAGAACGCGCCCCGAGCCGAATCGAAGGGGAACAATTACCTGTTTATTGCTTTTTCCGGAGAAGAAATGGGCCTGTTAGGAAGTAATTATTTTGTAAAAAACAGCACAGTCCCTATCACATCTATTAGTTATATGATAAATATGGATATGGTAGGGCGTTTAAATGCTGAAAATACCATTGCAGTTCATGGCGTTGGAACTTCTCCAATTTTTAAACAGACACTTTTTGCAAATAATAATGACACCTTCAATATTGCTGAACATAACAGCGGCATTGGTCCAAGTGATTATACTAGTTTTTACCTGGTCGATATTCCTGTGCTTCATTTCTTTACAGGACAGCACGAAGATTATCACAAACCAGGGGACGATGCCGAAAAGCTGAACTATGAAGGAATGAAGAAAATTTCAGCGTATATTTTTGCAATCATTACCGATCTTAGAGACACTAAAAAATTAGCTTTCAGGAAAACCAAAAATGAAAGTGAAGAAGTACCTCGTTTTAAAGTGGGACTGGGCGTTGTGCCAGATTATCTTTTTACAGGAAAAGGGATGCGTATTGACGGTATTAGCGAAGATAAACCTGCGCAAAAAGCGGGTTTACAAAAAGGAGATGTGGTGATAAAATTAGGCGAATTTGAAGTAACAGATATGATGAGCTATATGAAAGCCTTAGCCACTTTTGAAGAAGGACAAACCACACAAGTTGTGATTAAACGTGACAAGGCCGAACAAGAAGTTGCAGTGACGTTTTAAAAATTTCGGGTGATAGAAAGGGTTGTAAAACCGTGTGTTCCTGTGCTTTCAGTGCGATTGGTTGAAAACATATAAGCAACTTTAATGTCAAGTAATTGATTTCTCCAATAGGTTTCAGCACCATAAAAAAATAAGGAATCTATGGGTTCTAGCGTAAATTCACTATTATCTGCGATAATTGAACCTTGTAACATCGCGTCGTGAATTACATACCGATAGGCTCCTGTTATGGCGAAAAATAATTCGTTTACAATATCGCCCAGTTGTCTATGAGCCATTGTATGTATAAGCTCATTTCTTTTGCCAATGTATAGCTTCACATTATTTTCCAGATAATAATCTTTAGTGCCAAGCGCTATTTTAGGTTTTACAGCCAAAAATGTATTGAAACTGGAATCCCAAAGCAACCACTCTCTCAAATAGCTTCCATAAAGATTAGCATGCGTGCTGCTCTCTATTTGTCCGGTCCAAGTAGCGATTTGCGAGTCATTCGTACTGTGAAACGAAGTTTGAAGTGCTTGTGATCCTGAAATTTCTCCTGTAACGCCTATGGTAAGCCTAAAGTCTAATATTCGTTTTTCATTACTTAAACTAACCCCGGAGTTGATGCCAAGGAAGCCAGCATACGGTCTGTCGTAATCTTCAATATTAGATGAGATAATATTGGAAGGTGTATAAAAAGATTGTTCTAATTGAATGATAAACTGCCGTTTGTTGTCGTGTTCTTTATCTTTCTCATTCAATAATTTCCGGTAGCTTATAAAATTTCCTGTGGTGTACCAACGGTCTGTAAAATGTAGAAAATCGTTATCGTGCATAAGCTCCACTTGTTCCATTACATAACGGCTACCTCCTCTGTTTTGAGCGGAAATACTTACCGAAAAAAAAACAAGCAAAACATACAAACAATGCTGTGCGGAAATTGTACTACGCATGGAGTTGGTTAGCTAAATGCAATGAAGCTTCTAAAGTACTAGAATTTTTTATTTAAGCCCTACTTATCAGGCTTTTAAAAAAAACAAATCCAAAACCAATAAAGAGCATCAGGTGAAATGGAAAGAGTCCAAAGTCTCCGCCCTGATCACCTACAATGAAAGCAGAGTACATTCCAAAACCAAAATAAAGCATTAAAATTCCTTCAATTAAAACATTAGGAGAAATTTTGGACTTGATGTATTTGTTGCCTTTCCAACTATCTTTCAGGTTGCTTATGTTAAATTTTGGGGTACGGATAAAATCACTTTTCTTACCTAAATGTCCTTCAATCACAGCAATTGAATTGTGAACAGAAAAACCCATCGCAATAGAGAAAAACACAAAGAACATTCCAATATATTCCAAGAAATTCATAAAGCCTCCCCCATTAACTTTTTTGTAAGTAAACCAGTAACAGATAAAAAATATCAAAGTGCTTACTACAAAAAAGCTCATTATGATAAAATAATATTTTAAGTGAGCGTATTCATTCTTAATATAGAGCATTGGGATGCTAAGAATAGCAACTACCAAGATGCTAAGAAACATGGTGCTGTTTAGCAAATGCAAAGTCCCGTGAACTTTTGTTTTAAAAGAAATGTTTTTATTACGCCAAACACGCCCTAACATTTTTCTGAAATTTTCTGCACCGCCTTTGTTCCATCTAAACTGTTGTGAACGCGCTGCGCTAATCACTACGGGTAGTTCAGCTGGTGTTTCAACTTCTTCTAAGTATTTAAATTTCCAGTTTTTAAGTTGAGCCCGATAGCTCAAATCCAAATCTTCGGTTAAGGTATCGCCCTCCCAGTTTCCTGCGTCCAAGATGCATTGTTTACGCCATACACCTGCGGTACCGTTAAAATTTATAAAGTGTCCCTCACTATTTCTACCTACTTGTTCCAAGGTAAAATGGGCGTCCAGTGCAAAAGCCTGCACACGTGTAAGAATAGAATATTCGCGATTTATATGTCCCCAACGGGTTTGTACCACACCAATGTTCCGGTCTTTAAAATAAGGAATGGTATCTAGCAACCAATCTTTCTGTGGAAGGAAATCGGCATCAAAAATAGCGATGTATTCTCCTTTTGCGGTTTCTAGTCCTTCTTTTAAAGCACCCGCTTTAAATCCTTTTCGGTCTGCACGGGTTACATGCTTAATATCTAGCCCCGATTTTTGAAGTTCTTTAATCTGGGTAGCTGTGGTGGTAAAAGATTCGTCGGTACTATCGTCCAAAACTTGAATTTCTAGCTTGTCCTTGGGATAGTTTATTTCGGCAATATTATCGAGCAGTCGCTCCATAACATATAGCTCATTATAAACGGGCAGTTGTATGGTAACGTATGGGATTTCGCTTGGGTTAGATAGATTGAATTTTACGGAGGTATCTTCTTTATTACGACTCCTTAAATAGTTGAAAAGCAGGTTGAGCTGTGCCAGCGCATACATTAAGATGAGGAGGAGCGCGGCGGTGTAAATAACCATTATTATGGTTTCAAGAATCATTTTTTGAACGTGTATTTAAAAATCCAGCTGAGAATTTTAATCCCTGCAAATATAGCACCTTTTACCGTTCCTGAAACTTTTGAGGTTCCTATCCTGTTTCGATATTTCATGGGTACTTCGGTGTATGAATATTTTTTTTTGAGTGCTTTTAATTGCATCTCTACAGTCCAGCCATATGTTTTGTCCTGCATTTTTAAGGCAATGAGTTTATCATATTTTATAGCTCTAAATGGACCTAAATCTGTGAAATTTGCTCCAAAAAAGAGCTTCATTAAGTTGGTAGCTAGCCAATTGCCAAATCGTTGCGGGAATGTCATGGAGCCGTCTGCTCTAAGTCGTTTTACTCGGGCACCGATTACAAAATCTATGTCTTTTTCAATAATTGGAGCAATTAATTCGGTAAGTTGCTCTGGATAATCACTATAATCCCCGTCTAAGAACACTACAATATCAGGTTTTTCTTTTTTATCTGAAATGTGCTGCATCCCTTTTAAACAAGCGTACCCATACCCACGTTGGGATTCTTTTAATACCGTGGCTCCAGCTTTTTGTGCAACAATTTCGGTACGGTCAGTAGAGTGGTTACTCACTACAATCACCTCTCTTACCAATGAAGGAATGTCTGTTATGACCAACCCAATGGAAGCGGCTTCATTGTACGCCGGAATAATAACGTCTATGATTTGATTCATTAAAAGGTAAGGTGTGGATTATCTTTTTTGAAGGCGAAAATTGAAGTCCATTCGCCAGTTTTTTGATTGTTTTTGTAAGCTTCGGCCCGTTTTAAACGTCCCTTTTTATAGATAAATGCAAAGCCATTTTTTTTGTCGTTTTTAAACTGAAACCTTTTTTCGGTTTGGGTTGCAATATCGTAAAAAATCCACCAATCTTCGGCAATTCCATTTTGATAATGACCTTGCTTAAGTAGGGTAGTGTTATCATCATAAAAATACCAATAGCCTTCTCTTTTGTTATTGCTAAAACTTCCTTTGGACGCTACTTCGCCATTAGGGTAATAGAAATACCAGTAATCAGTTTTAGTTGCACCCAGTTCCCAACCTTCAGCTTTTAGAGTGCCGTTGTTGTAATATTCTTTTTGGTAATTTTTTTCAGGAAAAGGATTCGCTGCAAATAAAATTGGTGAGCAAATTATTCCGAGGTAGAAAAAAAGAAACTGTTTTTTGAGTGGCATAGCACTTTAGACGCAATAGGTTTAGTTTACTAACCGAATCATAAAAAAACCTTTCAGGTCATGAAGACTTGAAAGGTTTGGTACTATAAACTGTAACTGAATATAGCTTACTATTTCGAGTTCATCAATTCCATTAAATCAACATCGTTTCCTAACAATACCTGGTTGCCATCAATACGTCCATTCATACCATCATTTTCCAGTTTCAGCACGCCACGCGGACACACTGCAGAGCAAATTCCACAGCCAACACAACTACTTCGCACAATGTTTTCTCCTTTTTGAGCATAGGCCCGAACGTCTATTCCCATCTCACAATACGTAGAGCAATTCCCACAAGAGATACATTGCCCGCCGTTGGTAGTAATCCGGAATTTTGAGAATAACCTTTGCTGAAACCCTAAAATAGCCGCCATCGGGCAACCAAATCTACACCAAACACGGTTCCCAAAAATAGGGTAAAACCCAACGCCAATAACCCCGCTAAACATAGCGCCAATTAAAAACCCGTAGCTTTTACGAAGTTGATACGCATCAAAAAAGAATAGTTTTCCAGGACTGCTAACGTACGTGAACAATAAGATAGAAATAACAACGACAAAGTATCCCACGGCTCCGTATTTAGCGTCTTTTGCTAATTCCTCTCTCTTAAAAAGCATCACCCATGCAAATACTAGGGTAAGTAGTCCAATGATAAACCAAACAAAAAATTCTTTGCTAAGCCAAAGATTGTCATAATAGGTTGTTTGTTGCCCTTCGGTTACGTTAAGGTTAGTTCCTTCAGATCTATCTGATATGAGCGTGGCAGCTTTTCCTTGATTAATTTTTTCTAGTGCTTCTTTATTTTCAATTTCAGAAGCAAAGAAATAATTGATGGTGATTCCTTCCGTGTTTTCGAGGGTAGGAGCTTTGGTATTTGGATCGGTATTTAAAATAACTACGCTCGTTGCACCGGCTTTTTGAGCTGCCAGGATGCGTTCGTTAATTGGTTTTCCTTGCGTGTCGCTCATAAAAACCATTTTGTTTTCCAGATTGCTCCATTCGCTAATATTTGCCGATTCGTTTGCTTGTAGATATGAAAAAACTACAGCGGTGGTCATCACAGTAACAAATACTACAACACTATGTATAACCCACCGTTCCACTTTCCAGGCTACTTGGCGCTTATCACTTAAATGACGAAAAGGATCTCCAGCGGTTTCAGCAAGACCTCCACAACCACATACCCAACTGCAGTACCATCTTTTTCCAAACTTATAGGTGAGGATAGGTGTAATCACAAATATGGAGAGTAGGCCAAAAATGAGCATTAGTAAACCTACATCGCCTGCGCTTATAAATTCGTCTATTTTATAACCAGCAAAGAGCTCGTAATTTAAAGGCCAGACATTTTTAAAATCGTAGTACGGCTGATTTAATCGTACTAAGATTTCAGGAATTACAAAGGCAAATGATAATTGAAAAAACATTACCGAGCAGGTGCGAATAATCTCGTATCGGTTGTGTCTATACTTCCATATAAATTTAATCCCAAAGGCAAGAATGGCAAGGGTGTATAGTGTTCCGTAGAGAAACCACTGGCTGGCAGGATTGCCGCTTAAAAACTTGCTTAGTGGGTCGAACAAGGCAATAGCACCTATGTTGTCTCCATCTTTTACTAAACCCAAATACTGCGGAAACCAATACAACACTATATAAAAAAGAGTCATGGTAATTCCTAAAATCCATCCCCAAAACCCGCGCGAGGTTAACGATTTAAAATAAACCCCATCATTTTTGATGCCTTCGTGCTTGTTTAAATACGCTGCTTTTCCAAACCAAATGGTTCCAACTGCTATAGAAATAAGCGATAGCGATAACCACAGTGTTTTATTAGGAAAATTAACATTGAATAGTGCTAGAAATAAAATAGCGAGTCCTGCCAAGCCTAGTACGGATGCAAGTTTTTGTTGGGTATTTATACTTTTTGGCGGCTGCCCAGTTAAGGACATATCTCTTTGAATGGAGCTCATACGATTATGCGTTTACAGGTTGGTGTTGTTGAAATGCTTTTATAATAGCTGTTTCGAAATGTTTAAAAAACTCTGGATCAAAATTGGCTTGTTTCAAATGCTGTACCACAAAATCTACTTTTTGGTGCTGGCTTAGCCATTGGTCAAAAACTTCGTGTTTCATTCGTATTCCGAAGGTGTTAATGCCTAAAAATGCTTGGGTTTCTTTATGATATGCAATGGTGATACATTTAGTATCATCTTCATGATGCCAGTGAAAATGAGCTTCGTAGTCTTTTTTATCTGAAAAGACCCATCCGTAAGTTTGGTACTCAATATCAAAAAACTTAGCACTGTTAAACCAATGTCCGGGATTGTACTCAAACGGATTGCCACATAATGTTTGCGCTACAGTTTCTCCCATCATTCGGCCTGTGTACCAGACGGCTTCAATGGGTTTACGGTTGCCAATGGCTTCGCGTTGTTGGGCACAATCGCCAATAGCATACACATCTTTTACACTAGTTTCCAGATTTCGGTTTACCAGAATACCACGGTCTGTTTCAATACCACTACCCTCTAAAAAGGCAATGTTAGGTTTTACGCCAGTACAAATACCTACCATACTACACGGTATTTCTTCTCCAGTTTCTTTCGTAATGATTGCACGTACTTTGCCATCTTTGTCGGCGATAATTTTATCTAGATTCGTATTGTTTTTGAGATCTACACCGTGCGATAGTATGTGGCGGGAAATCATAGCTGCTTCGTCTTTAGGGAGTACGCCGTCCCAAAAATTTTCTTCTCTAATTAAAAAAGTAACTTCAATATTTCGGGTTCGCAGCATTTCGGCCAGTTCCACGCCAATTAAGCCACCGCCCACTAAAACTGCTCGTGGACAAACCTCGTTATTGGGTGCATATTTTTCAATTTGTTCAAGGTCTTGCTTAGTTATCATGCCCACGACGCCTTCACTATCCAAACCGTCCCAGCCAAAGGAATTGGTGGTAGATCCGGAAGCAATAATGAGCTTGTCATACTGCATACTGCCACCTTCTTTAAATTGAAGTGTTTTAGAATCCGTATCAATTTTAGAGACATATGCCTTCTTCAATTCCAGTCGGTTTTTCTCCCAGAACCAATGCTCGTAAGGTTCAATATCTGTCCAGCGCATATGCCCCATATATACATACATTAGCGCGGTACGGGAGAAAAAATGATCGGCTTCCGCAGATATAATTGTAATTTTTTTGTCTGAAAGTTTTCGGATGTGCCGCGCTGCTGTGACGCCAGCGATTCCGTTTCCAATAATGACTATATGTTCCATAGGTATTCTAGTAAAGACAGGTACCACTTTATGATAGGTTCCCCATTAGGTCGCTTCAATTTACGGAAACATTACAAGAAAATAGAAATTCATTTTTTGAAATTCATTTTATTTAGTATTCCTTGGAGTTTAGCGCCTTATTTTGAAAGATTTAAGGATGAATTTGTAAGCTATCAAAAGTATTTTGGACTTAATGTCCATAAAATATTTAAGATGAAAAGACTCGTAATCCTCACTGTTTTACTAACATTGTTCTCAGTGGTTTCTGGAATATCACAAAACGTATCCACCTTTTTTGATGAAGCTGATAGTTTTTTTAGCACCTATGTTTCTAACGGAAATGTAGCTTATAAGGCTATTTCTCAACACCCTGAAACCTTAAATTCGGTATTGGCGTTGGCAAAGGATGTTTCGGTTTCCCCTTCCGAGGCAAAAACCTATCAGGCGTTTTGGATAAATGCTTATAACCTATCAGTCATAAAAGGAATTATAGATACTTACCCAATCAATTCGCCTTTAGATAAAAAAGGATTTTTCGATACAACCAAACATGAAGTGGGTGGGATAAAAATCACCTTAAACGATATTGAAAACAAAAAACTCCGTGCTCAATTTAACGAGCCGCGGTTTCATTTTGTATTGGTGTGCGGCGCAAAAGGATGTCCGCCTATTATTCCTACAGCATTTACAGCTTCTAACCTAGAAAAACTGTTGCAGCAACAGACAGTGAAAGCTCTAAACGATCCTAAATTTATACAAGTACAAGGAAACAACGTAGCCTTTTCTGAAATCTTTAAATGGTATAAAGAAGATTTTGTAAATCATGGAACCGAGATAAATTTTCTCAATAACTACCGAAAGGAAAAGGTGCCAGACAATGCCAAAGTTACCTACTATGCATACGACTGGCGTTTGAATGAGAAATAGTATTTCAGGAATCGTACCCTCCACAAAAAGTAGTGTTTTTAAAATAGTATTATAATTTTAAAGTCTTCCCTATGCCAGCCAAGTCACTCTCTTAGATTTGGCTGGCAGGTGAAGCACCATTCATCGCTAAAGTTATGGGACTAGCCATAACACCAAAACCGAAAGCACCTTCCTAAAAGATATAGAGCTTTACATACCCTTTTTCACTTTAACTTTAGAAGGGTACACAGGTATGAGTGCTAGCAATACGAGTGAATCTGGAACTACTACCGAAATTTCGGAGTAAGATTTTGGCAGATCTTGTCGGCGCCGGTTGTCTTACATTTGGAGGCTTTATACACCAATGCTATGCGTGGAAACAATACAGGGTTGGGCGAAAGGTTCAACTTAGGTGTGAGGGCCGTATTTTAAGAAAAACTTGTTGGGTAAATGTGTATCTTGAAACGGAAAAATTAAACACCATGAAATATTTATTGCCCTTACTTTTCTCCATCTTTTTATTGCAGGCGTGTACCTCTCAACCCCAGAAAATTAAAGGGGTAAGCTATGTAGCTTCGGGAGAACCTACCACGCAAGAGCACGTTCAGGAAGTTAAGAATATTCATGCCAATTATGCGGCTGTAATGCCTTTTGGATTTATAAGGGATTTAGAAAATCCAGAGTTGCATTTTAATACAGATCGACAATGGTTTGGGGAACGCAGGGAAGGGGTAAAGCAGTATATTGAAATGCTACATCAAAATAATCTTCAGGTAATGCTAAAACCTCAAATATGGATTTCGCGCGGAGAATTTACGGGCTACCTCAAAATGGCTTCTGAAGAAGATTGGCAGGTTCTTGAGAAATCGTACAAAGAATTTATTTTATTATATGCTGAAGTAGCCGAAGAAACAAACGCCCAACTATTTTGTATTGGAACCGAATTGGAGCAATTTACAATACATAGGGCGAAATTTTGGAACGAATTAATTCTTGACGTTAAGAAAGTTTACAAAGGAAAATTAACCTACGCAGCCAATTGGGACGAATACAAACGGGTTCCTTTTTGGGGGCAGTTGGATTATATTGGTGTAGACGGGTATTTTCCGGTTTCAGAATTAAAAACACCCACCGTAGAAGATGCCAGAAAGGGGTGGCAACCCTGGAAAGTAGAAATGCAACAGATTTCAGAAGCAAACAACAAACCTATTTTGTTTACCGAATATGGCTACCGGAATATAGATTTTTCAGGAAAGGAACCGTGGCAAAGTAATAGAACTGAAGACGGCCATAATACCGAAGCACAAACCAATCTTTACAAAGCTTTCTTTGCTGAAATGTACTCAGAACCTTGGTTTGCCGGAGGATTTATCTGGAAATGGTTTATGGATCATAAAAATGCTGGGGGATTACATAGCAATCAGTTTAGTCCTCAAAATAAGCCTGCTCAGCAGGAAATTAAAGAACATTTTAAGGCGCAACATTAAAAACTGCCAAAAATTTCAGTTCTGGCAGTTTAAGTGGAGTAAATTACAAGTTATAATGCTTCCCTTTGTGCTTCCATTTCTTTGTTGTAAGATTTAGCAAGTGTAGTTTTTTGCGCTTCTGAAAATACTTTTCCAGCCAATTGAAAAAACGATTTTTCTTCATCTTCCAGATGATGGCGTACTTGGTGATCTAACGCCTTCATATGTGCCAACCATGCCGCGCTGTCCATGTCTGCTTCTTCTACTTTTTCAATGAGTTCATCAATTTCGTGATGCTCTGCAATGCCATGGCGTGTGTGTTCCACCATCATATCATTGTCCATTAACTGTTTGTAAAAGTTGCGTTCTTCTGCTGTTTCATGACCTTTTAGCTCCACTTTCAGTTTGTCCCAAATATCCTTGCGTTTTTTGGTGTCTCCGGAAGTAGCGAGTGCTTTATCTAATAATTCTCGTTGGATGTCGTGGTCTGCTCTAATAGCTTCAAATATATTCATAGTTTCTTTTTTTAGTTGATTTTAAAATTACAACCAAAAAAAGATGAATACTGTTTAGGAAATCTTAAAGTTATTTATCTGCAAACACCTCGCGCGGTGTTTCGGCTACAGAAGCTTGTTGTTTTTTGTTTTGTTTAATATGTTTTACATAATATGCATATAGTTCGTCTGCATCTGCGCCCATCCAGCGTTTTACATAAATACACCAAAAATGATATTGCACATACCAAATGCCTTTGTCGCGATACAATCTAGCCGAAGATATTAATGGCTGTTGTATGATTACAAATTTGTTGCGTTTGTAAAGTTCATTTATAAGTATGTTGTCCTCATAAATAACGTAAGTTTCGTCATACCCACCAATCTGGTTAAAAAGTTCGCGGGTAATAAATTGGCTTTGATCCCCGCCACGACAGGCACGCCAAGAAAATTTTGTAAACCAGCTTGCCATGAGGAGCCACCAATGATTACTGTCAAATTTCATTTTAAAGCAACCAGCTGGATTTCCTTTTTGAACTTCGGTATTAATTAATTTGTCAAAATTTTTCGGCGGAAAACTATCTGCATGCAGAAAATAAAGAATGCTTCCTGTTGCATTTTTAGCGCCTGTATTCATTTGTTTAGCACGTCCTTTTTCAGAAGAAATTAACTGGACGTTGTAGGGTGAGTTTGTTGAAAACTGTTTTATTAGCATCCGTGTATCGTCACTACTACCGCCATCTACTAAAGTTATTTCAGCAATATTTTGTAAGGAGGCATTTGTAGAAAGATGTTTCAACAAGGCTTCGATATTCTTGGCTTCGTTGAGGACAGGGATTATGATACTTAGCATAGATGTAAATTTACGCAAATTTTAAGGTCTCGGTTGTTTCAGAAACAAAAAACCTTACAGATAAAATAATCTGCAAGGCCAAGGTTTTAGTATATACTTTATATTATTGTTCATTCAAACCCCAATCGTAATTCTTGTAGGTAAGCGTAGCATTAGGGTTTAATTTTTGTTTGCTGTATTGATTAATATACCCAGTAATGTTCACTTTTCCATTTACTTTCCAATCGTTTGGGTAAAAGGTAAATATAGAAGATAGCTGGGCTTCGTTTTCTTTAATGTCGTTATTATCGCTATTGATAAACTCTTTGGTGACTTGGTCTAATTGCTCATTTATTTTTGCAGCCGTATAAGCTTCGTCTAATAATTTTGGACACGAAATAGAGGCGCAATTAATTGCAAAGTGAATTCTTGGTTCGTTCATTTTACGGAGAATTCCATTTTCAATCCCACCTAAGGATAATTCACGTCCGTCAACTCTTGCACGACCTTTGGTCCAGGGGCCATCTAAATCTTTAATACTTTTGGTAGGATAATTTTCCACAATTAATTTTACGGTTTGGGCGTTGTAAAGATTTATGTAAAAAGCTAATAATTCCTGTACACTCCAATCGTTATTCGGATCTTTTGCAGCAAGCATATCAAGATAGGCGTCCAATTGTTTTTCGTCTTTTTGGAAACCTTTATAATTTACCATTCCTTTCTTGTCAACGTACTGTTGCAACAATTTGGTCCATTGGGAATGATCTACATTTACCTCAGAATTTGCTGTGGTTGAGGTTAAAGTACCTTCTACCTTTTTGGTAGGTTGTCCTTGACTGGTAACACCCGCTGCAGATAATAGATTACAACTTTGAAGGGTGAACGCAACTACGGTAAGTAAAGCGATATATTTAAATAGTTTCATAGATTGGTTTTTTATATAGCTACAATGTACAACCTAGGTTTGTTACTATAGAGCGGGTTAACACAGGCTTGTGTTAGTTTTAGCAAAAATTTAATTATTGAGTGCCCAATCGTAGTCTTTATAGCGCACTTTAGCATTCGCCGAAATCTTTGTTTCTGAATATTGGTTTAGAAAATCAATCAGGCTTCCGTTTTGTTTGAAGTCTTTTGAAAACCAATTAAAAATTTTCGATACCTCAATACTAGTGGTAGTGAGGGTGTTTCGAGAGCCATCATTAATGAATCGTTTGGCAAGAAACGTTAGTTGGCTGTCTACTTTATCAGCAGTAAAAGCTTCATTGAGTAATGGCGGGCAAGAAAAAGAAGCACAGTTAATTCCGAAGTGAATTTTAGGTTCGTCCATTTTTCGAAGTATTTGATGTTCAATTTCGTCCAAGTTGTACCATTTGTCGCCCAGTTTCCAAAGACGTTGGTCCCACGGTTTGTCAATGTCTTTTATACTTTCTAAAGGTAAATTCCTTAAAATTAAATCTACCGTCATGGCATTATAGGCATTCATCCAATAGGCAAGTTTATCGTTTTTGGACCAGCTTTCGTTAGGCATATTTTTTCCTAAAGAAGCTATATAATCTCTAAGTGCCTTACTGTTCTTTCTGAAGCCTTCGTAGTTTACATTCCCTTTGTCTGAAACATATTTTTTTAATAAATTATTTAATTCAGCGTGATTAAATTTTTCAGTTTGTATAGGAGGTATAAATGCCTGGGGGTTAATTTCGACGATACTATCATTTTCAGTCATAGGCGGCGCTGTTTCCATATCTTTAATGGGTTGTGTAGTGCCTACTTTAGTTCCGGTTCCAACGGTAATTTCCACGCTATCTTGTTTTTTTTGAGGCGCAACACCAACGGTTGTAGTATTTGCTTTGCCTGATTTGGCAGCTTCCTTATTAACTTCTTTAGTGGTTTCACAGGAAGTTAGTAAAAGAGTTGTAAAGAGTATTGCTATATAATATTTCATAATCTTAAGTTCTAACAAGCGTTCAGTCGTAATTTATAACCTTTACTATCAAGATGTGTTCCATTGTTGTTGCAGTAGTTATGAATTCTTGTCATTGCTGGACAACGGATAGGCTTCTTGTTTAAAAAAATTTTGCGGAAATGTTTCGTCGCCGTCGAAACCCAATTCAATATCCCTGCCATTATGAGGAATATGATTTGTTTTAAACAAATAGTCCCATATGCTAAGCGTGAGACCATAGTTAACCCCATAGCGATGATTCGCTGGCAACTCCTTTGCGTGGTGCCAAATGTGCATTTTCGGGTTGTTGAAGATATATTTTAAAACTCCGTAGTCCCATCCTAAGTTGGCGTGGTTTAAGTGACCAACGGTTAACGCAAAAAAGTGAACTAAGGCAACATCGGTCACATCAAAGCCGCCAATGATTGCCAGTGGAATATACAATATAGATTTATACACCACAGGTTCCATCCAGTGATACCGAAGATGCGCAGCAAAGCCCATTTCTTTTACCGAATGATGTAGTTTGTGAAAGTTCCAGAGAAAGGGAACACGATGTAATAAGCGGTGGGTGTTCCATTGTACAAAATCTGAAATCACAAAAAACACTAACAATCCAATGCCGTAGGGTAGCGCATCAAGATCTACGAGCGTAAAATCTGAAACTTCTAAATTGAAAATACCCAATAGGTCATTAAAAAGAGCTTCTGTAGTATTGGATAAAAAAATTAAAACAATCAGATTCAGTAAAAAGAAGTTGAAAAACATATAAAAAGTATCCAGCCAAAAATCCTTACGAAACACTTTTTGATTTTTTCTCCAAGGAAAAAGTAATTCTAAGCCCCATACAAATAGCGAAACAATTATTAAACCATAGAAGTAGTTCTCCCAATGGAACGATGTAATTTCGTTTAATAAGTAATTAAAATACCCTTGGTAGGAATCCTTAAATATGTTGGTGTATTTTTCCATTTAATAAATTTGAAACGTCCTTAAGATCTCCCAAATTTGTCTTTTTTTATAAATTTAACTCAAAATTTTATCTAGCTGGGTATTTTTTCAAAAGATACCAAAAGCTCTTCTAAGAAAAAAAGATAGAAACTAGCAACATCCCCCGCCGTCATAATGAAACGTTGATTCGCTAAAATAAATATCATCTCTCCCTAATTTTTTTAATGCTTCAGCAGTTTTATCACAAATAGCTAAAGGCTGGTTTTTTAATAAAATATGACCTAGTTTGTCGTCAAAATAATCCTGATCCCCGTAGTAAATCGCTGCTTTTCCTGTGAAAATACAAGGGCCATCTTCGGGCATAGGGTCTTTAATCGCAGCTACTTCAATACTTTCAATATAGATAAGTTCGTCTGTGGGATAATTTTTTGGATCGAGGATTCGGTAGGGCTTGCGGGCTCTAATTTCTATAGTGCCAAACCCTACATCTGTCAATGCTTTTACATATTCGGCAATAGGGAGACTTCCACTTAGACATAAGGCGCGTAAACGATCATCGTTTCTCAATGTTTCATTCATTTCCTGTTCGCAAGTAGGGTCACTCATCACCAGTTTTCCATGAGGTTTAAGGACGCGGTACATTTCTTCTATGGCGCGTTTTAAATCTTCAGCCTTAAATATGTTGAAAAGACAATTTTGTGCTGCCACATCTATGGTGTTATCGTCCACGGGTAAATGTAATGCGTCTCCTTTTTTAAGGGCTACAAATTCACTTTTAAACCAATCGTTTTGAGCTTCAGCAATTTTGAAGTTTTTACGCGAAGCCTCTAGCATTTCATCTACTACATCTACACCAACCACGCCACCTTTTACACGATTGAAATAAGAGAATTGTAGTAATTCCATTCCACCTCCAACACCTACATAAAGCATTTTTGGATTGTTGGAAAGATCGCGTGCGTGTACAGTACTCCCACAGCCGTAATTCATTTCCTGCATGATTTTTGGGATTTTTAAACCTGGTAATTCCCAAACAGGATTAGTGGTACAGCAAAGCCCAACATCTGGGGTTAATGCAGCTTCTTTATAAACATCATGGGTAGTATCTAAATAACTCATATTTTTAAGTGTGCAACAGCAGTGTTTAGTTTGCAGGGGCTTCACTGCCTACTGCTGTTAATCACTGCCTAGTAATTTATAATTGTTTTATAAGTTCGGTAAAAAGTGTGATCATATCTGGCTCTGCTTTGCCCGCTTGCGCAATGATATCTGAAATATTTACAGGTTGTAAATTATCTGGATCGCACTCATCTGTCAACACCGAAATTGCCACAACAGGCAATCTTAAATGATTGGCGACAATTATCTCGGGAACGGTACTCATTCCAACAGCATCGGCTCCTATAATTTTCAAATACCGATACTCGGCACGTGTCTCTAACTGTGGGCCAACGACGCTTGCATACACTCCTTTGTGTAAATTGATATTGTGCTTTTTTGCAATGACTTCAATCTTTTTATTCATTTCTATGTCGTAAGGAGCACTCATGTCCACAAAGCGCTCGCCCAACTTTTCAACACCTTTTATGGCTAATGGAGAACCCCCTTGTAAGTTAATATGGTCGTCTATTAACATGAGCTCTCCTTTTTTAAAGGTGCTATTAATAGCGCCAGAGGCATTACTTACCAGTAATTGTTGAATTCCCAAGTGCTTCATTACGCGTACAGGGAAGGTTACATCCTGAAGTGAATAGCCTTCGTACACATGAAAGCGACCTTGCATCAAAATCACTTTTTTGCCACCTAAGGTTCCGTAAATTAGTTTACCCGTATGAAATTCTACGGTGGCTGTAGGGAAGTTAGGAATATGATTGTAGCTCATTTCGGCTTCAATTTCTACATCTTCTAAGATTTTACCGAGACCAGTTCCTAAAATAATTCCTATTTCAGGGGTGCCGAAGCCTCGTTGTTGTAAAAATTCTACTGCTTGTTTTATATATTTTTTCATATTGGTGTCCGTGTAAATAGATAGTTTTTTTCAAATTTATTACCCCGACCCTTAAGGGGTAAATTTGTTCTATGTGTACTTATTTTAAGAAAGCGCACCCTTTAGGGGTAAGGGGCTGCTTTTATTTTTTTATTGTGTTAGGTAAAAACTGCTGAAATACTTCTATATCCATAATGTCTTCATAATAATCTACATCATTTTTTTCGGCTAAAAGAGCCACGCTTTCGTCTTTCAAATCTGCCAAGGTTTCTTTTTGAACCGTTTCGGTACCCCACTTTTTATTTCTGAAAATATCAGGTTGTATAGTTTTCATTCCCAATAAATAATAGCCACCATCTTCTGCTGGGCCCAGGACAAAATTGTTGCTGGCTAATTTTCGAAATGCTTCGTCAATAGCTGCAGCAGTTATATCGTACATATCGCTTCCAATGATAATGGCTCTTTCGTAACCGAGCGCAAAAACCTCATTAAAAGCATTTTCCATACGTATTCCTAAATCGGAACCGTGTTGTGTTTTTTTACTGAAAGTAGCATCGTTCCAATAATCATTTTTTCTGCGTTCTTCAGAGTAATACACAAACTTATCTGCAATTACCTCTGTTGAAATTTTAACGGTATGGACAATTAGGAATTTATAAATCTCAAGTGCGGCTTCGTTCCCAATTGTTGCTGCTAATCGTGTTTTACACTTGCCTAGTTCTGGATTTCGGGTGAAAATAATAAGGGCATTTTTTGAGCTTGGGAAATGAAATACCTCCTTACCGTTGTCCTTGTTTTCTGTATTTTTTAAACCTAGTATGGGCATATTTTTAATTTAGAGATAGGAGTGTAGAGGTACAAATCATACAGCTGCTTATTCTGTGTTTTTAGTTAGTATTCTTCTCAAATACAGGAATTCCTTTCAATAGCCATTTACTCCACGCTTTTGAAAACGTATGGATACTATCGGTTTCTTTTTTGGCAGCATTTAGTGTAGGATATCCTTTGTTTTTCCATTCAAAGATGCCACCATAAAGGTTTTGAACGTTGGTATAGCCAGCTTTCTGTAATTTCTCACCTACTTCTTCGCTCCGTATTCCCAGAGAACAATACACTATAATAGGTTGTTCTTTATTGGTAATTTTTTCTGAAATTTCCTCTATCGAAAAGGCATTAAATCCTACACATTGTGCCCCTTCTATTGTACTTATATTGAATTCTATAGCCTCTCGTGCATCCAAAATCGTGATGTCTTCATTCATTTGAAGCGCGCGTAGTCCTTCCACCGAAATATAGGGAACACTTCGAGTGTTATAGGTTTCTAATAATTGATCCAACGATTTTTGAGCAACGCATTGAAACGACCCAATAAATAGTAGTATGTAAAGTAGTTTGTTCAAATTTAAAAGTTTTCAAAATTAGTGAACTTACAAGTGGATGCCAAACCCTTGTAAACCGCTTTCTACGGGCGGTAAAATTTCCGTATTATCCCAAATCCCCGTAATAATAGTTCGGGCGTATTCTTCTGGTAAAAGCCCATTTTGCATTAACAAGCTCGTTAATTTATGATGGTATCGAAAGCTAAAATGCTCAAAAGTTAATTTCCCGCCTTCGTCATTTAAAACAGCATACCAAACGTGTGGTTCACCGTCGTTGGCTGGCATTCCAATAACGCCTGGATTTATCCAGATTTTATCATTATTTTCATGATGAAATGGTAATCCGCAATGGCCGGCAATAATCACATCACTTTCAGTCGTATTAAAATTAGTTTGCTTTCGTTCCCAAGGGGTCGATTTATAGATAAATTCTGAAATATTTTCATATCCGCCGTGCAGCACCATCACTTTTTTTCCTGCATATCTAAACTGAATATGATCTGGCAAACCGCTAATGAAATCAATAGAATTTTTGGAAAGTTTACTTTGTGCGTACGGATACCACAATTGCGAAAAACTATCACAACGGGAGCCTTCCTTAAAATCGCAGCCACAATCTTCGGCTCCATCGCGAAGTTGTATTTCTACATTGCCCAAAATGCTCTGTGCTCCCCATAATTTAAAGAGTTGGATGGTTTCTTCGGGTTGGGCACAATAGCCTACCAAATCCCCAGTGCATAAACAGTTTTCTGGAGGAATGTTCAAATTCTCGGCAATAGATTTCAATCTTTCTAAGGCTTGTAAATTACTATATACGCCGCCAAAAAGCAATATTTTACCTGAAATGGAACCTATATTTATTATTTTTTTATCCACGATGGTACTACATATAAAATGATACAACTTAAAATCCCCCAAACATTCACCCACAGTAAATCTGCATATTTTCCATTGGTAAAAATTAACGCTTCGGGAAAAGCATTAAAGACTAATAAAAACCCAAAAAGTATACCACATAAAACACTGAGATAAAAACTTATCGGAGGTACTTTTTTATTCCAAAACATAAAAACAGGTGTTAAGCCAATTACCATAGTTCCTGAAATGGTGGTGGCGCTCAAAATTTCAGCATCTAAAAAAACGGGAATAGTTCCCAAAACAGCAATTGCCGCCATAGAGGCACGACCAAATGTGAGGTCGATTCCCATATTTAGATCTACTGAAAGTAATTTTGAAAAAGACGCAAACGTACTGTCTAACGTTGAAGCTGCCGATGTAATCATTATAAAATTAATGACCAATAGAATAATAACTCCGAAAGCTTTTCCCACTTCCACCGCCGCTTGCCCTGCCATTCCTTGACGCTGCGCATACACGCCAATTAAACTGAACAACACAATACAAATCGCACCCAGTAAACTTGCCCATAAAAAGCTCTTCCGCGTAACTTTTGGGGAGCTTAAAAACGCTCTATCGGTTAAAACAGGATCGTGAAACGGATAACTAAACGACTGAATAATGGCGGCAAAAAACAAATTAAGTCCCAACTCAAAACTCCAAACACCGCTTGTTACCGCTTCATTCACAGTGAATTCTTCGGCAGAAAAAATAGCGCCCAAAATTATTACAAGTAATACTGAAAATAGAACCATTTGTATGACATCAGTAAAAATAGAACTACTTAAACCACCCTTAATGGCGTATGCTAATGTTAATGCGGTAAACACCAAAATAGCCCAATAATAAGGAGCGCTTCCCTGTTCGCCAAAATAGCTTCCAATAACCATAGTATTACTCCATACTTCATTAAAAAGCCTAATAGCAATTAATATAGAGAATAAAGCCATCGCTCCTTTACCAAACTTACTGGTCAAAAAATGATGAATACTTTTAAAACCACCTTTTACACGTAACTGATACATTATAATACCCGCTACGGTAAAAGACAAATAATACCCAGCATAGGCCACGCCACCCACAATACCAAAATCGAGACCCAGATTGGCAGCATTCGTAATACTCTTGGCAAATATCCACGAGATTATCAAGCTTCCCGTAAGCCAAAGTGCACTGGGAGCTTTCTTTTTATGAGTTGCCTTAAAAAAAGCATCTGTGGTTTTGGCATAAGGAGATAGTAAAAATAGTATCAAACTCGATACTATTATTAATGCCCATTGCCAGATTTGTACATTCATATTTAATTTTTCAGAAGACTAAAAGACCCACGACCGTTCGCTTCGCTCACTACAAGAATCAAGATGATTTGTTTTTAATAAGTCGTGTTTCGTGTAGCGCCTTAAAGCGCGATCTTGGTTCAAAATGTCCTTTCTAATTTTCATCCCACCAAACAGGAACATTTACATCGTTTCCGTTGGTTGCATTCGCTGCTTGTTGGTAATTTTCTGCGTTTAATGCTTCTTCCTCTGCAGGGTATGGCATTCTTACTGGAATCAATCCGTTATTCAAACTTGCGGCTACAGGTAAAAATTCTGGGAAGCCAGTGCGTCTCCATTCTACCCAACCTTCATAACTGTTTATAATGTTTGCAATCCATTTTTGTGTCACAATTTGCTGAATGGGGGTTGTTCCTGTTGCAGTATATGCAGCAGGTCCTGTTAGGTAATCTACAGGTACTTCAGTTTGCCAGTAGTCAAAAGCTAACGCCACTCCAATTTCATATAAACGCTCAGCATCTGCTGAAATTAAACCTCTTTCGGCTGCTTCGGCCAGATTGAAAGCAGTTTCCCAAGCGGTTAAAAAGTTGGCGTCTATACTAGAGGTGTCTTCTCTAAATGCAGTTCCTGCTAAAGATAATTCAGCTAATTCAATAGAAGTACTCGAGGCGTCAATTCCATTTATCAACCCTTTAAACTCGGTTCCGCCGCTGCTTTCGGTAGGGCGGAAAAATTTATTAATGCGGGTGTCGTTCAGGTCTTTTAATATGCCTTCCATCGTTTCAGAAAGCACAAAATTGTTGAAATCGCCAATACGGAGTTGCGCCAATCTAAAGCTATTAGGATCTGTATTGGTGAAATTGAAAATAGCATTTTGTGAATTTTCAGTCAAATAATTACCAGTGTTAAATACGGCTTGCATTTCAGCTGAAACATCCACCTTACTCGATATACGTAGCAATGCTTTTATCTTTAACGAATTGGCAAAAGTTATCCAGGCGTCTAAATTACCGTCAAATAAAATATCGCCTTCCAAACCAATAACTCCGTTGTAATTAGTAATCGCTACAATTCCTTTGTCCAAATTATCCAAAATCCCACCGTCTTTCACATAAATATCCTCCTGTAAATCGTATTTGGGTGTAACAGTACCTCCAACTCCGTTAAATGCTTCTGAATACGGTACATCACCAAACAAATCGGTAAGTCCGGCGGTCATAAAAGCTTTTAAAATAAGTGCCGGCCCTTCGTACACTGCGAACGTTTCTACTTCGCGGGATTGCGTTAAAATAATTTCGTTGTCTCGCAAATTTGTGTAAAATACAGGCCACGGATTTCCACCCAATTGTGGTGATTTTAAGGCGTGACGGTCAAATAAGTTAAAATCTAGAGCTGTTCGGTGCTGTGATAACAAATCGCCAGCTACAAAGCCTTCGTAGCTCATCTCATCCCCAAAATTATAAAGTACCTGCCGCAATAATAAGCTAGGTTGTACGCTGTTTGGGTTGTTGGTATTTGTGTTTATGTCTTCAAAATCTTTGGTACAGCCCCACGCCACAATAACCAGGCAAAGTAGGCTGAATAATTTGTATGTTGTTTTCATAGTTATAGTTTTGGACGTTTTGAGCCAAGACCGTTCGCTTCGTTCTCTGCACAATCCACGGTTTCTTAGTGTCTTGTTTCTTGCAGTGCCTTTAGGCGCGGTCTTGTTTCTAACCGTCATTTTTTAAAAGTTAAGTCCTGCTTTAATTCCTATACTTCTGCTCGTTGCATAGCTTAAGTCTTCCACGCCACTTACAAATCCAGTGCCTTGTACGGCTAATTGTTCTGGATCGAAGTGTGGATTTTCAGTTATAGCAAATAAATTTCTTCCAATGAGCGATACTTTTAAATCTCCGCCTTCTTTTAATCCTAAAACACCTTCCTTAATGTCGAATGAATACCCAATGGAAAACTGGCGTAACTTCAAATACGAAGCATCGTAAATATTGTTTTCTTCGTGGTTTCTATCGTAAAACTGACGGTAATAGCTTTCTGCGGAAACGGCAACTGTATTGGGGGTGCCAGCTTCTGTAACACCATTAGCAACAATCCCTTCGATGGGGCGGTTTGCGGTTTCGGCCAATTGGCCTCCTACATTACCTAATGCTCGTGTTCTGGATACTATTTCGCCCCCTTGTCTCCAATCGAATAAAAAGCTTAAGTCCCATTTTTTATACTGAAACTCGTTGTTCCAACCCAACATAAAGTCTGGATTGTAGTTTCCTAGTTTTTGCAATTCGTTATTAGCAATATATTTTCCTTCAGAATCTATAATAAAATCTCCGTTTTCGTTACGCAAATATCCCGTTCCGTAAATGTCTCCTGTTTCGCCTCCTTCTTCAACCTGAAAAAACACAGTTTGGTTCGCACTATCGTAAATACGACTAAAGGCTAAGGTTAAGCGACCATCAGATTGTGGCAACTCTTCCACCACAGAGCGATTGGTGCTAAAGTTAAAAGTACTATTCCACGTAAAATTATTGGTTTTTACAGGCGTAATTCCTGTTACTATTTCCACACCTTGCGAACGTACTTTTCCGCCATTTACTACTTGCTGATTGTATCCCGAAGAAATTGCAATAGGTAATGAAATAATCTGGTCTTCGGTTAACGCATTGTAATAGGTTACGTCAAAATTAAGCCTGCTTTTAAATAGGCGAATGTCTGCGCCCACTTCGTATGAGGTTACTTGCTCGGGTCTTAAGTTTGAATTTGGAATTAAATTTTGGTCGCTAAAGGTAGGCTGTCCCAAAAACGGTGTTTGTGACACAAAAGCACCAGAAGTTTGATAGGCTCCAGTATCGTTACCAACTTGGGCAACACTTGCACGAATTTTTGCGAAAGAAATTGCTTTGGGTAATTGTGTAACTTCAGATAATACAAAACTTGCAGAGGCCGAAGGATAAAAGAACGAAGCGTCTGCTACTGAAAAAGGTGTTGCTAAAGCGCTGGACCAATCGTTACGCCCCGTAATATCTAAAAACAGAAAATCTTTATAGCCCAATTTTGCAATTCCGTACAGCGAGTTAATGCGTTTTTTGGAATCGAACTGAAATACTTCAATAGGCGATGCTGCATTATTTAAATTGAATATTCCTGGTTGTGCTAAATTTACAGTTTGAGATTGCTTGGCAGAAGCTATTTGATCCAACCGGTTGCCACCTGCTGAAATATCAAAACTAAAATCGCCAAAATCTTTTTTGTAATTCAGTAAAAAATCTGTGTTTACTTCACGATATACTACATCGTGCTCGGCATACCCTCCGCGCTGGAAACGATTGCTACTGAAGTTTCTTCTAAGTTGTCTTTTTTCCGAAGAGTAATCCATTCCAGTTCTTATGCTGATACTTAATTCTGGGGATAATTTTTGCGTTGCCGATATATTTCCGAAAACCCTATCTCGATTAAAACTATTTCGGTTTTCCAACAAAATAAAATACGGATTATCAAAAAATGTATAGTTGAAAGAATATTGCTGAACGCCCTCCAAACCTGGTTGCCAATAGTTGCGAAGCTTATCAATATTTAAAGAACGGGGTCCCCAAGCTACCAGAGAATAATTTACGTTTTCACTTCCATAGCCGTTAGAAGGGCGGTTGTCACTGCTGGAATTTATATAACTAATGGACGCATTTATTTTGGTTAAATCGCTAGGTTCAAAATGAAGTTTGGTGCTCACCGTTTGGCGGTCTAGATTTACGCCAGGAATAATAGATTCACTCCGCAAATCGGTAAAAGAAAGTCTATAATTTCCATTGCCAAAACCATTAGAAACCGATGCATTGTGAATGGTCGTAATTCCAGTTTGGTAGAAATCTTTCAAATTGTCTGGATGCGAATTGAAAGGGGTAGGAGTGATTGGTAAACCGCTATACAAAGCCGTGTCGCCACCGCGTACTATTGTGCCATCTGGCAATGTTACAGGGCTATCAAACTGTGGGACTAGGGTGCCAACATCCAGCCGTGGTCCCCATGAATAGGTAATATTATCGTTTAAACCACCACCAAGACCATCTACGTATGCAAACTCTCCGGAGTTTCCTTGCCCGTATTCATTCTGAAATTCGGGTAATTTAAAGGCTGTTTCAACAAAAAGAGATGAATTGATGCTAATGCCCAGTCCTTTACTGTTTTCACCATTTTTGGTTTCAATTACAATTACCCCGTTAGAGGCGCGTGTTCCATAGAGTGCAGCGGCACTAGGTCCTTTTAAGACGGTTACACTTCTAATATCATCCGGATTTACCTCCATGGCACCGTTTCCAAAGTCTATTTCCTGGAAACCTGCTGCTGCCTCATTCGTAAAATTGAAGACTGTTTGGTTGTTTATGGGTACTCCATCTACCACAAATAATGGGTTGTTATTACTGAAAGACGCTTCTCCGCGAATGGTAATTTTGGAAGAAGAACCAACGCCTGTAGCACCTTGTGAGATAGTAACCCCAGCCAGTTTTCCCGAAAGGTTGTCAAGAAAATTCACGGCTTTTACATCATTAATTTCTTCTTCTTTTAAGGATTGAACTGCATATCCCAGTTCTTTTTCTTCCCGTTTAATTCCCAGGGCAGTCACTACTATTTCATTTAACCCTTCCGCACTTTCAGTAAGTTTTACGAAAAGTTGTGTGCTGTTGCCTACAGTAAATTCTTGTGTTGTGAATCCTATAGCCGAAAACTGAAGCACAGCATTTTTAGCTGTAATTTTAATACTGAAATTTCCATCGGCATCTGCTGTAGTTCCATTAGTGGTGCTTACTTCTACCACACTAGCAAAGGAGATGGGTTCGTTATTCGTGACATTTTCTATAGTTCCGGTAATAGTAGTTTGTGATAAACCGAATGCTGAATATAACAGCAAAACGGCAATGTATAATTGCTTCATTAGTTAAATTAAAAATTAATTGAAAAGGTGAATGCCTTTCAATTTTAATGTAACTGAAAGGGCTACTTTAAATAGGAAGTATTACTGGAGAACCTTTATTGAAAGGTGATTGATTTTGGAATGATGCGGTAAGAAATAGATATATTGAAAAGAGTTGCGAGCTTCCAGAAATGATAGTCCGCAATAGTTGACGTATTGTTTTAGTAAGACTCCGGAAACTATTTAATATGGATTGAACATCCGAAACGGTGTCGATATCCTGAAGTATCTTCAGAAATACAACATGGGTCTTTTTTGCAGCAACCAAACGCGCAATGCTTTGTGTTAAGCGTGAAGTCTGCCACGGAAGCTTTAAAAATGTTTGTAAGTTAAACTGGGATTTATGCAGCCCCATTAGGTAATACCCACCATCTTTTGAAGGGCCCAAAACAATTTTTTGGGTCTCCAAGTGTTTAGCCGTTTTTAATAACTGGCTTGTTTGTAAATGTGGTGTGTCATTACCAATGGTAATAACATTTTCGTATCCCTTAGTATATACAGATTGAATAGCATTGGAATACCGTTCGCCAAATGTATTTCCAACTTGTTCTTTTTCAGAAAAAAGAAAATAAGGTAAACCTGTTTTTTGAACTTTCGCAATGGTTAGACGGTTTAATTCATCAAATAGCAATTGGGAGCTACGGAAAGGTTTCGAGATTCCTTCCTGTTGTGCCGAATTGGCGAAAATTAATATGGCAGTGGTCTTATTCACTAGTTAAAGTTCAAAACTCAAAATTTTTATGCGTTATTTTAAATTTAAAATTATTCTGCCACCGTTCCTTGGCAACTACTTCCTGCGCCTGCGGTGCATCCATAACAGTGTTGTGAAATCACAATATTTCTATCGTTTAAAAGATCTTCGTTATAATCGCGAATATGTTTTACTTTGCTCGCTACCGGCAATTCCAGCATTTGGTTGAAATCACAATCAAACAAATATCCGTCCCAACTTATAGAAATAGTATTGGTACACATTACATTTTCCACTGCAGCTGGATTGTATGCATCTACTAGTTGGTACATATAATCTTCATAGTTTTCGGAAGCTATTAAATAATCTAAAAATCGTGCGATTGGTAAATTAGTAATAGCAAATAAGCTATGAAATTGAATTCCGAAATCTTCCAGCAATGCTTTTTTGAAATCTTTTTCCATACTCGCCTGGTCACCTGGTAAAAAAGCGCCACTTGGGTTGTATACCAAATCTAAGCGTAAATCGCTGCCTGGCATTCCGTAGCCACGCTCGTTAAGTTCTTGCAACGCTTTAATAGACATATCAAAAACGCCTTCGCCACGTTGCTTGTCGGTTTTCCCTCTGGTCCAGTGCGGCATTGAACTCACTACATGTACGTTGTGTTTTTTGAAAAAATCGGGTAGGTCATAATACTTTTTATTAGCTCTAATAATAGTTAGATTACTACGAACGATAAAATCTTTAATCCCTGCTTTACTGGCTTCCTCTACAAAACGTTTAAAATGAGGATTCATTTCTGGTGCGCCACCAGTAAGGTCTAGCGTATGTGCACCTGTGTTTCGAATAACATCTAAACATTGCTCCATGGTTTCCCAGGTCATAATTTCCTTACGATCTGGGCCTGCATCTACGTGGCAGTGTTCGCAAACCTGATTGCACATATAGCCCACATTAATCTGTAGAATTTCCAGTTTTTTAGGACGTAATGGAAAGTGATTTGTAGTTTCCTTTATTTTTTTAGCAAACGTAGGTAGCTCCCCATTTTTAAAAATCCCGTTGGACAGAATTTCTAATTGTCGGTTAGATTGAGCGAGATCACTATCGCGTTTGTGTAAGCTTTGTGTTTTTAGTTTTCCCATGTAATAGTACGAATTACGGTTGACGAGGTATGAATTATAAAAACTCGTTCTGTAATTTAATATTTGATTTTTGGAATTTTATTGACTTGGAATTTGATATGTTATCCGTCTAATTTGTTTACTTTATTCATCATCATAACTCCGTGGACTAGCGTTGCACCACTTTTAATGGCGGCGCCAGCGTGTATGGCTTCCATCATTTCTTCTTTGGTCACGCCTCGTTGTAAAGCATCTTTGGTATATGCGTCTATACAATACGGGCATTGCTCTGTGTGGGCAACGGCTAATGCAATCAACGATTTTTCTCGGGCTGTGAGAGCGCCTTCTTCGAATACTTTTCCGTAATAGTCGAAAAATTTGTTACCAAGTTCTTCTCCCCACTCTGTTATAGTACCAAATTTACGAAGGTCTTTAGGATCGTAGTATGACATGTTTTTTTAGTTAGATTAATATGTACGAAAGAAAAATTTGTTTGGTTTTTAGTCGCGTAAATATAACAAAGTAGTCTTGGTATCACGGAAACCTTACGAAAGATTTGTGAAAAATTGAAATGAAGCTGAAACCAGGTAATTTTTCTAAGACACAGTGAATTAAAATACCGAGGTTATAAAATTTTAGCCAATGCATAAATTATTTGTTTGAATTTATAATACAGCTTACAATTTGTAGGCCTTGGCACTTGTAAAGCTTTGTTAAAATTTCTTCAGTAAAAAAGAAGCTCTGGTCATTCGTCTATTTTTGCTGAAAATTTAATAGTATGAAAACTTTTGCTGAAAATTTTAGGAAGAAGCTATTTCCATTTTTGTGTTTTGTGACGGTGATAATGGTCGCTCAGACTACTAAAATTCCAACAGCTTTTAAAGAATATTACCCAATAGCACAGCGATCCTATCTATCGGGTGGTTTTGGTAATAATGAGTATGAACAAATACTTCTTGATACTAAGCCATCTGTTTATTACAGTTTTTTTAATAATATAAGAAAAGCGATAACAGCCGATGAAAAAACACCTGGGTATGCTGCCTATTTAACCTTTCAGCCACAATTCAGAATTTATAACGAAGAATCGCGCCCAGTAAAAACACCATCCTATAAAATTTTAGCGGGTTGGCAACCCATAATCGTTACTTCCAACGACAACTTTTTAACTTTGGCGATAGAATCTGGTCACTATAGTAATGGACAATCCAACAGCGCTTTTAGTGCTGAATTTGAAGACGAAAGCCCAGAAGGTCAGGCAGTTTACGAAACCATTACAGATACTACTAATCTTGCTGGGATCTTAAACCGAAAAACCGGTAATTTTTCTGTCAATCTTACACGTATTTCCTTTAATTACAGACAGAATAAATTTATAGATGAGGTTATCCCAAAGCGAATACATAGCTACACGCTTACATACCAACTATACCACGATAAATTTTTCGGTTTCATTGATTTTGGAGGGTATAATCCAAAGGATGTTGGTATTTTTGGGAGACACCGTATCGAGGCTAATTACGAGTTTACCTTTTACTGGAAAGGAATGCGATTGGTGGCTGGACAAGATGTTTTCCTTCAATTGGGTGCGCATCCTTCTGTTACACCCTATCGCTCCCAGACCAAATTAATTGTACATCCTTGGAACACCGATTTAGGATTTTTCGGTCAGTTCGATTTTGGCTTTGACGATTACAATTATCGTTTTGTTGATGATTTTCCTAGATTCTCAATAGGAATTTCTTGGGATTGGTTTACACCATTTTTGTTGGAATCAAAAAATAAATAGACTTCCAAATCCTTCCGAAGAAAGTAAATTTATTTTTAGTCAAACGTATACGCTACACCAGTGGTAAATTCGTATTGCGAATTTGGAATACCTACAGCAGGAAAAGCATCATACACAAAAGTATGGCTAAGCGCTACCGAAAAATTAGTAAAAAGCCCAACCAAAAGTGAACTTTGGCTGGAGATGCGATAATCACTCACGTCTCTAAAAAGTGGCTGGTAATATGTTGTGCTAATGATACTCACATGTTCTGAGGGGTAAAAACTGAAAGAGACGTAAGAGCTACCTCTAAAACTTCTCTGTATAGGTGTTACTCCATCTGTTACTTCCTCATATTCGTACATAGCAGAGGTGCCCAGGTAGAATTTATATTTTTCAGAATTGGTGAGTTTAAACCTAGGTCCCGTGCCTACGAGCCCTCTAAATTCTATCAGGTTAATTTTATTATATTGCCCTTGTGTATAGACTTCCCAGGCAATTCCTGGATGAAACCGATAGTTGTAACGCAAGTGTGAGATAAGACTGTTTTCAAATTTTTCACCTTCAATCTTCTGAAAATTCACGTCGTTTTTGAATAGGGCGAGGTGGTTTTTATTTTTATACTGAAGATGAATGTCGCTTCCCAAAGTGATAAAATCATTTACATTTCTTTTTAAAGCAAAATTTACACTCGCCGCACCCGAAAATCCTGAGGTATCAGTCACTTTTCTAAGTGATTCTGCATTCAAAATCTGTGCACTGCCATAAGTAGTTGCACACAATAGCGTTAGTAACAATAACTTTCTCATAATTGTGATAACATTAATAAGTTGTAAAGGTACTGTTTAGGGCTTAAAATGTACATTTGCGGCATAAAATTATGGACTGTGTTAAAGTTTTGTTTAAATTTTAGTTTCAAACACTAAACTGAAGTATATTTAGTTCTCATAACAAGAAAACTGAGACAAGTTCCAACCTTTAAAATACAAGTACATGGATATCATAAACGAAGCCTTGCAATTTGAGCAAGAGAAACTTACCTTCAAGACCACAAGCGATAGAATTAAAGCAAGCCGTAAAGCAAAAGAATTAATTTTGGGCATTAACGAAGTATATAAGGAAAGTAAAGATGCGACCTTAATGGATTTAATGAAGCGTCTTACCGTTATAAAACAAAAAATTGAGAAACGATTAAAAGGTCGTGCACTGGCAGCCTAGTGGTTGCACTCAAAAATATAAACCGAAACAAAATTGTTTCGGTTTTTTTTATAAATAAATTTTGCCATACTTAAAATAAACTTATATTTGCACCCGCTTTAAGCAGGTACCTTAGCTCAGTTGGTAGAGCAATGGACTGAAAATCCATGTGTCCCTGGTTCGATTCCTGGAGGTACCACAAAATTTTCCGCAACTATCTTTTTAGTAAGATGTTGCGGATTTTTTGTTTTGTAACAACTACATCCTCAATCAATTGGCTCCCATTAATTCATAAAAATTATTTAGATAGGATTAGAAAGAAATGATTTTACAAAAAACCCATTTTTTGAAATTTATAAAATGGCGTTATATTTGTAATACATTTATAGTATAAGACATTTACTTTTAAATAGATGAAATATTTACACACTTTAGTACTGCTTGCTTGCTTTCTTAGTATAACCACTATTTCTCAAAACACACCCGCTACTTCACAAATACGAAGTGCCACTAAAGCTGCAAAACTTTCAAAAGATAATCAGTCCAAGACTGTTGCTATTGAGAATCTTTCTTTTATTAAAATTTCAGAAAACAAAAAGAAGACCTATGTCGTAATTTTTCTGGGAACAGATTGTCCCATCTCCCAAAAGTACGTGCATACTTTAAGAGAAATGCACACGAACTATGCTAACGATATAACACTGTTTGGCATTGTGCCTAATAATTTTTCAGACAAAAAAATTTCAGCTTTTAAAAATGATTTTAAAATTCCATTTGAAATTTTAAGAGATGCTGATAATAAATTTGCCAAAGAGTTTAATGCCACCGTTACCCCGGAAAGTTTTTTATTTGACAGTAATGGAATTGTATATTATGACGGAGCGATCGATGATTGGTTTTATGCGTTGGGAAGAAACAAATTAAAACCAAACAACACTTATTTAATAAATGCTATTGAAGACCTTATTAACGGCCGCCCCATCCTAGCTAACCACATTGACGCAATTGGCTGTTTTATTGAAATGGAAAAATAATGACTATAAAGAATCTCCTACTACTTACAGTACTACTAGTATCAATACATATTGCAGTTGCTCAAAAAACAACCTATTATGGCGAAGTTGAAAGTATTATTAATACAAATTGTGCGTCGTGTCATAAACCAAATGGATACGGTCCCTTCTCACTAACAAATTATAGCGAAGTAAAAAGTAAAGGCTCCTTTATTGCACACGTAGTGGAGACAAAATATATGCCTCCTTGGAAGGCCGACCGAGACTTTAGATCTTTTAAAAACGAACGAGGTCTTACCGATGAAGAAATTAATACCCTAAAACAATGGTTAGCCGATGGAATGCCCAAAGGCAAAAGAAAAGGTAAGCCTACACCCATCCCAGATAACTTAGAAAACCGAAAACCAGATTTAGTGCTTGAAATGATAGCGCCATACGAATTGTCTAACGAAAGTATTGAAGATTACCGTTTTTTCAATATTCCTTCCCATCTAAAAAAAGACACGTATATAGAGTCTATTGCATTTATTGCGGGAAACAAGAGACAGGTACACCACAGCAGAGTGATGATTGACACCACTAATATTATTCGGGGTATTAATGGACTTTCTGAATTTGACCCGAAAGCCTTGGCATTTCAGAAAAACCCTCTTGCAGATGAATTTCTTTATGGTTGGGTGCCAGGAAATTTACCCGTTTTATATCCTCCCAAAACAGGCAAAAAAATTTATGCGAATTCCGATTTTATATTAAATATCCACTATGCTCCATCTTCCATCAAACAAGAAGATCTCTCGAAAATTGAATTGTATTTCGCAAAGGAAAAAGTAGAACACGAAATAAAAACATTGGCAATAACCGAAAAAGATATCTCCAACAAACCCTTTTATATAAAGGCGAATAGGAAGCCAATTTTCTATGTAAGCTATGTAATAAAAGAGGAAATGAACCTCGTTTCGGTCCTGCCACATATGCATTATTTAGGAAAAAGTTTTAAAGCCAGAGCCATAACTCCAGATGGAAAGGAAATACCATTAATTAAAATTGATGATTGGGATTTTAATTGGCAAACGTCCTACTTATATAAGGAGCCTGTTTTGTTGCCAAAGGGGACCAGAATTTTATCCGAAGCAACGTACGACAATACCCAGGAAAACCCCCGAAACCCTAATTCTCCAGCAAAAGATGTTGGTCTGGGGTGGAACTCTACAGACGAAATGATGAATCTAATTTTTTATTACTATTAGTGTAGGTAATCCGTTAGTGTTCATTGCTGTTATCATATATTTATTAAAATAAGGCAAAATTTAAAATTAATTGAAGGACCTTGAAAGTAAAGCCTCTTTTTTATGCCTACTATAAAAGAGTTTGGGTAGAAATGGAATTATTTGCAAGGTCAATTTGTATTTTTGCAATTAGCACAAAATACCGGAGCAAAAGCTCGGGTATTTTTGTTTTGAGGTAATCTTGCCGGTTTTCCTGAAACATACTCGTAACTTTGCAGTCTTTACCAGCAGATGAACCTAATTGTAGACGTAGGAAATACCCGTATTAAACTAGCAATCTTTGAGCATTCGAAGTTGGTGCATCTTGTGGTCACGACTAACGATGAGGTTATTTCCAATATAAAAACCCTCTTTCAAGAATTTCCGAAACTAGAAAAAGCAATTGTATCATCGGTTGGAAATTTCCCTGGTGCTGCGTTGCAATTACTTCAAAATAAGCTGGAAGTACTTCAACTCACAAAAGACACGCTGGTTCCATTTATAAACACATATGGAACGCCAAAAACATTGGGAGTAGATCGCATTGCTCTGGTGAGTGCAGCGGCAGTTCAGTTTCCAGATAGTAACGTTCTTGTTGTGGATGCAGGAAGTTGTATTACGTACGATTTTTTAACTTCAGAAAACAAGTACTTAGGGGGTAGTATTTCTCCCGGAATACATATGCGCTACAAAGCCTTGCATACGTTTACTGCAAATTTACCGTTATTGTCACCAACACTACCCACCAACACTATTGGTGACACTACTGAGAACTCCATACACAGCGGCATTTGTTTAGGTGTTGTGAACGAAATTGACGGGTTTTTAGATTTTTATCGTGAGAAATATCCCGATTTTACCATTATTTTAACAGGAGGTGATGCTCAATTGTTGCGAGATAGCCTAAAAAATAGCATCTTTGCCATCCCTAATTTTTTATTAGAGGGCTTGGGTCACATTTTAGAACATAACACATAGGAATGTTAAAGAAATTTTTTGTAGTATTTTTACTCCTTGCAATAGGAGTTTCTCAAGCCCAAGAAGGGACAACGTCTCCCTATTCATTCTACGGAATTGGAACCCTCAAGTTTAAAGGGACGGCAGAAAACAGGGCGATGTCCGGAATTAGCGTGTATACAGATAGTATTCACGTAAGCCTTCAGAATCCAGCTGGGGTGGCAGATTTAAAGTTAGTTAACTTTGCAGTTGGTGCTAGTCACAAGTTTGTAACCCTACAAACTGATGCAGAAAAACAACAAGCCACCACTACTTCGTTAGATTATCTTGCTATAGGTTTGCCTATTGGCGAAAAGTTTGGAGCCAGTTTTGGTTTAATACCGTATACAGCTGTTGGGTATCAATTAGAAGGTCAAAATTCTCTTGGAACCACTCAGTATGAAGGTTCTGGTGGCTTAAATAAAGCCTTTGTAACCCTTGCGTATAAGATCTCAGATGGATTAAGTGTGGGGATCGATGGTAATTATAATTTCGGAAATATAGAAAACGTTGCGACCAGTCGTCAGGATGGAGTTCAATATGCCACTCGTGAGGAAAACCGAAGTGATTTATTGGGTTTCAGTTTTAATGTTGGTTTGTCTTACAAAAGAATGTTGAATGATAAGTTGAGGTTATACAGTTCTCTAACCTACACTCCTGAGACTAATTTTACATCAGAAAATAGTAGAACCATATCTACATTGCTGGAAATAGACAGTGGTGCCGAAGCCGGTATAGATGTAAGAGAAATTCTGGTAGACGATACAGATTTTACATTTCCTTCGCAATGGACGCTTGGTGCAGGGATTGGTCAAAACAAAAAATGGTTTATTGGGGGAGAATATACAGATCAGAAAACGAGTAATTTTACCAATCGTACCTTCGAAATAGAAAATGTATCTTTTAAAGATGCTAGTAAATATCGTGTGGGAGGTTTTTATATTCCTAACTATAATTCTATTGGTAATTACTGGCAACGTGTTGTTTACAGAGGTGGATTTAGGTTTGAAGAAACCGGGATAAACGTGAATGGGCAAGACATTAACGAGTTTGGCATATCTTTTGGAGTAGGATTACCAGTAGGGAGATTGTTCTCTAATGTTAACCTCGGTTTTGAAATTGGTACGCGTGGAACAAAAGACTTTGGTTTAGTACAAGAAAACTTCTTCAATACATTTTTAAGTTTGTCATTAAATGACAAATGGTTTGAAAAACGATATTTTGAATAACACTTATATAAACACTAACACTATGAAAACGAAAGCGATTTTACTTGCAGCAATATTGTTTGTTGCCTTTGGGGGCAAATCTTTCGCACAAGACGAATGTCACACCTTAGGTTCTTTATTTACAGAGCCAGCCAAAGCAGGAAATTATCAAGGTGCATTACAACATTATAAGCCACTAGTAGATAAATGTCCAAGTTGGAGTATGGCAACATACCAATATGGAGCAAAAATGTTTGAGGATTTTATCGAAAAAGGAGATAAAAGCAAAATAACAGATTTAGAACAAAATCTGGCTATGCGAATGAAGTATTATGCTGCCAAAACCCAAATGGGTCGTGAGATGGCAAACATCGCTCAGGTAAAGTATGATGCAAGTATTGGCACAAAGAAAGAGCAGTTTGACGCTTTTGACGCGGCTTTTAAGAAAGATGAAGAAAGTTTTACAAGTCCTAAAAGTTTATACACCTATTTCTCTCTTGCAGTAGATTTAGAAGAAGAAGGAGTAATGGATGTTCAAGACGTATTTAATCTATACGATACCATTATCGATAAGTTGGAAAGAGAAGAGATAGACCTTTCTGGGAAACTAATGAAATTAGTGGATAAGGAAGATGCCGGTACAACTCTAACTTCTAAAGAAAAAAAGTACTTAGGTAATTATGAAACTAATTTAAGTGCCTACGGAAAAGTAAAAGGAAGTGTAAACGGTAAATTGGGTAATCTTGCTAATTGCGAAAATCTTATTCCTCTATATGAGAAGCTTTTTGAAGAAAATAAGAATGACGTAAACTGGTTAAAGAGTGCTGCTACTAAATTGAACGATAAAGAATGTGAAACACCATTGTTTGGTCAATTAGTACAACAGTGGTACACGTTGGAACCATCTGCAAGTGTTGCTTTTTTCTTAGGTAAATTAGCTGAAGAAAAAGGAAATATGAAAGAGGCAACAGACTATTATAACCAAGCTGCCGAGTTGAACCCTAAGCCTAAAGATAAAGCAAAAGCTTACTTTAGTCTAGGAGAAACAAACCGTAAAAAAGGAAGCCTAAGTACTGCAAGAAATTATTATAACAAGGCATTGGAAGAAAATCCATCATTAGGTATTGCGTATTTGAGAATCGCAAAAATGTATGCAGATAGTGCAAATAATTGTGGAACTACAGCCTTCGAAAAAAGAGCAATCTATTGGAAAGCTGCTGAAATGGCAGATAGAGCTGCAAGAGTAGATGGTAGTATTGCTGGTACAGCAAACGCTACTGCTAGTTCTTACAGAGGATATGCGCCAAGCAAGACAGAAATATTTAGCGCTTCAATGGCTGGAAAAACAATTACCTTTAGCTGTTGGGTTGGTGGTAGTGTAAAAGTTCCTAACTTATAAGAATGATTAATTTACCTTATATTATTAAAGGCGTGATGGCAATTTTATTCGTCATCACGCTTTTTTCATGTGAAGGTAATTATAGTAATGTTCAGAAATTACAACAAGCAGATAACTTACCTCTTGGAGAAGGCAAGGGTGTAAATATGAAATATACAGATTCTGGCGTTGTGGTTGCAAACCTTAAAGCACCAGTTTTTTTAGATTTTTCCAATAAAGAGTTTCCGTATAAAGAGTTCCCCGAGGGTGTGGAACTTTATTTTTGGAAAGAAGGAAAATTAAATACCGTATTTTCAGACTATGCTATTCAATATGATAAAACCTCTTTGATAGACCTTAGAGAAAATGTAATCGTGGTGACAAGTGATAGTGTTGTCCTTAGAGCAGAACAATTGTATTGGGATCAAGGGAAAGAGTGGGTTTTTACAGACCAGCCTTATCAAATTCAATTAAAAGATGGCTCTGTAAACAATGGGGCAAGCTTCGACTCTAATCAAGATTTCACTACCTTTATCTCTCGTAACAATCAAGGTACGCAACTTATTGACAAAACTAAATTAGAAGATGACCAATAAAATATACCAGCTTTTCGAATATGTATATCTTGCCATGGCAGCATTTGCTATTTATTTAGTAATTACTGAATGGGATAATGACAGAGATAGAGCCTATTTGTTTTTGTTTTTTTCTGTGGTAGCAATTTTTATGTTTTTTTTCAAAAGAAGATTCAGAAAGAATATTGAAAAAAGGAGACGAGGGGAGGATTAGCCTCCGATACATCCCGATAAAAAGTTTTTAAACTTTTATCTGGACACTCAGGCACCTTTGTTTATTAGAATTAATTAACTATAACCAGCTCCTTACCTTGCAAAGGAAAGGTGGTTCAGCTTTGCTGAATCGGAAGGGTAAACCCATAGCGGAGTGCTCTATCCAGCGAATCATATTTTAAATCACAAACCTCGTTGGACTACACCATCATCATTATTGTTTTGTCATTATTATTCTCGGCATTCTTTTCGGGAATGGAGATTGCATATGTTTCTTCCAATAAAATACATATTGAAATTGAAAAGAAACAAAACGATTTTCTGGCCAAAGTACTCCAGAAAATTACGGCCAGACCTTCCAAGTTTATAGCTACAATGCTTGTGGGTAATAATATTGCCTTGGTTATCTATGGGTTTTTTATGGGTGACTTGTTAATGCAATACGTACCCATAGAGGGGGCTGTTGGATTGTTGGTACAAACACTTATCTCCACATTAGTTATTTTGCTTACGGCAGAATTTTTACCAAAAGTATTCTTTCAGATTTATGCCAATAGCCTCGTAAAGATTTTTGCGGTACCGGCTTATTTTTTTTATATGTTCTTTTCGGTAATTTCAGAGTTTATTATCTGGATTTCAGATCTGGTATTAAAACATCTTTTTAAAACCGAAGGAGACTCCGTACAACTCACCTTCAGTAAAATTGAATTAGGGAATTACATTAGCGAACAGATGGAAACTGTGGAACTGCGAGATGAAATGGATAGTGAAATACAGATTTTTCAGAATGCGCTGGACTTTTCAGAAATAAAAGCGCGCGAAGTCATGATTCCAAGAACCGAGGTAATTGCTACAGATATTTCTACCACACCCAAGGAGCTTTCAAAAAAATTCACCGAAACAGGACTCTCAAAAATTATTGTATACAGAGAAAACATTGATGATGTTATGGGGTATGTACACTCTTTTGAGTTGTTCAAAAAACCACCAACATTAAAAAAGATGTTGATGCCTGTAATTTTTGTTCCAGAAACGATGCTTGCAAAAGATGTATTAAATATTCTCACTAGAAAGCATCGAAGTATGGCGGTGGTGATAGACGAATATGGTGGTACCTCTGGAATTATTACTGTAGAAGATATTATCGAAGAGCTTTTTGGCGAGATAGAAGATGAACACGACAGCGCAGGACTTACCGAGGAAGCCCTGGGAGAAAATCATTATAAATTTTCTGCTAGACACGAAGTAGATTACCTAAACGAAGTGTATAAACTGGATCTTCCAGTAAGTGATAGTTATGAAACCCTGGGCGGTATGATAGTGCACGTAACCGAAGAAATTCCTCAACAAGGTGAAGTTCACGAAATAGAAGAATACCAAATTACTATTCTAGAAGTTTCCAATACCAAAATCGAATTGGTAGAATTAAAGCAGATCGTAGAATCTTAAAATTTCTTGATATCGCTTTTTCAAGGTGTTACTGCTAAAAAAACTATTGTAAAATCTAACAATTTTTTTAGGGAAAACGTTTTCATTAATGGTGGGAAAATGGTATTTTCGCCCACTAGTTAAAAATTGAATTAATACCTTCTCGCTACAATGGCAAAGGTTAAACTAACTTAATAAGATGGCAGTTTTAAATAAAATTAGACAACGTTCGGTTTTCTTGATCATTATCATTGCGTTGGCATTGTTCTCATTTGTATTGGCAGATGTTTTACGTAATGGCGGTTTGTCTTCAGATAAATCACAATCTACCGTAGCGACAGTAAATGGAGTAGATCTAGATCGCACCACTTTTATGACCAAGGTAGAAAACATGCGTCGTAATTTAGGTCCTAATGCTCCTGCGGGTCAAGCAGTAAATGCTGTGTATGAGCAAGAAGTAAAGCGAGTTTTACTGGAAGAGCAATATGAAGAATTAGGATTGACGGTTCAAGAGGACCAGTTAAACGATGCTTTAAGTACCAATCTTGCAGGAAATGAAACGTTTCAAGACGAAGCGGGTCGTTTTAGCCAAGCTAAGTTAGATGAGTATGTCGCGAGTATTCGTACCAACCAGCAAGCGTCTCAGCAATGGGATGACTTTGTAGACAATACAAAAATGACCATCTTAGAAAACACTTATTTTACTATGGTTAAAGGAGGGTTAACTTCTACATTGGCTGAAGGTGAGCAAGCCTATAAATTTGAAAACGATAAAGCGAACTTAGAGTTTGCATTTATACCTTTCACTAAAATTCCAGATGAGGAAGTTCCTGTTACCGATGGTGAAATTGAAGCTTATATCAAGGATAATAAGAAAGAGTTCGAAATAGAGCCACAAGTAGATATTCAATATGTGACAATTTCTGAAAAAGCTTCACAAGAAGACATAGATGAAGCTAAAACTTCAATAGAAAACTTATTAAAAGACACAGCTGAATACAATGACGTGTCAAAATTAACAGATACTATTAGAGGTTTTGCAAATACAACAGATGTGGAAACATTTGTAAACTCTAATTCTGAAACACCATATCAAGATCGGTGGATGTACAATAAAGAATTGCCAGTGACTATTAGGGATACTGTATTTAATATGAGTACAGGGACTATTTATGGCCCTTATCAAGTAGATAATACTTTTAACTTAAGTAAAGTTGTGGCCACACGCCAAATGCCAGATTCTTCTAAAGTACGTCACATACTTATTCCAATAGGACTTAGTCCAACCGATAGTATTACAAGAACTAAGGAGCAGGCAAAAACAACAGCAGATAGCTTGTTAACAGTTTTAAAAGCAAACAAAACTAAGTTTCCTGCTATGGTGAAGCAATTTACATCAGACGTAGCAAGTATAGAGAAAGATGGAGTGTATGATTTCTTCCCTTATAATCAAATGGTTCCTGCTTTTAGAGATTTTTCTTTCGAGAAAAATGTGGGCGATATGGGTGTGGTTGAAACAAGATTTGGATACCACTTAATAGAAGTGCTAGGTCATAAAAATTCTCAAAAAGTTGTAAAAGTAGCTACCATTACCAGAGAAATTGAAGCCAGTGAGAAAACATTAAACAATGTGTTTAGCGAAGCTACCAATTTTGAGTTAGATGCTCAGAAAGGTGATTTTGCCGAAACGGCCACAGCGGCTTCATTGCCTTTAAAACCTGTAAATAAAATAGGAATGCTAGATGCTACAATTCCGGGAGTTGGTAACAATAGAGATATTGTGAAATGGGCTTTTGAAGAAGAAACTAATGTTGGAGATATCAAGCGTTTTAGTACCGCAAGCGGATACGTAATAGCACAGTTAACACGTAAGAGTCCAAAAGGATTAATGAGTATTGCTGAAGCCTCTTCAAGAGTGAGTCCAATACTAAAGAACAAGAAAAAAGCAGCCAAAATTAAAGAAAGCATAACAGCAACTACATTGCAGGAAGTAGCAAACAGCCAGGGTGTATCTGTACAAACTGCCACTGCTGTTACTATGGCAAGCCCTACATTGGCTGGTGCAGGTAATGAGCCCGTAGTAGTGGGAACTGCTTTTGGTAAAAAGCCAGGGGAGGAAACAGGCCTTATTGTTGGTGAAAATGGAGTATACAAGGTAAGAGTACTTGCTTTTAATCCTGCACCATCACTAGATAACTATGCTTCTTTCGCAAACCAATTAACGGCTAAGGCAACTCCTGCTGTAAATGGAAAAATTTATACAGCGTTAAAAGAAGCTGCTGAAATTGAAGACAATAGAGCTAATTTCTTCTAATAGAAACTAGTCATACCATACTGAAAAAAGCTCCGTTTATCGGGGCTTTTTTTATAGCATCATTTCGCTGAATGGAATAATAGTTTCGTATCCTTTTTTGCTGAAATAAGACATGTCTTCAAGCGTTCCCGTCGCTATTATAAAATCGCCACCCCAAGCACCAAGACTTTTTACACTCCTGTTGAAATCTGAAAATAGGGTTGCTTTCACTGTTGGCAAGCCTATTATGTTTGAAATAGTCTCCTCGTGTGCATTTAGAATCGCTTCAAAATCTGAAAGCGTGTAACAAAGCAATAATTTTTTAGATAAGTCGGTAATTTTTTCGACCTCTTTGATTGTGGCAGGTTGTTTTTTGTAGTGTGAAATACCTTCTTTACTATTTTGTTTTTGGTTTAAATAGACAAAGAATAATGAATCTGTAAAATCCCAAGGCAGTTTAATTTCTTGAATTTGTGATAATTCATTTTTTTTAGAATAAAAAATTGGGGTGTTGTGCTGCGCTGCGGCTATATCGTAACCACTACCGCCAAAGGAGTTCTTAAGTAATAAAAAAGCATCCACCTGTGCCCATTGCGCTATATTATTTATGAGGGTAGAAGAGGTGCCAAGCCCCCAGTTCTTAGGGAAGTTTAATTCCGTTAGTACTTGAAGCCCCATTGAATTCGATAAAAAATCGGGCTGTAATCTTCGGGTTTCTTTTAGAATACGGGATAATGTTTGAGCGGTTGTAAGATTATCGCATCCCAATATTTCAAATGTTTTTAGTGAAAATTCTGCGCTAAACCAACAGTTGCCCTCTACGTCAAAACTGCTCCAGAGCAATTCATTTTCTTCTCGGGGAAGTACGGTAAGTGATTGTCCTTTTTTAGTAGGTATTGCCAAGGCCGTAGCACCATCCAGAACTACGTATTCTCCGGTGAGTAATAATTTTCCGTTGCTATAAAAAGACTTTTCCAATTAATAATTCAATTTAAAGTATGCATGTTATCCTGAGTGATTATACGACGCAGGAGTAAAATGGTATCGAAAGGCTCCTTAGCTCCTCAAGTCCTCAACAAAACGCTCCACAGCACTATGAGAAACCGAATTTTCTTTAAAATAGATACGTGCTTTTTCTTTCTCCGCTGATGAGGCGCCCAACTGATTTAAAATATTCATCAAATGCATTTTCATATGCCCTTTTTGAATTCCAACCGTTACTAGCGATTTTATAGCGGCAAAATTTTGCGCCAGACCTGCTACCGCAACTTGTTGCATTAACTCGCGCGCACTGGGATTTTGTAATAATTGTAAGGCAAATCTAGCCAATGGATGCAAGGATGTAAGTCCGCCAACGGTGCCCAGCGCTAGTGGTAGTTCAATCCAAAATCTAAAAACACCATCTTCTATGGTAGCGTGTGTCAAACTTCCGTAATAGCCGTTTTTTGCTGCGTAGGCGTGTACGCCAGCTTCCACCGCACGAAAGTCGTTTCCTGTAGCTAAAACAACCGCATCTATGCCATTCATAATCCCTTTGTTATGGGTTACGGCGCGGCGTGTCTCGGACTTAGCGATATTAATGGCGCGTACAAAATTTTTGGCAAAGGTTTCTCCCAAAATATGCTCTTGCGCTAAATCTTCCACTTTGCAATGTACTTCGGCACGAACGAGGCATTCAGGAACGTAATTAGAGAGAATGCTCATGACCACTTTTGGTTTTTCAAGACCGAAAGTTTTATAATTTTGAGATTCAATGGTAAACGTTGTGGCTAGTTGCTCCAAACAAGTATTAATAAAGTTGGCACCCATCGCGTCCAACGTTTCAAAGGTGCAATGCAACTGGTAATACCCTTCCAGCGTTGCGGAAGCATCTAATAACTCGATATCCAGCAAACCGCCACCTCGCTTTTTCATATTTTTCTGAAGCGTATCAAGGCTGGCGATGAGTTTTAGTTTTGTTGCTTCAAAAAATTCAACTAAAATGTTAGCATCACCGTAAAAATCTATGTGTACTTGTCCGTTTTTCACTGTTGAAATCACTTCCGCAGTAAACCCGCCACGTTCCAACCAAAATTTGGCAGCATTGCTTGCCGCTGCAACTACCGAACTTTCTTCAGTCACCATGGGAAGTGTATACAATTGTCCGTTTATTAAAAAGTTAGGGGCAATTCCAAACGGAAGATAATAATTGGTGATGGCGTTTTCTATAAAATCGTCGTGCAGTTGTTGTAATGAGACGTCGCTAGTGTAGTATTGCTGAATGATTTCTTTCACGCTACTAGCGCTGTTAAAATAAGTAGCAAGGAGCCATTCAATTTTTTGTTCTTTAGATTTTTTTGAAAAACCAGAAACGGGTTGTCGCATGGGTTGAAGTGTTGAAAAAGCAAAGATAAGATTTCAGAAATTGAAAATTTCCAGAATAAATTCATATTTCAGCAAAGTGAAATAGTTTATTCATGATTTCAGCAAGTCTTAGAACGGCTATTTAACAAGAAAAATCACGGAAATTTCACTAAATTTTAGTAACATTGGCATAACAAAATTTTAACACTTTGAAACTACTTCCTCGAAATTCCCTACTCGTATTATTTATTTTGGCCATTTCGGTCGCAACAGCACAAAAAAAAGAGATAACCTTAGAAGATATATGGGGTAGCACATTCCGCACAGAGCGACTCGATGCCCTTCGTTCTTTAGAAAATGGTAAAGAATATGCAGTGCTTAATTACAGTAGGCAAACAAGTTCTTCTACGGTAGATGTGTACGATTATAAAAGTGGAAAAAAAGTAAATACCTTGGTCGATAGTAATGATCTTCCTGGAATTACTTTTATAATATCTTACGAATTGAGTGAAGATGAGTCCAAGCTCTTATTGGCTACGCAGCTCAAGCAAATTTATAGAAGATCTTCTTTGGGAACATATTATGTATACGATATAAAGACAAAACAACTCGACTTGGTATCCACCAAGCAAATTCAGGAGCCAACCTTCAATAGTGACGCAACCAAAGTTGCTTTTGGTCACAATAACAATTTATACATAAAGGATTTACAGTCTGGTGAAGAGACGCAAGTTACCACAGATGGAAAAATAAACAGTATCATTAACGGAATTACAGACTGGGTCTACGAAGAAGAATTTGCATTTGTTCGTGCGTTTGACTGGAACAAAGACGGTACTAAAGTAGCATATATTAAATTTGACGAAACCAATGTCCCTCGTTTTTCAATGGATGTATTTGGAACAGATTTGTATCCAAGTCAGCAAGTTTTTAAATATCCAAAAGCGGGTGACCCAAATGCTAAAGTGTCCCTTCATTTGTATGATGTGGACACCAAGAAAACCAGCGATGTAAATCTTTCAAACTACGACAGCTATTACATACCTCGTATTAAATGGACTAATGACGCAGATGTCTTAAGTGTACAGTTAACAAACCGAAAGCAGAACGAAGTAAACTTAATTTTCGTGGATGCCAAAATGAATGCAACCTCGCTTATTCTGAAAGAAAAGGATAACGCGTATGTTGATATTACAGACAATCTTACCTTTTTGAACAATAACAGTTTTATCTGGACAAGTGAAAAAGATGGCTGGAACCACATTTACCAGTACGATAAAACTGGGAAACTTATAAATCAAATCACCAAAGGAGATTGGGAAGTAACAAATTACTATGGGTTCGACCAGAAGACAGGTCGTGTTTATTATCAAAGTACAGAAAACGGAAGTATAAACCGTGATGTATATTCTGTTTTAAAAAGTGGAGAAAATAAAGCGCGATTAACCTTACAAACTGGAACAAACAGTGCAGATTTTAGTTCGGATTTTACTTATTTCATTAATACATTTCACGATACTGAAACTCCCTATGTATTTACATTAAACAAAGCCATTGACGGAAAGTTAATTCGGGAGATAAAAAATAATGAAGAGTTAAAAAATCAAATAGCGCAATATAACACGTCTCCAAAGGAATTCAGTACTATTAAAGTGAATGGTGAAGAGTTGAATATGTACATTATTAAGCCTTCCAATTTTGATGAAACAAAGGAGTATCCTTTATTTATGTACCAATATTCTGGACCAGGCTCACAAAACGTAAAAAATAGCTGGGGCGGATCAAACGATTACTGGCACCAAATGCTGGTACAGCAAGGATACGTGGTAGCTTGTGTAGATGGGCGTGGTACGGGTTTAAAAGGAAGAGATTTCAAAAAAGTAACCCAAAATGAATTGGGTAAATTTGAAGTAGAAGACCAAATAAGTGCTGCCAAAGAACTTGGAAAGTTACCGTATATCGATGCCTCTCGTATTGGAATCTGGGGGTGGAGCTACGGAGGATTTATGTCCAGTAACTGTTTGTTCCAGGGAGCCGATACATTTTCTATGGCGATTGCAGTAGCCCCTGTTACCAGCTGGCGATTTTATGACACTATTTATACCGAACGTTATATGACTACTCCGCAAGATAATGCATCGGGATATGATACGAATTCTCCTATTAATCATGTAGATAAGCTGGAAGGGAAATTTTTATTGGTTCACGGTAGTGCAGACGACAATGTACACGTGCAAAACACGATGCGCTTGGTAGAAGCTTTGGTGCAAGCCAACAAACAATTCGACTGGCGTATTTATCCAGACAAAAATCACGGGATTTATGGAGGTAACACACGATTACATCTCTATACCTTAATGACCGATTTTATTAAAAACAATCTATAATTCAATAAATAAATTAACTAACACCTTTTTCTATGGAATTTAAATTTGGAGGTTCAGAAATTAATCAGCGAACCGTTTTAGGTCATCCTTCGGGACTATTTGTATTATTCTTTACCGAAATGTGGGAACGGTTTTCGTACTATGGTATGCGAGCCTTATTGGTACTCTTTTTAGTAGCTTCTGTTTTAGATGAAGGCTTTGGATGGGAACGTTCAAAGGCTTTGTGGTTGTATGGAGTATATACTGGACTTGTTTATATCACTCCAATATTTGGTGGATTAATAGCAGATAAGCTTACGGGATATCGTAAAGCTGTGGTGTTAGGAGCCTTATTAATGACATTAGGACATGCGTCCATGGGATTAGAAGTATTCGCAAAACCATTTTTCTATGCAGGTCTAGGGCTTTTGATTATTGGGAATGGGTTATTTAAGCCGAATATTTCTTCAATGGTAGGTCAATTATATAAAAACCAAGGGAAAGAAAAAGATGCTGGATATACCATTTTTTATATGGGAATTAATGCAGGTGCCTTTTTAGGTATTTTATTGTGTGGTTATATTGGTGAATCTATTGGATGGCACTATGGCTTTGGATTAGCAGGTATTTTTATGTTCTTCGGAATGCTGCAATTCCACTTTGCACAAAAAATATTTGGACGTATTGGGCTTTCTCCTAAGGGAACTCAAGACTTTGATGATGCCCTAGACGACAGTCTAGAAGATACAAAAGACGCCATTGAAGACACTGTCGATGATGCAAAAAAATCTAAAGTAACGAAAGACCGTTTAATGGTAATCGGGGTTTTAGCCTTCTTTACTATTTTCTTCTGGTGGGCTTTTGAACAGGCAGGTGGTTCTATGACTATTTTCGCTGCAGATTACACAGACCGTGTTTTGGTAGGTGATGGAGCGATGACCTTTAAAATATTTAATACCATTCTTACAGTGGTTCCTATGCTAATTATTACTTGGGTTCTAGGTATGTTGTTTAAACAAACATATTCAAAATATGCACTCTCCAATATATTGCTAGGAACAAGTTTTGTTATTATATGGGCAATTGTAATATGGATGTTGGTGAGAGAGTTTAATGCAGAGGTTGCTGAAGTAAAAGCATCTTGGTTTGGAATTCTTAACTCCTTTTTTATTATTGCCTTTGCACCGTTGTTTTCTAAAATATGGCAAAGTAAATATAATCCTTCAGGACCCGTTAAATTTGCAATCGGGCTTATTCTATTAGGTCTTGGTTTTGGGATATTGGCCTATGGTTCAATGAGTATTCCATTAGGTGCTAAAACAGCTTCAGTAAGTATGATGTTCTTAGTATTTGCTTATTTATTTCATACGCTAGGAGAGCTTTGTGTTTCTCCTGTAGGTTTATCTTATGTAAGTAAATTGGCTCCTGTTAAATTGGTAGGACTCATGTTTGGAGTATGGTTTGTAGCTAATTTTATAGCCAACCTAGCAGCAGGTATCACAGGTAGTTATATGGATCCAATACTAGAAGAAAAAGGACTTTCTTATTTCTTTATGATATTCACATTAATACCTATTGGTGCAGGTGTAATAATGTTGATCTTAAATAAAACACTTATTAAGAAAATGCACGGAGTGCGTTAGGCAACACAATTAATATAAATAAAAAACGTTCCCATAGTGGAACGTTTTTTGTTGCTTTAATTTTGAAATTTAAAAATCTATTGCAATACTTAAAAGAAGAACAGATGAAGCATATATTCCTTTTTGCCTTACTACTAATCGCTGGCACCATGACCGCCCAAAAAATTAATTGGATGTCTATGGAAGAAGCCTTGGCGGCCCAAGAAAAAATACCAAAGAAAATATTCATGGACGTCTACACAACCTGGTGTGGGCCGTGTAAATTGCTGGATAAAAATACTTTCAGTGATAAACAAGTGGCAGATTATATAAACGAAAACTATTACGCAGTGAAGTTTAATGCCGAAGGAAATGAAGAAATAAATTATAACGATTTTACCTATACCAACCCAAACTATGTTCCGGAGAGAAAGGGGCGCAACTCCCAGCATTTGTTGGCACATGCGTTAAAGATTACCGGCTATCCAAGCTTAGTGTTTTTTGAAGAAGATGGGGTGTTAATTCAAGCAATTCCAGGTTATAAAACGCCATCGCAGTTAGAAATATATTTAAAAATGATTGCCAATAATGACTATAAAACGCTTACCACAGCTTTGGCGTGGCAAGAGTATCAAGAAAATTTTAAAGGAACTTTTAAGTAGTTGTTTTTAGTTAAGTGTTTCGACTATTTAAGTGTAAAGGCTCCCTTTGTGCCCGTGTGGTAAAAAGGGAGTTTCTTTTGTGTACACGTTTCCCGCCATCTATTTACATAACTACGGTAGTTGCTTCCGTCGGCTATAATTTGTTTGGGTTGCAGGCTCTCAATGAGCCGTTCTAAGTTCACTCTTGGACTGTGCGTTAAAAGTATGATAGTAGCTTCGGAATCGCTTGGATAAACGCCTAAACTGTCCAATACCAAGACAGATTGCTGCTGAAATATAAAATACTTCGGAAGGGGTTGTTCGGAATAAGACACAATAGCGGTTTCAGTTTTATAACTTTTAATGGGATAGCTTTCTGAAATTGCTGAAGCCAGGGTATCGGTTTTAAAAACTGTTAATCGTTTGTTTTCTTTAATCCCTATGAGCGAATTTCGGTTTTTGTTGAAGATGACCATTTCAGAATAACTTGATTGCTTCTTCTCCCAAATTAATATGACAAGTAATACTGAAAACGATATTAAGCAATAGAGCAATCTTCTATAATTATACTGTTTCCATAGTAAAACAAGGCTAACCAACATTAAATAACTTCCCGCCACCCATAACTTCGAAAACGGAATGTCTTGAAATAAAAAAGAATCTTGTTGTGCTATCCAAGAAATAAAGCTATTTAAAAGTGTAAGGCAATAATTGTAGCCTTCAGCAAAAAAATCGGGCAGCACATCAAACGCTGCTAAGATGACTAGTAGAAGTCCGCCAGCTAATAAAATGCCCAATACAGGAAGTATGACACAATTGGTCACAAAAAACAAGCCTGGAAATTGATGAAAATAATAGAGACTTAAAGGGACAATGCCTAATTGCGCAGTGATAGTCACGGTGATAATTCCCCAAAACAATCTATCCAAATAAAATTTTGGTTTATACAGTTTGTACAACTTTGGCTGTAGCCAAAGAATAGCAAACACCGCCAAATAGCTTAGTTGAAATCCAACGTGAAACAACCAATTAGGACGAAGTAAGAGCAATAAAAAGAATGATAAAAACAGTGTGTTAAAACTGTTGGTAGGCCGTTTAATAGACGTAGCAAACGTAAAAAATGAAAACATAGTCACTGCACGCACTACCGAAGGAGATAATCCTGCCAAAATAGCAAATCCCCAAAGCAGAACTACAATGATGATGCTTCTAGCCAAACTCCCATACTTTAAATAGGTGAGCGGTCTACAAATAAAGAGCAGTATAAAATATAGAATCCCCACATGCAATCCAGACACTGCTAAAATATGAATGGCGCCCGCCGCTGCATAGTCGTTATAAAGACTTTTGTCAATATCCCGACGCTGTCCTAAAACTAATGCTTGCAAAATGCTTCGTTCTTTATTTTGCAGTGGAGTGCTTTTTAATTTGTAGATAAGGTTGTTTCTGATGTTTTCTGAAAAACCTACGAGGGTTGTTTTTCCTTTTTCAGAACTAATAATATCACGATCATTTAGTTGCAGTTGTCCATAGACTCCCAATGTTTTCATATAATCGGCATACTTAAATTGATGTGGATTTTTAGGCGCTCTAACTGGCTCAAAATTGCCGGAAACCAATAGCAATTCGTCTACAGAACGTATGGGTTGTAAGGAATCTTTCCGAAGTAGGAGAAGTATTTTTCCTTTGGATTTAGCTTCGTTTATAGTTTGTATTTCGGCAATGTATTTAAGATTAAATGCATCTGGTTTTAGGGCTTCTGTAATTTTTAATTGTAATAGCTTATTTTCAGCGGAGGAGTAGTGTATAAAATGATTGGCCTGCGATTTGGGAAGCCGTAGCGAGTAATTAGCCAAACCAATAAAAAAGAAAAGAAAACATACTAGAATCCCAAAAAGAGGAGAAGGCTCTAGTTGTTTTTTATTCCATTGCCAAGAGACATATAGCAAGACAAGAAGCACAAGTGGTATGCTTATTAATGCAGAAGTTGTAATAGAAAAGAGTTCAAAATTTTCAGCCCAATAACCAGCTGTAATGCCCAGAGTAAGACACACCGCAAAACGAACGACAGAAAAATTTACATATGAAACCCCCATACAAACAGCCAGGCCAAAAGACCTTTGTTAGTAGGGAGTTGCAATTAAAGATACTAAAAATTTAAATAATTCTTCGCGCCTGTACAAAAGATTTGTCCCAATAGGCTTCAGAAAGATCACTAATGATCACACCTTGTGACGTCGTAGCATGTATAAATTTGAGGACACCACTTTTGTTGTATACCACCAGACCTACGTGATTAATAACGTTCTTACTTGGATTGGTCTGGAAGAAAACTAAATCCCCTTCCTCTGCCTTTAATAATGAAATACGCTCACCCTGAGTAGCCATGTCGCGGGAAATTCTGGGGAGTGTAATATTTTCTGTTGCAAACGAGGTGTAGATTAATCCGGAGCAATCCATTCCTTTTTTAGTAGTGCCACCAAATTTGTAACGGGTGCCTTCAAAACTTTTGGCGTGGTCTATGATTTTTCCAACGGCACTGTTAGGGCTACTAGTACTTTCTACTTTGTTAGGAGTACGTGTTTTTGTATACGTAGTTGATCTTTTTGAAGCCCCACAAGAGACTAAAAAAAGCAATAATAGAAGTACAGGTAGCAATTTTTTCATAGGGTAAATTTTGAATATTTAAAAGTACAAATCAATAGTGAGAAATTCTATTGTGCTAAGAACACTTATTAAAACGAAATTAACAATGGTTTCTTGCCTTTTTATACTTGAAATTTAAAGGGTAATCTGAAAACTTAGTGTTTTTCAAATACAATGTTTTATTGAGTTATATATCCTCAAACTATCTGCCAACCGAAGCACTTTTTTAATTGCAGCACTTATAATGTTGTGATTAGATTGCATTCAGGGTATGGTAGTGGTAATTTACTTAGGACTGAATCCTCAAGCTTGCAATAATCAACTTCGCAGTCTTTTCACTGGCACCTTTTCCACCTAATTTTTGTTCCAGATCGTAATAGTCTAAAAAGAGTCTGGCTCTCTGGTATTCGTCTAGGATATTCGTAAGTTCTTTTTTCAGATTTTTGGTATTCAAGTCTTTTTGAATAAGTTCTTTTACGACCTCTTTATCACTTATAAGATTCACTAATGAAATGTATTTCAGCGTAATAATACGTTTTGCAATTTCATACGAAATAGCACTTCCTTTATAGCAAACTACTTGCGGTACTTTAAACAAAGCAGTTTCCAGGGTAGCAGTTCCCGAAGTCACCAACGCTGCCG